>DATGLT010000092.1:0-59728 GCA_035294005.1 Verrucomicrobiia bacterium
TACCCTGCTGGACGCTTAACCATTCCCCCAACCCCCATATTCTCTTCACGAACAGACTTTCCGTCTTTGTCGAAATAGCTCATCGTTTTCTGTTTAACAATGACGGCTCCCACCGGAAAGGGCACGGCATTCGTGCTGAAAGCTTCCGCAGCAGCCTTGTTCATGAAAATCAAAATGCCAGTATTTTGAATGCCAGTATTTGCATGGGGGCCGAACTTAATACGCGCGGCATTGAGTGCAGCCTCGATCTGCGCCTTCGAAACCGTTGTACAGAGCATAGTTGCCTGAGGGTTCACCGAAACCACGTTCCTGGTCATTCGCTGGTAGTTCGTAAAACTTACGGCAATCTCAGAAACAGAAGGTGGAGTACCGTCTGCTCTTGGAGTCGTCTCCGACCACGCCCACGTTCCAGTCGCAACAAGAACGCAAAGAACTGATTTAGCAAGAGTGTTCATTGCCTCTAACTGTGATTCAACGACTGGCGGTCTATGACTATCGCACGAGACCGAGTTCGCGCTTCCAGACGTAACTCTCTACCTTGAAGCAACAAACGTTACAACCACATCCAATGCCAGTCCGTTTAATGGGTGCCGTATTATGTCATCCTTTTTCGGTTGTAAGCTGTTCAATGTCAGCCTCACGTGGCCCAAAAGTACCATTCCTGGTCAGGTGATCCAAGCCCAAAACAGCACCTTGCAACCTGTTTTCGCGTAAGCATCGACCGGGAGTTGTCTTGGCAGCGACTCCCCCCGCTCGTAATGCGGTTCTGCTGCCCTGAAGCTGATCGAGACTATTGGACCTCAGCGCTCCAGCCTCCAACCGCAGCCCTACCTGACAACTTCGAGTTGGTGGGGGGAAAGGGTTGGCGGTTCACTTCGCCTATCCCGGCACGTTCCGCCCGAGGGGCTTGGGTATCGATCAAACTTATGTCCGCTCCAAATTATCGATTAACAAGAACAAAACTGTTCAGGTAGTTTAACAACACGATGACCTCTACGCGCAAGTGCCCGTCGTGCCGGAGCTTTAACACCCGGCGAGCAAAAAGCAGTGAGGTGCCTGAAGCAACGCGGTTCCAGGTTATTGCCTGGCGACTTTGCTTGGACTGTGGTCAGGTCTGGGAACCGGAGGCTTCTGTCTGGCTGCTGGGGTTGGGTGTTTTTCTTGGAGCGGCCTTTACGGTTCTAGGGGTGGTAATCATGGTCCAAAGCCATGACATACTTGGTGGCACAACGGCAGTTGTGCTGGGAAGCTCAACGGTGGTGGAATGCGGGCGGCGGTGGAGAAAGAAAAGAATCCGTCGCACGGAAAAATGACGCCATGAGCCTGACGTTCGAATCGTCAATTCTGAATGCTGGTCGGAACACTGGCTAGCGAGGCTCGGATGAAGCGCGATTCACTTCGCAACACGGCTCCTCAGTAGTTGCCGCACCAGACCGCGCCAATTATTCTTTTGAGGATAAGCACGCATCGGAGTTAAAGCCATGAAGATAAATGAACGCGACGACTCGACCAGAGAGCTTGTTCGAGCGGTACGGCAGGGTAGTGTCGAAGCCCTGAAAAAACTGCTCGACGCGAACCCTGATCTGGCACGAGCGAGGATTGTGGGCCAGAAGGGCGGCTCACGAACTCTTCTTCATGTGGTGACCGATTGGCCGGGTTTTTTTCCGCAGGGACCAGCTACCGTCCGGCTCCTTAGCGCAGCGGGGGCCGATCTGAACGCCAGTGCAGACGAGGACAAGCCAGGGGAAACACCGCTTCATTGGGCCGCAAGCAGCGATGATGTTGAGGTCGCGGAGGCTCTGGTGGCCTGCGGAGCGAACATCGAACCGCAAGGCGGCTCAATAGCTGGAGGGACACCCCTGGAGAATGCGGTCGGATACGGTTGCTGGCGCGTCGGCTATATGCTGGTCAATCGAGGAGCAAGAATGGAGAAACTCTGGATCGCTGCGGCGATGGGCAGGACGGCCCGAGTTGAATCGTTTTTTGCAGCAAACCCGGCACCCGCGGGTCAGGTCATAAATCAGGCTTTTTGGCACGCCTGCCAAGGGGGCCACCGGCGCACGGCCGAATACCTGCTCTCGCGAGGCGCGGACGTTAATTGGAAACCTGATTACGCCAATGAAACAGCATTAGAAATCGCTGAGAGAGCACCGGACACGGGGCGCCAGGCCCTTGTGAACTGCCTGCGAGAACTCGCCGCCAAACCCATGGCACCTCCCAGTCCCTGAATCTCCTGTCACAAACAGCCCGGTTTCTTCACCTGTCCCGCTTCTGAGTCAGTCAGCCGCCTGGCGTCGCAGCACAACGTTGGCGTGTCGGTTTCGCACGGGCCGGTCAGAGATCAAACCCGGGAGCGTATCCAGAAAGCTGAGGGCTGATGGCACATCGAGAATGCCTTCGCGCTCGCCGTCGAACGCATAGTTAAGGCTGTACCCGCGACTTGTCCGGCTGTCCAATGGAGCAACACCTATCCGGTCGCCATTCATAATGGCTAGCTTTGCATCCACCGGTTGCAGGTTGAAACCCAACTCGGCCGCTTTCTCATAAAGCAAAGCAACAGCCCCCGTAACGTGGGGCGCTGCCATGCTGGTGCCGGACATGCGTGCAACGCCGCCGCCAAGTCTCGTGGACAAGATCCCCACCGAGGTTACCCAGTCCGCGCTGAGGTCTTCTCGTTCCTCACCCGGTGCAGAAATTGCCACGCCTGTTCCGGTGGCGTCCATTGCCCCTGCAGTCGTGAAAAACGAGGCTGTATCCTGACCGATCCCACCGTAACCCATGTCGGGCACCCCCTCGGAGGCGGTGGTGCTTGCGACCGCGATGACCTCGGGGAACCCGGCAGGCACCATGTTTTTGACTTCTCTTGCCGGATCGTTGCCCGCCGCGGCGACGACTGTGATTCCAGCCCCAACCAGGCTCCGCACAGCGTTGTGCAACACGCCATCGTCTCTGGAAGCGGGACGCCCAAAACTCATATTCACTACTTTGATGGGAGGGTTGAGATTCGTGGTGTTATTCCGAATCCAATTCAGGCCGGCCAGGATATCAGAATCGTAGCCGTTGCCGTGGGCATCCAGCACTTTAACCGAATACAAAACGGCTCCAGGCGCCACGCCCACGACACCCGCACGCTCACCCAGGGCTGCAACGATACCGGCGACATGCGTTCCATGCCCGTTGTCATCCTGTGCCGAAATGCCATACACGCTGAAGCTATTTGAGGCGCAACGGAGGTCCGCGTGGCGCAGGTCCAAGCCCGTGTCCAGCACCGCCACTCCTATTCCTGACCCAGTATACGACGTGGCGCCGGGGGATGCTCCAACCCGTTGAACTCCAGCAGGCACCACTTGTCCGGAGAGCAGATTGTCTTCGTTGCCGTCTCCAAACACCGATACGCGGGAGTCAGGCACGATAGACGCCACATTCGGGTCCGCCGCCAGGTCTTTGAGCCTGGCCAGTGGAATCTCGCCGGCCCAGCCTCGGAATACCTGGTCATAAACGTGTCGCGTCTCCAGGCCGTGGTAAGTGGCGACGGCGGTCGTATCGGCATCTGGCTTGAGAGTAACAATGAAACGGCCCGTGGGGAGGGGCGCGGGCTCCTGACCGATGGCCATGGCACCCCATCCAATACCCGCCACCACGCCGACCAAGCCGAGAAGGGCTTTCATACGGTTTTCTTGGAACTTTTGACGCTTTTGCCAGGCAAACTCTTCATTCGGGTTTATCGCGATTGCGGGTTCATGAAAGGCCGCTCGTTATCCAAGGCTTCTTGCTTCGCAAAAGGGATGACAAAGTCCGGCTCCGGATGGCGTCAGTCATTCTAAGCGGAAAGCAATATAAAAATTCTTATAACTAATCTTGAATCACAACAAAAAAAGATTATCAAATGGCAAACGGCGGGCAGTCGCAATGGCCTCCGGTGCTACGCTGACCTTGTGGACTGCAGGGGTATGAAACTCGGACCGACTGCTCGGGGAGGCCCATGATCGCGACACTCTTCAACGCCAGGCGCGATCGATTGTCCAAGGTGCTGGAACACGCCAGCGGGGACAAACGCTTCAAAATCCTCGAGGCCCACATGAAAAAGCACCAGTTTAAGCAGGATGCCCTGATCGAGGTGCTGCACAAGGCGCAAGAGTTGTTCGGTTTCCTTGAGGATGACCTTCTTCTTTTTATCGCGTGCAAACTAAAGCTGCCCGCCAGCCGGGTGTATGGCGTAGCGACCTTTTACCATTTTTTCACGCTCAAACCAAAAGGGCGCCACACGTGCGTTGTTTGCCTTGGAACGGCTTGTTATGTCAAAGGAGCGGACCGCGTCCTGGCCGCAATCGAGCAAACCTCGGGAATCAAAGCCGGAGAAACCACGCCGAACAACGAGTTGTCGCTTTTGACGGCTCGTTGCATCGGGGCTTGCGGCATCGCGCCCGCCGTGGTTTACGACGGGGCGGTTACCCCGCGCCAAACTCCCGAAACCGCGTTAGCTCGCCTCCAGGAGTTTACAATCCATGGTCAACGATGACCTGATTGCAATTGCAGCCAAGGAACGCGCCGCCCTCAAGCGCCATACGATTCGTTGTTGTCTTGCCGCCGGCTGCATGTCCAGCAACTCGAAAGGCGTCAAGGACGCGCTCGTTGCCGCAGTGAAAGAAGCCGACCTCGAAGACCTGGTGGAAGTGCGCGGAGTCGGTTGCATGAAACTCTGCTGCCAGGGGCCGCTGGTTCAAATCGACACAGAGGAGCAAGGGGCCACGGTGTGCGTCGAAAATCGTGGCACCGGACCGCTCTACCAGAAGGTGACGGCCGAAGATGCGGCGTCGCTCGTCGCTACTCTGCGCGGCGGCAAAACCGAGGTACAGTGCGGCGACCCGAATCATGCTTTCTTCAGATCCCAGTTCTCCATCGTCCTGGCCAACAGCGGATACATTGATCCGGAACGGATCGAGTCGTATATCGCCGCGGACGGTTATTCCGCGTTGCACAATGTCTTGAGGGAATTCACCCCGAAAGATTTGATTGAGACGATCATTCAAAGCGGTTTGCGCGGCCGCGGAGGAGCCGGTTATCCCACCGGCCTGAAATGGGCAACGGTCGCCAAGACGGCAAGCCAGCAAAAATATGTGATCTGCAACGCCGACGAAGGCGACCCGGGCGCTTTCATGGATCGCAGCGTGCTGGAGAGCGATCCTCATAGCGTCCTGGAAGGAATGGCTATCGCGGCGTACGCGGTAGGAGCGACTCAAGGTTTTATTTACGTGCGCGCCGAGTATCCACTGGCCATTGCTCGGCTGCAGACCGCCATTAAACAGGCCAAGCAGCTCGGTTTGCTGGGAAGCGGCATCTTCGAATCCCCGTTCAGTTTCAACGTGGACCTGCGAATCGGTGCTGGGGCATTTGTCTGCGGAGAAGAAACCGCGCTCATGGCTTCGGTTGAAGGCAAGCGGGGCACGCCCCGGCCGCGGCCGCCGTTTCCAGCAGAAAGCGGGCTTTATAATTGTCCCACCTTGATTAACAACGTGGAGACATTGGCAAATGTGCCGCCGATCGTGCGGCAGGGGGCGGCCTGGTTTGCGTCGATCGGAACCGAAAAGAGCAAGGGCACCAAAGTGTTCGCCTTAGCTGGTAAGATCACCAACACGGGTCTGATCGAGGTTCCCATGGGAACCACACTGCGCAAAATTGTCGAGGAGATGGGCGGCGGCGCGCCGGACGGGGGCAGCATCAAAGCGGTGCAGACGGGCGGGCCTTCGGGCGGTTGCATCCCCGCAGAAGCCCTCGATACGCCAGTGGATTACGATTCATTGACCAAGCTCGGGTCCATCATGGGATCGGGCGGCATGATCGTGATGGACCAAACAACACGGATGGTGGATGTCGCCCGGTTCTTCATGGAATTCTGCATGGATGAGTCCTGCGGGAAATGCGTTCCGTGCCGGGCGGGAACCGTTCAGATGCATCATTTGCTCAACGCGATCCTGGCGGGCAGAGCCACTGCCAGGGATCTGCAGAAACTCGAAGAGCTTTGTTTCATGGTCAAAAATACGAGCCTGTGCGGATTGGGCCAGACGGCTCCGAACCCCGTTCTGAGCACGTTGCGGTTCTTCCGCAAGGAATACACAGACTTGCTGGTCGAAGATGCGTTCGGGCCGCGGGCAAACGGCGCAATGCACAATGGGCAGGACGCGCCAAACCGGGCGAGCAGTCCCGGGGTCGGTGCCGCTGTAGGCAAATGAGAGCAGTCGAGCAATGGCAGCCAAGACCTTAACGATCGATGGAAAACAGGTAAGCGCCGACGAGAGCGCTTCCATTCTTGAAGCGGCCCAGGAGGCGGGCATCGCGATTCCCACGCTGTGTCACCTGGAAGGAGTTTATGATGTGGGTGCCTGCCGGATCTGCCTGGTGGAAGTGACTGGCGTGCCCAAACTGCTCCCGGCCTGCACGACCAAGGTTGCGGAAGGGATGGACATCCGGACCGACAGCGAGCGCTTGGGGCGATACCGGCGGATGGCGCTCGAACTGTTGTTTGCCGAGAGAAACCACGTTTGCGCCGTATGTGTCGCCAACGGCCATTGTGAGCTGCAGACGCTGGCCTGCAGGCTCGGCATGGACCACGTGCGTTACGAGTATTGTTTCCCAAAATGGGAAGTGGACAACTCGCATCCTCTATTCGGGATGGACCATAACCGTTGCCTGCTGTGCACACGCTGCGTCCGTGTTTGCTGGCATATCGAAGGAGCGGGGACCAAAAACGTATCGGGGCGCGGTTCCAATGCGCGCATCATTTCCGATCTAAACCAGGCCTGGGGCACCTCCGATACCTGCACGAAATGCGGCAAGTGTGTGATGTCCTGCCCGACGGGCGCCCTGTTCTATCGAGGGTCGACCACCTCGGAGATGGAGCGGGATCGGGGCAAGCTCGAGTTCATCGTTACGGCGAGGGAGAAAAAGCAATGGATCGCTTGAGAGTTGCCACTCTATGGCTGGGAGGCTGCGCGGGCTGTCACATGTCCTTTTTGGACCTGGACGAGGCTCTTATTGAGCTGGCTAAGCACATCGAGCTGGTTTACAGCCCGATTATCGACGTGAAGGAGTTTCCTGAAAACGTGGATCTGTGCCTCGTCGAAGGGGCCGTTTGCAACGAAGATAACCTGGAGCTGATTCGAAAAGTACGGGCCCGGACGAAAATGCTGGTGTCCTTTGGAGACTGCGCCGTGACAGGAAACGTGCCTGCCATGCGCAACCAGTTGGGTGAAAAGAACGGCGAAAATGTGCTGCAACGAGCCTACGTTGAAGGAGCGCAGTTCTTGGCCGGGCTGCCCAGGGAACCTGGAATTGTTCCGAACCTGCTCGAAAGGGTGATGCCCGTCCACCAGGCCGTTTACATCGATTGCTTTATTCCTGGCTGTCCGCCGCCCGCAGACCGGATCAAGGCTTTCCTGGATCGAGTATTGGCCGGGACGGACCCGGCTCTTGAAAACGCGCAGCTTAAATTCGGTTGAGCAACCCCTCGACGCACATGGCAAAACGGATTCTCATCGACCCGGTTACCCGAATCGAAGGCCACGCCAAAATCAGTTTGTTCCTGGACGATGCCGGCAATGTGGCGGATGCGGAATTCCACGTGGTCGAGTTTCGCGGCTTTGAGAAGTTCTGCCAGGGGCGTCCCTTCTCCGAGATGCCGGGAATCACGCCGCGAATTTGCGGCATTTGTCCGGTGAGCCATCTCCTGGCTTCGGCGAAAGCCGGCGACGCCATCATGGCCGTCAGTATTCCACCGGCGGCGGAAAAGCTGCGCCGGCTGATGAACCTTGCCCAATTTGTTCAAAGCCACGCCCTGAGCTTCTTCCATTTGAGCGCACCGGACCTGTTGCTGGGCTGGGACAGCCCACCGCAGCAGCGCAACGTGCTCGGCCTCATCGCCACCAATACCGACCTCGCACGAGCAGGAATCCGCCTCAGGCAATTCGGGCAGGAGATCATCGAGGTGTTGGGCGGGAAAAAGATTCATCCCGCCTGGGCCGTTCCCGGCGGCGTGCGCAGTCCATTGACAGCAGCCGGACGCGAGCGCATCAAAAACTGGCTCCCTGAAGCGTTCGCAACCTCGAAAACGGCTCTCGACCTCTTTAAACGTGTGCTCGAATCCCATAAGCGTGAAATTCAGATCTTCGGGAATTTCCCTTCGCTATTTATGGGGCTCGTGGACGCGGATGGGACGTGGGAGCACCACGGGGGGAGATTGCGATTCGTCGACAGCAGCGGCAGCATCATCGCGGACAGCCTTGATCCTCAGAAATACTTCGAGTTTATCGGCGAAGCGGTCCAAAAGTCGTCGTACCTCAAATCGCCCTACTACCTGCCGTTGGGCTTTCCGGACGGGATGTACCGCGTGGGGCCTCTGGCGCGTTTGAACGTCGCGAACCAGATGGGCACTCCGAAAGCCGACGCCGAGCTGAAAAAGTTCAAAAAGCTGGGTCGGGGCGCGGTGAGTTCTTCTTTCCTGTACCATTACGCGCGCCTGATAGAAATTCTTGCCGCGCTCGAACGAATCGAGGTCGCCCTCGAGGATTCGGATTTGCTCAGCGAAGATTTGAGGGCAGACGCCGGAATCAACAGCTTACGAGGCGTGGGCGCCAGCGAGGCTCCGCGGGGAACGCTCTTTCACGATTATACTGTGGACCGGGGCGGTTTGCTGGTGAAAGTCAACCTGATCGTGGCGACGGGCCAAAACAACCTTGCGATGAATCAAACCGTGGCCCAGATCGCTCGTCATTATATCCGGGGAAACGACGTCAGCGAGCCGTTGCTCAACCGAATCGAACACGGAATTCGATGTTACGATCCGTGCCTGAGTTGTTCGACGCACGCGATCGGCCAAATGCCCCTCCAGGTCAAGGTCATCGGACCTGACGGAACAGTCCTCAGGGTGATCGATCGAGGATTAGGTCCGCCTGCAAACATGGGAGCGTAGGCAACTGCGAGGCCGCCCGGATAACGCGGAGGATTCCAGGTTCATTTGCGCGCTTTGTCCGCGCTGTCCTCAGCCGGCACTGTCTCAAGCCTTTGCTTTTTGGAGCTTGTGGCCGTACTTGCGTTTGAAGCGGTGACAGGAAGCGAACTCGGTTCGACCCTCATCATTCTCCCACACCTCGTGGTACTTGGGTACTCGCGGTTGGGCACGCAAAGTTTTTTCGCTTAAAATGTTTCCTTCCGGGTCGCAATCGAGCTCCAGGAACCGCGACTTCTGGTTGCGGTTCAAACGATTTGATAAAATGATCAGAATCTTTCGCTTCATAAACCTGACGACTCAGGATTTTGAAGTCGCCACCGCGAGTCAACCTCTTTTGGCCTTGATAGGATTCTGAACCCGCGGTCCGGAATTCACTCGTGAGGGCTCAGTTTTGCCGAAAGGAAGTTGTGAATATGAGTTGCGGCAGAGCGGGCGTCGCGAACCGCTTTGAGCAAGGGCAGGGGGCCGTGAACGATATCGCCTCCGGCAAATACCCCCGGCAGGTTGGTCATTTGACGTTCATCAACCGCAATGCACCCGCATTCATTCGTTTGGAGAGAAGACAACGCGCCGTCATTTGGGCATGCGATGGCGTCGAATCCCAAAGCGGGAATGATCCAGTCGGCTTCGATCAGGAATTCCGTCTTGGGGCGGAGCGTGAAGGACTGGCGCCCCAAACCATCGAGTGGACCGGCTTGGGTCCGAATAGCCCGCAAATGGGTGACGAATCCATTGGGATCGCTTAACACCTCAATGGGGGCCGCCCGGAAGATAAAACGGGCGCCCTCCTCAATCGCGGACGCCCGTTCCTGCCCGCTGCAGGGCATTTCCATTTCTTCGCGCCTGTAGACGCACGTGGCCTCTGCGGCCCCGTATCGAATCGCAGAGCGCACGCAATCGATTGCGGTGTCCCCGCCCCCAATGACGAGCACTCTTTTTCCTTTCACATCGATTTGAGGCAAATCCAATGGCAAAGCTGTCTTTTTTTGCAGGAGAAATGCCATGGCCGGAATGACGCCCTTCGAGTTGGATCCGGGCACCTGCAATGCTCTCGATTTTCGCCAATCAAAACACAGGAACACAGCGTCGAAGCTCGCCTGCAGCTGCTTCAACGAAAGTTTTTCGGAAAGAGTAACTCCGAGGGAGAAAGTGACTCCAAGCTTGCGCAGGAGATCTAGCCGTCTTTGAACCACGGAGCGATCTACGCGGAAAGCGGCGACGCCGTTGACCAGCAGACCGCCTGGAACCATTTCCGAATCATACACCGTGACAGAGTAACCTTTACGCGCGAGTTGCTCGGCGCAGGCCAGGCCGCCGGGCCCGGCCCCGACCACGGCCACTTTGCGGCCGTTGGGCGGCGCCGTTGCGGTTTGAGCCGCGCCATGGTTGAAGGCGTATTCGACCAGGAACTGCTCCAACGCGCGGATAGAAACGGCTTCCGAAACGGAGTCCAGGAGGCATGCGCCTTCGCACAAGTGATCGCTGGGACACAGCCGGGCGCAGATCTCAGCCATGTTCGTAACCGATCCCAGCAAAGCAGCCGCCTCGAGGAATCGACCCTCGGCGGTCAGCTGCATCCATTGAGGGATGGGGTTGCAGAGCGGGCAACCGCTAACGCAACTTGGGTTTGGACAGACGATACAACGGCTGGCCTGTTGGCGGGCCGTTTGTTCGTCGTAAAGGCCGTAGATTTCCAGAAAATCAGCTGCGCGTTGCGCAGCTGAGCGCTTTGGCAACCCCTGGTAGGCTACCTCGCGCCACGCGTACTTTGGGTTCATTGTTTGCGAGCTGGTTCGCTCATCGCGTGACGTTGGATTGAAAGATTCAGCGCATGCGCATAAGCAGGTTCTTTAGTTGTGACCGGTCGGAACGGCAGCCTGCCATTCCGGCAAAGGGTTCTGACCCGAAACCTCGGACGTTTTTGCGACTGACGCAGCCGCAGGGGCCGACGGGTAGATGCCGGCGACCGATGTGGAAATCGTGCCCATGATCCTGGCGGGAGCAACGCCCAGCATGAGGATGCCGAAAATCAGGAGGATGCAAGCCGCGCGAGTCGGCCAATCCAGGTGGACCGGGGGCAACGGACCGGGATCGCGGAACCACGCTTCGCGTATCACGCCCAGGTAATAGTACACCGCGATGGCGGTGTTAATCACTGCGATCACAACCAAAGCCAGGTAGCCCTTGGAAAGCGCCGCCGAAAGAATGGTGAGTTTCCCCATGAAGCCGACAAACGGCGGAATGCCCGCCAGGGCAAACACCCCGACGGCGAGGGTGACCGCCAGCAAAGGAGCGCGGCGGTGCAATCCCGCCAGTTCCTCGATGGCCACATTCGATCCGTCGCGAGAGACTTTGCAAATCACAACGAAGCATGCAAGGACCATCAGGAGGTAACCCATGATGTAGTAGAGCGCGGCTGAAAAGCCAACCTGGTCCAGGGCAACAAACCCGACCAGGGCGTAGCCTGCGTGGGCAATGCCGGAGAAGCCGAGCAGCCGTTTGAAATCCTTTTGGGCCAGGGCAATCAAGTTCCCATAAAACATCGAGGCAATCGCAAGGGTTCCGAGCATCATCGCCACCATGTGATTGTGTGGCGTGGCCAGCGATACGAACCGGACCAGCACCGCCACGCCTCCGAGTTTCGGCAAAGAAGCCACCAGCCCGGCGGTTTCGTTGGATGCCCCCTGGTAAACGTCCGGCGTCCAGAAGTGGAACGGAAAGATTGCCAGCTTGTAATACAAACCGCAGAGCATCATTGAGAGGCCGCCGATTGCGACGGGAGAATTCACCACGGCCTGCAGTTTCGGCAGCATGGATTCCAGTGACGTGGTGCCCGTTAACCCGAACAAATAACTCATCCCGAAAAACATGACCCCGTTCGCAGCCACGCCGAACATCATATATTTGATGGCGGATTCCATTTGGCTGCGCTGGCCTTCCCTTTCCCGCCGCATGGGAATCATCACGTAGAGCGGGAACGTTGAAACTTCGAGAGCGATCACGATCGTGATTAAATCGACACAACTGACGAGCATGACCAGCCCGGCTACGCTGATTGTCAAAAACAGGTAATACTCCGGCTTCACCTCGGCGCGGACGTCCGCCAGGTCCCCGCTCAGCAGCAGCACCAGCCCAAAGCCAACGGCGAACGCCAATTTCAAAGATTGCGAAAACAGGTCAACGCGGTAGGCCCCTTCGAAGAGCGTCCCCTGCTGCCCGATGCAAAGAAAAGACGCAAGGACTGCTGCCAGCGCTGTTGCGAGAGCGACGGCCCTGGCCAATCCAGCGCGGGACTGCCCGAGTGAAACGAAAAACAACCCGAGCGCGCCGGACAACAGCGTCAGTTCAGGCAAAAAATTGAACAACGCGGCAAAGGTCATAGAATGATGAACCGCTGAATGCGCGCGCCGGCCTCGTTACGCGGGCAACGCGCCGTTAAATGTTGGAATTTATTTCGAAGCATAACCCGCATCGAGGGTGTGTGATTGTTCCAACAGACGTTGAACGCTGGCGTGCATGACATTCGTGAATGGGGCCGGATGCAGACCAATCCAGAACACAAAAACCAGCAGCGGCACCAGGGTCGCCACTTCTCGCAATCCGAGATCCCGCAGGCCCGGGTGTTCCGGGTTGCGAGTACCGCCGTAAGCCAGCGTTTGCAGCATTCGCAGCATGTAAGCCGCGGCCAAAATGACCCCGGGCACCAGGCAGAGGATCATCAGCTTCGGCACCAAAACGGTCCCGCTCAGAATTGCGGAGAAACCGCCGCTCATGACCAGGAATTCCCCGATGAAACTGTTTGTCCCGGGAAACGCCAGCGATGAGAGGGCGAACACTCCGGCGAACATGGCATAGACGGGCATGATTTTTCCCACCCCGGCCGCGCGAGCCAAATCCCGCGTGTGCAACCGCTCGTAAAGAATGCCCACGATGATGAATAACGCGCCAGTCGTCACACCGTGGTTTATCATCACCAGGAGAGCGCCTTCGAGGCCCGCCTTGTTAAGGGCGAAGATGCCAAAAGTGGCAAAGCCCATGTGAGCCACGCTGGAATACGCCACGAGCTTTTTCAGATCCGTTTGGGCCAACGCGGTCAGACCGCCGTAAAGAATCGCAATCACCGACAGCCACAGAACGAAAGGAGTGAAAACCCGCGTGGCATACGGCGCCATTGGCAAAGAAAAGCGCAGGAAACCATAAGTCCCCATTTTGAGGAGTATGCTGGCGAGGATCACACTGCCCGCCGTCGGTGCCTCCACGTGGGCGGCCGGGAGCCAGGTATGAAACGGAAACATCGGCACTTTGATTGCGAACGAAATGAAGAACGCCAGAAAGATCCAAAATTGAAACTCGTGCGAAAAGCCACGCCCCATCATTTCCGGGATGCTGAAGCTGCCAACCTTGAGGTACAAAGCGATGATCGCAACCAGCAAAAACACCGAGCCGGACATGGTGTAGATGAAGAACTTCAGCGCGGCGTAGATTTTTCTTGGACCGCCCCAGATGCCAATCAGGAGCGCCATGGGAATGAGCATCGCCTCCCAAAAACAGAAGAACAGAACCAGGTCCAAAGCGCAGAAAACCCCTATCATCGCGCTCTCCATGATCAACAAACACGCCATGAATTCGGCGACGCGCGCCTCGATGTAACGCCAGGAGGCCATCACGCATAACGGCATCATCAGGGTTGTCAAAAGCACCAGGAGCAGGCTGATTCCATCGATGCCGACGTCGTATTGGATTTTGAACGCGGGTATCCAGCCGGCGGCTTTCCGGAATTGAAAATCGACGTTTGACGGGTCAAAACGCCAATAAAGCGGCAGCGAAAACAGCGCCAGGGCGGAAGTGAAAGCCAGCGTCCACCAGCAAATCAAGTCCTTGCGTTTCAGAGCGGCGGCGATCCCCGCGGCAACGAGCGGGCTGAATATCAGCACCGTGAGCACCGATTGATTGTAAGTGGAGGGCATCATCGGTATGAGTAAATCACCAGGGCCACTATCAGCAGCGCGGCCACGGCAAATGCAAACGCGAGGTTTTCCTGCATTTGCCCACGTTGGGCCAGGCGCAGACGCTTCCCCACTCCGCGAACGGTTGAAGCAATCCCGTCGACTAGCCCGTCGATCACGCCATTGTCGAACAATCCCGCGGTCCGGGCCGCTTTCATGAGGGGAGCCAGCCCGGCTCTCCGGTACAGCTCGCCGACGAGGGTGTCCGCAGCCTGGATTGGGTAGCTTGCCACCCATTGGAAGGCCCGGCCGCCCAGGCGATAGAACCAATCCAGATCGAGGCTTATCTTCGGTTCCGGTTTAAGTTTCTCCAGCAGGAGGAAGAAACCCAGCCCCGTGAAGAGCAGGATCTGGAGCGTTTCGGAAATGTGGTATGCGGTGTAAGGCTGGTAGTCGACGGGGTACGGCAGCATCCGGTAAAGGTAGGGCGTGTAGCACCCGAAGAAGATGCAGAGAGCCGAGGCAATGGCCATGGCCGCGATCATGTTCGCCGGGGGCTCGGACGCGCGGTTCCACACTTCTGCTTTCGGCTTATTGTTTCCGAACCAGATAAAGTAAGGAACTTTGAGGCCGGTATGCAGGAATGTTCCCGCGGAAGCCAGCAAGAGGAGAAAAGCGACCCAGAATTTGTGTTCCTCGAAGCCCGCGGCCACGATCATTGATTTGCTGACAAAGCCGCTGAACAAAGGGAACGCCGAAATCGAGAGGCCGCCGATCAATGTGAACACGAAGGTCCACGGCATCTTCCGCCACAGTCCGCCCAACTCGGTGAACCTGCTTTCGCCGGTCATGTGCAGCACCGCGCCGCAACCCATGAATAAAAGTCCCTTGTAGAGAATATGAGCGAAGGCATGGGCGCACGCGCCGTTGATGGCCATCGCTGTGCCCAACCCGACACCCGCCACCATGTAGCCAACCTGGCTGATGATGTGGTAGGCAAGCAGCCGCCGGCAATCGTTCTCCAAAACGGCATACACCACTCCGTACAGGGCCATAATGACTCCGAGCGGCACCAGGATTTCCATCCCCGCAAACCCGCGGCACAGCGCGTAAACCGCCGTCTTTGTTGTGAACGCGCACATGAACACCGAACCGTTGAAAGTGGCCTCTCCGTAAGCATCCGGGAGCCATGCATGCAACGGCGGCACGGCGGCGTTAAGCAGCAAACCGATCATGACGAGGTAGGTTGCAAGGGTCGGTTGGTGGACGTCGAAGGCGTCGAACGCCCAACTGTTGTGTGCCTTGCAGTGCAGCACCATGCCCCCAAGCAACGCCAGGCCTCCAAAAACGTGCACCAGCAAATATCTCAGGCCCGTGCTCAACGACTGCGGCCGCCTGCGAAACCAAATCAGGAACACCGAGGAGAATGCCATCACTTCCCAGAACAAAAACAACGTTATAAAATCGCCGGCATAAATCGCGCCCAACGAACCCGCAACGTACACCCAGGCGGCCATGTGCTGTACATTCTCCCGGACGTGCAGCCCGTACAATGTTCCCAGTATGCACATCAGGCTCATGATATAGCCGAAGACCAGGCTTAATTTATCAACCCGTCCAAAGGTGAGATTCCAATCCAGGTATTGAACCTGGCCAAAAACGCCCGCCTGCATTCCGATGGTCCGGATGAAGACCAGCACAGGGATGGCAAGCAGGTACGCCTTCTTCAGCCGCGCGGGGACTAATGGCAGGAGTGCCGCTCCGAAAATCAGTATCAGCGCCGGATGAATCCAGAAGCTATTCATCGTAGTAATCCTCCCGTGTCATGATCCCGGTGTGGCCGAACCATTTTGACGCCAGGATGATGACCGCACAGCCGAGGAAACCGAACACCGACCAGAATGCCGGCAGATGCTCGATCGTGGTATGGGCATGTTCTTTGTCTACCAACACGGCATCGGCAACAATCAACAATGCCAGCACGCCCAGACAAACTCGAATGAGCAACTTGATCCGCGCGCGCAGGAATTCGATGAATAAGGCCAGTTTCATGTGATGAGGTGCTGAACCAACCGAATGAAAAACCCGGGATGCAACCCGATGAGAACTGAAATGATGGCGGTAATGCTCAGTGGTATCACCAGCGCCGGATGGGCCTCCCGATACGCGTGCGCCGTGTCCGCCGCCGATGTCTTTCCAAAAAACCCCTGGTACACCACGGGCGCAAAATACGCCGCATTCAGAAGGGTGCTGGCCAGCAATACTGCGATAATTCCAATCGAACCGGCATCCCACGCTCCGTTCACCAGGTACCATTTGGTGACGAAACCCGCTACCGGCGGCGCTCCGATCATGCTCAACGAAGCCAGGGCAAAGGCGCCGAAAGTCAACGGCATCGCGCGCCCCAACCCGCTCATCTCCGAGATGTTCTTTTTGTGAGTGGCGACGTAAATGGCGCCGGCGCAGAAAAACAGGGTAATTTTCGAAAACGCGTGGTTGGCAATATGAATCAAGCCGCCTTCGATCCCGGCTGGGGTGAGCAGCGCGACTCCAAGGATGATGTAGGAAAGCTGGCTTACGGTCGAATACGCCAGCCTGGCTTTGAGGTTGTCTTTGCTCAAAGCGATGACCGAGCCGATGATAATCGTGAATGAAACGAAGTAGGCGGTCGGCAGGCCAAGGTTCAACGCGTGCATGGTGTCGACGCCAAACACGTAGAGCATCACGCGAACGGTCGAGAACACGCCCACTTTGACAACGGCGACGGCATGGAGCAGGGCGCTGACCGGGGTGGGGGCGACCATGGCGCTCGGGAGCCAGTTGTGGAAAGGCATGACTCCGTTTTTGGCGAAGCCGAGGATGCAACAGGCATAAAGACCGGCGACCAGCCCGTGATGGACCGTAGGGGGAATGATCCCGGTCCGGATGTTGGTTGCAAAATCCAGGGTGCCGCTCAGCACGTAGATGAGCACCATCGCCGGCAGAACCAGGCCTTTCGCGGTCGCGGTCAAATACGCGATATATTTTTTTGCGCCCTCGTAACTCTCTTCATCCTGATGATGAGCCACCAGCGGGTAGGTGCAGATGCTGACGATTTCATAAAACAGGTAAAGCGTCAGGAGATTGTCGGAGAAAGCGCAACCCATGGCTCCGAACAAGGCGAGGGCGAAACACGTATTGAACCGGGTCTGAGCATGTTCTTCCAGCCCGCGCATGTAGCCGGCCGAGTAAAACACCGTGAGCATCCACAGGAATGAAGCGGACACCGCAAATACCATCGAGAGCGCGTCGGCTCGCAGCGCCACGCTTAGGCCGGGAAGAAGTTGGAATACCGTAAACCGAAGCATTTTGCCGTCGAGAACGGCGGGGAGCATGGAAGCAACAATGCCAAAAAGGGCCGCCGCCGAGAGAAAGGAGACCGCTTCCCTGACGTTCGGCCGTTTCCCGGTGGCCATCACCAGGCCGGCTCCAAGCAGCGGAACCAGGATTGCCATCAAGAGCCGAATGTCGTTTTGCGCTTGCATCGGTCCCTTATCCTTTCAGGTCGGCCAATTCGCCCGTGGCAACCGAACGATAGTTCCTGTAAATGGCGACGATGATGCTCAGTGCGATCGCGACCTCCGCCGCCGCCAACCCCATGATGAACAAAACAAAAATCTGGCCAGCGGACCGGTCATGCACGGTGAATCGATTGAATGCCATGAAATTGAGGGACGCCGCTGAGAAGATGAGTTCGCCCGAAATGAGCATGCCAATGAGCGTCCGCCGCCGCACCAGGCCGTAGATTCCCACGGCCAATAGGAATGCCGCGGCGACCAGGTAAATGCTTAGGTTATTGTAGAGAGTTGGATGCATTAAACCTCGATTGGCTTGTTCAGGGCTTGCTCCTTCCTGAGCGGGCGACCGTGAGCGCCCCGATGATCGCGACCAGGAGCGCCAGGGAAATCAACTCGAAAGCCATGCTGTAGGTCGTCAGCAAGGAACGCCCGATTGCGGCAACCGACCCATCGTTCAGAAGTTGCGCCGGGGCCGGCCATTCTCCCCGCCCATCCAGCCATAGCACACCGCCGAAAATCCCGGCCGCTGCCAAAATCGACAGTCCGCCCCAAGCGAGCGTCGAACCGCTGGATTCGGTGCGCCCGGGCTCGTCCGTCTCTGCCAGCATAATCGCGAACACAATCGTGACGCAGACCGCCCCGACGTAGATGAGTATCTCCATGAGGGCCAGAAAGGGACTGTTCAGAAAGTAGTAAAGTCCGGCCAACCCAATGCAGCAGAGCGCCAGGCCGCAGACGCTTCGGATCAACCGTGAACTGCCGACCGCGATGACAGCACCCGCGGCCATCGTCAGCAAACAAATCACGAACAGCGCCTGGGTGATCCCTGATGATGCGGGAAACGTGTTCATTTGGCATCCAGGGTTGGCGTGAGCGGTGTCGCTGCCTCTTTCGGCCGAGCCGGCGCCTCGGTGGGCGGCGCCGGCCGAACCGGTTCGTTTAGGGCGGGTTTCTCCGTGGCCTTCGAAGCTTCAGCCGCCTGGCTTTCGGCTTGGAGCCGCTTAAAGAGGTCCATGATGAATTGTTCCTTGTTGGTGGCCGCAAGGTTGTATTCTTTTGAAAATCGAATCGCGCCATCGCGGCACGCTTCCACACAGGAACCGCAGAGGCTGCACTTGGTAAAATCGAGCCGGTAGGAAGTGACGGCCTTCCGTTTGGCGCCTTCAGGCTTTACTCCTTCGACGGTGATGCAGTCGCTTGGACATGCCTTCTCGCAGAGTTTGCAGACAAAGCATTTTGGCTGTCCGGTGGCCGGGTCCTTCACGAGCTCGATGTGCCCGCGGAACCGCGCCGGCATGTTCAGAGTTTCATACGGATACTGAACCGTCACGGTAGGCTTGAAAAATTCGCCCATCGTGATCCGCATTCCCGTAAAGAGACTCTTCAACCCTGAATAAATTTCTGAGATGGCGTTTTTCATGCCGGCAGAATCTTGACCAGCGCGCTGGAAACCAGCAGCGCAACCAACGAAACCGGGATGAGAATTTTCCAGGAAAGGTTCAACAGCCCGTAAAACTGTGTTCTCGGAAAAGTCCACCGCACCCAAATGACGGAGAATACGAGGAAGTACATCTTCAACAAAAACCACAGCAGCCCTGAAAACATGCCGAAGGGGCTTTGCCATCCTCCCAAAAACAGCACGG
Source organism: Verrucomicrobiia bacterium (assembly GCA_035294005.1). GTDB lineage: Bacteria > Verrucomicrobiota > Verrucomicrobiia > Limisphaerales > UBA8199 > JANXQE01. Next base: position 19,151 of record DATGLT010000092.1, read on the forward strand.
TGCCCAGGCTGCATCCGAGGAGAATGTTGGCATACTCGGCCATGAAGAAGACTCCAAAGCCCATGCCCGAATACTCGGTGTAGGCACCCGCAACCAGTTCGCTTTCGGCCTCCGCCATGTCGAAAGGGGCCCGGTTCGTCTCGGCGAGCATGCAGATGTAAAAAATCAAAAATGAAACCGGCATCAACGGGTTCACCCAAACGCGGAACAGGTTCCAATGCCAGAATCCGCCGGCTTGCACTTTGACAATCTCGTTCAGGTTCATCGTTCCGGTGATCAGAATCATCGTGACGACCACCAGCAGCATCGGGATTTCGTACGCGACGTCTTGTGATACAACGCGAGCAGCCGAGATAATCGAATACTTGTTCCGCGACGACCATCCGCCGAGCATAATGGCCATCACGTTGAGCGACCCGAACGCGAAGATCATCAGCAGCCCAAGGTTGATGTTTCGCGCTGCAAGGCTCTCGCTGAAGGGCATCACCGCCAGGCCCGCCATCGCCGGCGCCATCACCAGCATTGGCGCCGCCCGAAATAAAGTCCGGTCAACGCCCTCAGGCACAATCAATTGCTTGGATAAAAGTTTCGCCGCGTCCGCAATCGGCTGGAGCAGACCCGCAGGCCCGGCTTCGGTCGGCCCCGGCCGGCGTTGAAAGCGCCCTGCGCCTTTGCGCTCAACCCAGACAAGGTACGCCGCGTTCAAACCCACAAACCCCATGATCGCGCCCAGCGACACGATCAAACGAAGCGGTTCGGTGACAAGTTTGGCAGCAAGCCAGTTCATCTAGAGTTCGCCTTCAAAGCGTGGTTTACGGCGTGGCCGCGCGGTCAACCATTGAACCAATCGCAATGAATTCCATAGGTTGAACATTTCGGAATATGGAACTGCTCCCATCTTGCCGCTCACCGCTTGTTGACAATTCTTGAGCATTATTTGTTAAGCGATGGTTCAACGATCAATGTCCGGGATGACCAGGTCCAGGCTCCCCATGAACGCCAGCGCGTCCGGGAGCAACATCCCCCGGCTGGCTTCTTCGAAAAGACTGAGATTGGAAAGACACGGAGTGCGCAGTTTCACCCGGTACGGAATTTCTTTGTTGTCACTCACGATGCGGACCATGAACCTGCCGCGCGCGGCCTCGACCGCGTAGCAGTAGTCGCCGGCCGGCAGTTTCAAAACGCGCGGAACCTTCTCCGCCATGACCGGTCCGCTGGGCAGCTTGTCGATCCCTTGCTCGATGATGCGCAAGCTCTGGGCGATTTCCTCAAGACGCACAAGGTACCTCGCCATCGAATCGCCTTCGGGAAGGTGAGGAACATCAAAATCGAGCTGATTGTAGACGGAGTACGGCTCCGCCTTGCGAACATCGTAAGCAACACCGGAACCGCGCAGCACCGGTCCGGAAGCGCCGTATTTGCGGCACATTTCGGCACTGACCGGTCCAATCCCGATGAGCCGTTTTCGCAGAATGATATTATCAGTGACTAGTTCCCGGTACATTTTCAGGCGCGGCCGCATGTGAGAAACAAAAGCGCGCGTCCCGGACAGGAAGGCATCGTCGACGTCGTTGTATAATCCCCCAATTCGATAATAGGAGTAGGTCAGGCGAGCTCCCGTAATGGCTTCAAGCAGATCGAGAATCTTTTCGCGGTCATCAAAAGCGTACAGCAACGGAGTGAAGCCGCCGAGGTCCAGAAGAAAGGCCCCCCACCATACCAGGTGACTGGAAATTCGATTCAACTCCGAAGTAATCACCCGAATGTATTCGGCCCGGGGCGGCACCTGAAGTTTAGCGGCGCGCTCGACGGCACCCACGAAAGCGTGGGTGTACGTCATCGCCGACAGGTAATCGATACGGCTGGTATTCGGCAGGAATTGGGCGAAAGTTCGGTTTTCAGCCATCTTCTCCTGCATGCGGTGGATGTAGCCGCAGACCGGTTCGGCGCGGGTGATGAACTCGCCGTCCATAGTCAATTTGACCCTGAGCACGCCATGGGTGGCAGGGTGCTGTGGGCCCAGGTTCAGGACGAAGTTTTCGCGCGGTGCGCGTTCGCTTGGAGATTCAATGAGTTCCGGGGCTGTCACGACGCAAAATCTTTCCTTAGAGGATGATAGGTGGCGTCTTCAGGCAACAGAAACGGCTCGAGGTTCGGGTGCCCGGCGAAAATGATGCCAAAGAAATCGTGGGTCTCGCGCTCGTGCCAATTTGCGCCCGGGAACACCTGGGAAATTGACGGTATCTCCGGGTCCTCGCGGCTGACTCGGGAGCGAATGGCAACCCGCAGACCAGTGACCGGATGGAAGTAATCGTAGACAACCTCCATTTGCTTTTCCGCGAGCCAATCGACGCCGGTGATCGTATCCAGTGCCAAACCAGCTTGATCCATCTCCAACGCAGAGGCGATAACCTGGTCGGGTGACACCGTGGTTTCCAGGTGAACTCCTTTGATTGCATGGTCGACTACATGCAATTGGATTACGGACCCAGCTAACAGCGCAGGCGCTGGCTCGGGGGGCGGAGCGACAGGCTGGACCGGTGCCGGCACGGGCGGGACCGCGACCGGGTTCGCAGCGGGCGATGCAGGGGCGGGAGTGCCGTTGGACGCTGTTGCCGTCATGAAGCTTGCGTTGGTTGCGAAGGAGGAACTGGCCATCGACGCTTGCCTGTAAGCTTCTCTTCGAGCTTAAGGATACCTTCGATCAGGCCCTCGGGGCGTGGCGGGCAGCCAGGGACGAAGACATCGACCGGGAAGAGCTTGTCAACTCCCTCAACGACCGCGTACTGGCCGGGGAATACAAACGGACCACCCGAGATCGCACAGTTGCCCATAGCGATAACCCACTTGGGTTCAGGCATTTGGTCGTACAGGGTCTTCACCGCGGCAGCCATCTTCTTGTTGATTGTCCCCGCAACGATCATGACATCTGCCTGGCGCGGCGATGGCCGAAACACCTCGGCGCCGAAGCGGGCCAGGTCGAATCGCGAGGCTCCCGCAGCCATCATCTCAATCGCGCAGCACGCGAGACCGAACGTCAAGGGCCACAGCGAATTGGCGCGCCCCAGGTCCAACAGTTCGTCCAGTTTGCCAAACCTGACGAAAGGAGCGCAGTCCTTCAGGATTTGATCGTCTTGCGTTTCCATTCAAAGACGCCTTTCTTCCATGCGTACACGATTACCAGGGAAAGAATTCCAACAAAGAGCAGCAGTTCGAAGAAGTCGCGGTTTCCGATCTCTTTAATCCGGTTATAGACCAGCGCTACCGGAACCAGGTAAAGCACATCGACGGCAAAGGCGACGAAGACGAGGGCGTAAAGGTAGTAGACCGCGCTGTATCGGATCCAGGCGTCGCCAATGGGATCCATCCCACATTCGACGTACTGCTGAGTCTTGTTTGCGTAATTACGCGTGCGCCGGGCCGAGATTAGGTGGACCAGGATGATAGGCCCAAGGGCAAACACAAGGCCAGCCAGGCAAAACGCCGAAATATAGATTAAATCGCCGGAGGACAGGTCGTCCATACGGCGAATATTTCGCCGAAGAATGCGGATCCCAGCCACACATAGGGTGCCAATTACTCACCATCTATTGGCATGTCATGAGCATAAGAAGATTATGCTATTTCACGCGCACATCATGCATCCGCCTTATTTAATCCGGTCGCCGCGAGCTTGAACCAAATCGCGATAAAGCAAAAGCACCTTTTTTGAATGCGCCTCGAGTGAACAAGCGGCGGCCACCCGCTGATGCAGTTCCTGGCGCAGCGCCAGTGGCGGCCGAGGGCGCGCGGCTTCTTCAAGCAAGCCGTCCGCCAAAGCCGCCACGTCTTCGGGTGGGACCAGCCGGCCTTGTTGACCGATCGCAAACCCTTCCGGGATTCCGTCCAATGCCGACGCAATCACCGGTTTGCCGCAAGCGAAAGCTTCGAGGAGGACTCCGGGAAAGGCTTCGGTGCCGACCTGGGGATGAACCAGGCAATCGATGGCGTTCATAGCCGCAGGCATGTCTCGGCAGTAAGGGGTCAACGAGGCTCTTCCCTGAAGCCCGAGGTCCGCGATGTCCTGCTCGAGGACGGGTTTGAGAGAGCCGCGCCCAATAATGAGGAATCGCGCGTTGGGGAGCTTTGCGGCCACGCGCGCGGCGGCGCGCAGGAACTCGCGTTGTCCTTTTCCCCGAGGCAGATCGTAGCCGCCCACCACTGCGAAGACAAAGTGCTCGGGCCCAATTCCCCAGGAACGGCGCACATCGGGACTTTCGCCTGGTTTGAAACGGGAGGTGTCGATTCCCCCATGGATGACATGGATTCGGGAATGATCTCCGGCCAGAGGCGGGCGCGAGCGCCGTTCAGGCTCTGGCGAGTCGGGCTCGTAGACTCCCTCCCGCAGGACTTTGGCTACAAACGCCGAAACAGCGATCATGGCGTCGCAGCGATTGAGCAGGAACCGGCGACTGACCCAGGAGCTTGGGCTTTTCGCAAGATGGCGTGTCAAAATAATGAGAGGTTTGCCGCCTGAAAGTCGTGCGGCAAGAATGACGGGCCAGAGGTCGCGTCCGTGGTGGCCGTGAACGATCTGGATTTGTTGCGCGCGAATGAAGTTTGCCGCGGACATAATGAACCGCGCCTTGAGCGGACCTTCCGGCGGCGTTGGGTGAAACGGGACCTGCAGTTCATGGGCGAGTTTCGAGAAGTCACGTCCTTCAGGTCCGGCGAGCCAGGCGAGTTGCCCGAGTTGGCACAAGCCGCGCGCAAGTTTGACGCATTGGTCGTCCGTTCCGCCCCCCGAGAGCATGGAATTGAGATGAACTATTCGCAACGGCGCCGGCGCCGCAGATTCTTGCGAAGGGCTCATTGTGCGACTCGGTGAAGGTATTGGTCCACCCCTGCATCGCAACGGGTGAGTTTGCCGGCCTGGGCATCCGCCAGCAGCGCATCGTTTGAAGAGAGGGAGGTCCGGCTGGCAGGCGGATGCCACAAATGAAAGCAAACCGCCCACCCGCGAACGTCGAGCCGGTGAATGCCACAGTTAATCAGGCGGACTGCGAGCTCGGAGTCTTCGCGTCCCCAGCCGACAAACGCCTCGTTGTAGCCATTCACCTGGAGCAAATGCTCGCGCCAGATCGCAAGGTTGCATCCACGGACGCCGCGCAAGTCGAAGCGGCGGCGTTTCAGCGGACGCGGCCAGCGATAAGCATGCTTTAGACCCTGCATTTGGCCACTCCACAAAGCGCGCCGCCTCTCGGTGTTGAAAGCACCGGAACCGAACCAGGCGGAGGCGCGTTGCTTTAGCAGCGCCCGGTGTCCCTGGACGAAAGCGTTCGCACAGGCGAGTTGGCGGTGGTCGGAAATGAATTGCGGGTGAGGGACCGTATCTCCATCAAGGAACACGAGGTATTGGGAAGTGGCGCGCGCGATGGCCTGGTTGAGAATGCGGGAGCGTCGAAATCCCTGGTGCTCCTGCCGGACATGGATGCAAGGAATGGCAGACGATTCGGTGAAGCGCTTGAAAACGTCGGCCGTTGAGTCCTGCGAGCCGTCATCGGCGAGCAACACTTCTTGAGGGAGGGAGGTTTGGGCAGCGACAGCTTTCAATACTCGGCCCAGGTAGTCGGCCTGATTCCATGTGTTAATGACAAGCCCGAGCGACGGGACGGAATTCATGTGCGGCTTTGGCCGGCCTCCCGCGCTTCGCGGACCATGGCGTACCGGGTGAGCGTGGAAAACGAGCCGAGCGCGGCGATATAGAAACCCTGCCAGCCGTCCAGAAAGCCGCGGCGGACTACGTACGCGCGGACGAAGCGCCAGAAAGGCCGAAAGCCCATTTCGATCAGGCCGGCGGGCCCTCCTTCAGCGACGCGGCGCTTGACGAAGTCGCCGTGGTACGGGGCAATTTTGGCAATCTGATGGGCAATGCTTTCGTTGCTGAAGTGCAATAAGTCGGAGCCTAAGCGGCCGATACTGCCTGCGACTTCCAGGCGTGCATGAGGATCTTCGCCGGCCCAGTGCGCGGCCCCGCGGCGCCACAACCGCAGCACGCGGTCGGGATACCAGTCGCCGTGGCGAATCCAGCGGCCGGAGTAAAAAGTGCATCTGGGAAACTCAAAGGCGTTGTGGCCGACGCCTGACTCCGAAACGGTTCGGGCGATTTCAGACGCCAGTTTCGGGGAAACCACCTCGTCGGCGTCAATATTGAGCAACCACGGGAGCGTGGCTTTTGCGGCGCAGGAGTTCTTCTGGGCAATGAACCCGCGCCATGGCTCCCGGATAACCTGGGCGCCGAACTGAGCGGCAATCCTGTCGGTGCCATCGTCCACCCCCTCGTTGAGCACCACGACGATCTCTCCGGCCCACGGGGCGACGCTTTCGAGCGCTTTGCCGATTCGCGGCGCTTCCGCTCCGGAAATCATGCACACCGAAAGCGGCAAACGTTTTTGCATCGCAAAAGTTCTGGATCTGAGATAAGTGCTCCGGGTTCAATGCCGTCCGAGCTTGCCCATTTCTACAGCAGAACGCGCGATTCCCGCAAAGTAATTGTGGTGGACCTGGGTTTCCTTGGAGACACAATTCACCTGGTTCCCGCGCTTTGGGAACTCAAAACCGCCTACCCGAACGCGCAGTTGCACGTCTTAACCAGCCCGCTCGGGACCGAAGTGCTCAAGATGGCCCCCTGCGTCGATCGCTCCTGGTCTGTGGAAATGCAGCGCGACACTCGAACGCTTGGTGAACAATGGCGGGTCTTGCGGGCGTTGCGACGAGAACATTTCGACGTGGCGTACAACTTTAGCGGGGCGGACCGGACGATCTTTATGACGGCGCTGACGGGCGCGCGCTGGCGCGTCGCCCACCCGGGCGGCCGGCGGCACTTCTGGAATGCGTGGCTGATCCCGGACTGGATTCCAAGGCAGGACCCGCGGGTCCTTGTGTCTGAGCAGAGGCGGAGGATGCTTGAGGCTTGCGGTGTGCCGCTGGGCAAAGCGAGGTACGACCTGGCAATCGATCGAAGCTGTGACGAGTGGGCCGCGGGCCTGGTGGGATCCTCCGCGATCCATCTATCTCCCAACGCATCCAAGCCCACGCGCGAATGGCCCTTGGAAAACCAGGCCGCCATGCTGGGCATCCTTTGGAGCAAACACCCCGAATTGACGGTCGCCGTATCGAGTGACCCGCAACCCCGTCAGGTCGACCGTCTTGAGAGCCTGGTGAAAAGAGTTCAAGACCCGCGCCTGAAGGTGTTGCCGAACAAAGTGACGATTTCGCAACTTGCGGCTTTGTTGAAGCGGTGCCGATTGCACGTTGGTCCCGATTCCGGCGTGTTACACCTGGCGGCGGCCTTGGATGTGCCGACGGTTTCATTGTTTCGGCAAGGCGGCTACAGGTCCTCATTCATGCCTGCGGGCCCGGAGCATCGCGTCATCAGCGTTCCCTGCAGGTGCGAGGAGGATCGCGGGTCGGCCTGCGAACGATTGGGCAGGGCTGAATGCCTCGCCGCGATTGGCCCGGAGCAAGTGGCGGCGGTCATCAGCGACATACTCCGCGTCGTTTGACAAACATTCCACACGGCGTAGTTGTGTTCTGAAGAGGTGTCGGTAAGGTGGGTTCATGCCGGACTTGTACCGACAGTTGCTCGACGCCACGATTGATCATCTGGAGAATTTGAAATCGCGGGGCACGCGGTTCGTTTCCATTTCGCCGGGGACCTGGACTGCTTTGGCAGAAACTCGAGCGAGACCCGCAATCTCGCCTCATCCGTCCCCGGGATTCGCGGCGCGGCCCGAGTCCGAAAAGCCCAGGAAGGAAGTCCTGCCCACGGCCGCCATCAGGTTGCAAGCCGAGAAAATCGAAACTGCCGAAGCGGGGCCGGCGATTTCCGTGCCGGCGCTGACGCCTGAAGCCAAAGCCGCGGCGTTTGCTGAACTGCGCCAGCGCGCCATGGCATGCAAGAAATGCGCACACCTGGCGTCATCGCGCAAAAACGTTGTTTTCGGCGTGGGCAACATCAACGCGCGACTCATGTTCGTCGGTGAAGCTCCTGGTGCGGATGAAGATGTTCAAGGTGAACCCTTCGTCGGCAAGGCGGGCCAGTTACTGACGAAAATTATTCAAACCATGGGCCTCTCGCGGGATTCGGTCTACATCGCCAACATTTTAAAATGCCGGCCCGACACCCCCGGCCAGGCGAGTGGCAATCGAAAACCCACTCCGGCCGAAATGCAGACCTGCATCCCTTTCCTTCACGAGCAAATAGACCTTATCCAGCCCGGGGTCATCGTCGCCCTAGGCGCCACCGCGGTTGAGGGGTTGCTGGGCAAGACAAGTGGCATCACCCGTTTGCGCGGTCAGTGGCATACCTACCGCGGAACCCCGCTGATGCCGACGTACCACCCCGCGTACTTGCTGAGAAACCAGGCGCTCAGCGAGAAGCGTCGTGTGTGGGAAGACATGCTCCAGGTCATGGAGAAGCTCCAGATGGACATCAGCCCGAAACAACGAAATTACTTTTTGTCCGAACGGGGTTAAACCGGACTCGTGCGCCCTGGTTCCAGGCGCGAACGCGATGAGATTCTTGTCACGGCCTGCCAAGGACCGACATCGTCGTAACACTTGTGTAAAGACAGTTCTTCGCTCTGGATTTTTTGCCAAAGCAGGGCACTGTTTGTGCATGGTCCGCGTCATCTATTATTTAGAAGTTATTTCTTCCTGGTGCCATTGGGCGGAACCCGCGTGGTCGGAATTGAAGAACTGCTACGCGGGCCAGGTGGAATTCCAATGGAAAATCGCCATGATGCCTGCAGAAGGCTACCCGGTTTCACGCAACCAATGCGATTGGTTCTATCGTCGCAGTGGTTCGATTACACGGTCGCCGTACATGCTCAACTCCGGGTGGTTGGAGCCGGAGATTAAGCAGTACGTAGTTCCGAATTACGTAGCTCTCGCGGCGAAGGAACTGGGGGTCACGGATGATCGAGTTCGCCTGGCGATTGCCCATGCCGCAGTTAAGGAAGGAAAGAAAGTCGGCCGATGGGAGGTGGCGGTAAAAGCGGCCACCGAGGCCGCCCCATTGGATCCTGCGAAGTTGTTGAGCAGGGCGCAATCGGAGGAAACGGCCGCCGCTGCCAAGGCCACGACGGCTGAATTCTACGCCCTGCAAGTATCGCAGCGTCCAGCCTTTCTCATTGAGAATTCAATTGGCGACCGGGCAGTGTTTTCAGGGATCGTGCGAATAGAGCCGCTCGCCGCAGCGATCGATGCTTTGCGCGCTGACGAAGCCGCGTATGCCTCGTGGCAAGCCCATTTCGGGACGGTGCCTCCGAGTTGATCATGAGGAAGCCAACAAGGAAAACGGGAAAGCAGGTGTTGCATTCCCACCGTCGTTACTGTGCTGTTCAAAACAGTTAAGCCGCAAGCGTCACCTGCGATGGTTTGGCAACAATATGGTCCAGAACGTCCCGTCGACGTTTGAGCATTACCATTCATCCTGGTAACGAAACAGGGGTCAACTGAATGGAAACAGGTTTGCGGGATCAAGTGGTATTCATCACGGGCGCATCCGGCGGGATTGGATCCGGGATTGCGAAACAGTTTGCGGCCGAGGGCGCCCGGTTGGTGCTTCATTACCGCAAAGGCCGGGAGAGAATTACCAAGTTGCAGAGGCAGCTGAAGGAGGCCGAATCGTTGGTTGTCCGCGCGGATTTTTCGAAAGAATCAGACGCCCGTCGCGCCTTCTCCGAAGCCATTGAGAAGTTCGGTCGCATAGACGTACTGGTGGCAAACGCGGGCGCATGGGAAACACGCGACGTGATGTTTCACCAGATGAAGACTGCGCAATGGGCGGCGACAATGGACGGCGTGCTCAGCACCACCTTTTTGGCGGTGCGCGAGTTTCTTGGCCAGGTGAAACGCCAGCGCAAAGGCAACCTGGTGCTCATCGGCTCGACTGCGGCCGTGTTTGGCGAAGCCGGGCATGCCGATTACGCGGCGGCAAAAGCGGCGGTCGCATATGGTTTGACGCGCTCGCTCAAGAATGAGATTTCGCTCCTGGCGCCCCACACCAAGACCTACTGTGGCGGACGCGTCAATTGCGTCTGTCCCGGGTGGACTATCGTGCCGCGCCTGGCAAACAAGCTTCGGGATCGCAAAACAATTCTCAAAGTGACCTCGACGATGGCGTTGCCTCAACTTGCGCGCCCCGAAGATATTGCGAATGCAGTGGTCTTTCTGGCTTCTGACGTCCTGGCGCGGCATATCACCGGGCAGGTCTTGACGATTGCTGGCGGGATGGAAGGCCGTTGTTTATGGGAACGCGAAGAGATTGATCCATCGCTCGCGTGAAATCAGTAAGTCCATTCCAATTCTCCGCCGTGCGCGCGGCGCAGTAAGCGCGCTCTTTCCGGAGTCCTCCCCGAGTCGGCCCCATTAGGCGGGCAATGTCGTACATTAATTTTTAACCGCATCGTAGGAATATACCCCATATGAGGCAGGGTAGGCGTGGTTAAAAACTTTGTCTATGTTGCGCCCGCACCATTGCTCTCAGCAACGGCCACGTTTGTTGTATCTTGGTTTTGCGTTTCCCCCAGGGGTAGCCGCCTTGAACCCGGGGTTAAACCCCGCAGGTCACGCGTTGGAAACACAAATGATGGGCGAACTTCGAGAGCGCTTCGAGGTTCGTTCCGCGGGTGTGCTTCCCCTGCAACCTCCCAAGATTGAGGCGCCTGATCCGACTTCAGGGATCATGCACGATGTTATCCTGTTGGAAAAACCGCCGGAACTTTTCCATCGGTTTCGATCGCTGGCATGTCTTAAATCGCAATACCGCCGATGGGGCGCGGACGGCTGGCAACCCGACGTGGTGCTGGTCTACAATTTATCGCCCATTTATAACCAATTTCTGCTGTGGCTTCGCCGGCACATGAATTGTCCAAGGCTGGTTTTGCTTCTGCTTGACAGCCCCAATCTCGGCGTCCCGCTCCACCGCTGGAAACGGTTCCGGCGGAGGTTCAAACCAATGTATACGCCGGACTCTGAAATGATCTGGCGCTTCGACGCGTGCATTGGGCTGAGTCGCTTCACCGAACGATATTTCAAGCCGCGCAATGTGCCGTTTCTCTGGATGCCGGGCGGATGCACACCGGCGCGGGTGGACCAGCCGAGTTCACGGCGGTTCGAGGAACGTAACGGGTCAATGCGCTTGGGATATTTTGGCGCTCTGGCCGATCATGCCGGGGTTCGCCCCATGATTAGCAATGTGCTGGACTCCAACATCCCGGCCTCGCTGGAACTTTGCGGGTACGGCAAGCTCTGCCAAACCGTGGACGAACTGGCCCGGAGCAATGCCCGGTTGAAGTTTCACGGACTGCTCACGCCGGGAGAATGCCTGAGCTTCGGGCGCTCATGCGATGTGCTAATCAATCCCAGGCCCGCGACCCACGGCAACGAGAACAACTTTTCATCAAAGCTCTTCGATTATGCCCTGACCGGCAGGGCTATTCTCACGAGCAAGCTTTCAGGTGTCGAGGAAGTGCTCGGACCCGAAGCATTTTATTTTGATCCGAATGACTTCGATCGGAGCCTGCGCATGAGTCTGCTGGAGGTGGCGGCAACCCAAAGGGAAGAACTGGATAGGAGGGGCGCCGCGATCCGTCAGCGGGTGATTACGGCCTTTTCCTGGCCGACGCAAGGAGCCCGGCTTGCGAGTTTCCTGTTCAATGTTTGCTCGGGAACTGCCGCGGCACCACGCATCCCCGAAGCCTTGGCGGCTTAGGGTTGTTTCGAACACTTCGTGGCAAGCCGTGTGAGATTTACGGCCTGAAAAACTACTTGGCTTCGAGCACCAGCACCCAATCCGCATTGCCATCGTGGTTAGGGCCCGAGGGGTTGAAGATTTGTGCGCCGGAGTTGGAAAAAGGTGAGCCGGGGATGCTGACATAGGCGCCATTGGAAGGATCAAACCAACGGGCGGTGGCCGGCCCCTTGAACCGGGTCATGTCGATCGTGAGCGGCCGCTGGATCGGCGCGTAAACGATGACCAGCCCTCCATCGGACGTGCGCGCGGCGGTGGCATAATCGTTGCCGTCAACGGTGCCTTTAGTGGAAAAAGTGCCGAAACCCGCGGTCAGTGTGGTGTGCTTGTCATCGGGCACCAGGTCGTACCACGGTTGCGAATCGAAGAACGACTTCATAATGGCAATCTGGGCCGCGCCCGGAGTGTCCAGGTGGGTTGGCCAGCCCTCCGCGAAGGTCCACGTGTAATGATTTCCGTAGATGAGCCCGGTCGCGCCGCTTAAATTCGCCCAATACTCCTCGCGTCGCAAAGTTTCCGGTGTCGCGACATGCTCCTGGCCGAGCGACTCGTAATCGTAACACGCCTCAACCATGAAAACCGGCATCGGGTCCGGCCGGTTATACCCTTTGAGCACCTCCGCGTAGGTGGGGAAATACGTGTAAGCGGCATTGAGAGAGACGAGGCTCGCCCAGTTTGGGTCGTCGGTGGAAAGCCCGAAGCTGCCGCCCAGTTCGATGGTGTGAAGATGCCGCGTATCGGCCGCCTGAATTCCTTTGGCCACAGCCGTCACCGCCGCGTCGTTGCGCGGGTTGCGCCATCCTTCGTAATCGTTGCCGCTCATCCAGACGATATTGTCAAAGTGCCGGTAACGTTTTCCGAGCCACCTTCCATAGTTCTGACACGCCTCCGGCCCGTTATTGACCATATTCGTCAGCCAGCCGCCCGTCTCGATCGGGTCCAGAAAGACTAAAAAATTGTGTTTGCCCGCCAGTTGAATCATTTTATCGACGCGCGCGAAAAAAGGTTCGTTCGGCTTGGAGAGATCGTAGTGCGGCAAATCCTTAGGGCCTCCAGGCAGGTAACCTGTGAAGGGCAGGATTCCATCGTAGGTGCTGCCGTCCGGACGCCCAGCCGTATAGACGGTGCACAGGAGATTGACCCACATCACATTAAATCCATGGGCCTGGCGGTTGGAGAAATACATCTCCGTCTGTTCCAGGGATAAGTTCACCGTCAGGCTTTGCGGGCAATCGCCCACAATCAGAAAGGGTTTGTTATGGCGGTCTACCAGGTACCTGTGATTTGAGCTTACCTTCACCGGGTAAACCAGCTGCGCGCCCTGAGCTTCAACGGTGCAAGTCATTGCGATGAGGGTAGAAAGGAGACTCTTCACCGCGAACGGGCCAACGAATACGGGCTGCATGTGCGAGATCTATGCCCGCGCATTTGCGGCGTCAAGCAAGGTTGAGCCTGGCGATGACCCTCCGCAGGCTTGTTTCCAGCATCTCCACAATAATTTAAAATTTTTTGTCATTCGTGTCCTCGCCAGGAAATTTCGTTTGTCGTTTCAGTGAACGGGCCGCTGTTGCGGCTCAGAAAACGGAAAAAACGACAACAAAAATTGCACCTGATATGAATACGAAAGCAAATCACAGCATTGTCACCCGGTCCGAGTGGCTGGCCGCCCGGAAGGAACTTCTTGCGGAAGAAAAGCGCCTCACCCGGCAAATGGACGCCGTCAACGCCAAGCGCCGGGCGCTCCCCTGGGTCAAAATCGATAAGGACTACCAGTTCGACAGCCGGGGAGGGCGGGTATCTTTGGCCGCACTGTTCGGTGGGCGGAGCCAATTGGTCGTCCAGCATTTCATGCTGGGACCGGGTTGGGGCGAAGGTTGTCCCAGTTGCTCTTACATGGCCGACCACACGGATGGAATGCTGCCGCATTTGGCGGCGCGCGACGTTACCATGCTGGCAGTCTCGCGCGCACCGCTTGCGGAGATTGAGGCCTTCAAAAAGCGGATGGGCTGGCACTTCGAGTGGGTATCCTCAAACGGCAGCGATTTTAACTACGACTTCCACGTGTCCTTCACGGACCAGGAAGTGGAAAGCGGCAAGGTGGACTACAATTACACGAAGCAGCCGTTCGGGAGCACGGAGGCACCCGGCATCAGCGTGTTTCACAAGGCCGCCGACGGCGCGATTTATCATACCTATTCGGTGTACGGCCGCGGGGTCGAACTGATGATGGGAACCTACCGCATCCTCGACCTGACGCCCAAAGGCCGAGACGAGGACCAGCTCGAACGCTCTATGGAATGGGTGCGGTATCATGACAGCTATGAAACCCGCACGGCGAAGTGCGCCTGCAAGTGAAAGGAGGCAAACGCATGATCTCGCTTCACTGCTGCCAAACCTCGGGCATCTCCGCCGATGTCCATCAGCAACAAAACTGGATCCGCCGACCCCGAGGAATTACCGAGCTGCTTGTTCCAGGGGCGCTGCTCGTCCTTATGCCGAAGTGTCCGATGTGTCTTGCGGCCTACGTGGCCGTTGCCACCGGGTTCTCCATGTCATTCTCGTCCGCGCACATTCTCATGCGCTCTCTAACGGCGCTTTGCGTCGGCACCCTGGCATTGTGCGTCGTGCGGCGCGTGGTAAGTTGCCGACACACTAAACAAGCATTCAAAATTCAACCGACCCAGGTATCGCGATGAAAAATACTCCTACCAATCAATACATGTTTCTTGTTAAAGGCGCCTCGTGCCAGGACGGCGGGTTATCCGCCGAGCAAATGCAGGCCAAAATGACTGAGGTCTATGCGTGGATTGAGGGGCTTACCAGGAAAGGCGTAATGAGTGCGGCCCAGCCTTTGACGCCTGAACGAAAACTCCTTTCCGGCAAAGGCGCAAGCATCATTTCCGATGGCATTGCGGCCGAATCCAAGGAAGCCATCGGCGGTTTCTTCATCGTGACGGCCGCCACGATGGACGAAGCTGTCGCCATTGCCCGCACGTGCCCGATGTTTAACTACGGCGGGCAGTTGGAGGTCCGCCAAATGGCCAGGCTCGATTGCGATTGAGGCGGCATGGGCGGGGCCAATGACAGCGCGGGTCACGTGGCCGACCATCTGTTCCGGCACGAAGGGGCCAAGGTGGTCGCCACGCTCACCGCGCACCTTGGCACGCACCGCTTGCAGTTGGCCGAGGACGTGGTGCAGGAGGCGCTGCTGCGCGCGCTGCAAACGTGGTCGTATCGCGGTGTGCCGGACAATCCCGCGGCGTGGCTGACGCAAGTCGCGAAAAACCTTGCGCTGAATGCGCTTCAACGCGAACAGCGCTGGAACCAGAAACAGGACACCATCGCCGCCGAACACGCGCGCTGGCTTTCGGCGCCGGCTCAAGACATGACCCACGAAACCTTTGCCGACGACACGCTGCGGATGATGTTCGTCTGTTTTCACCCCGAACTTGCGGTTGAATCGCAAACCGCTCTCGCGCTGCGCACTCTGTGCGGGTTCAGCCCGGCGGAAATTGCGGCCGCATTTCTCACCAGTGAAACCGCCGTCGCCAAGCGCCTCGTCCGCGCGCGGCAACGCATCCGCGAACTGGCGCTGCCCTTTGCCGTGCCTGATGCCGCCGAGCTTTCTACGAGACTCGCGGGTGTGTTGCACACGCTCTACTTGCTTTTCAACGAAGGCTACAAAGCGTCCGTGGGCGATCGCCTCGTGCGCGAGGAACTTTGCGAGGAAGCCATCCGGCTGCTGACACTGGTCACCCAGCACCCCAGCACGCAAGAGCCGCGCGCTCATGCTTTGCTGGCGCTCATGTTGCTCAACGCCGCTCGCCTCGACGCTCGCACGGACGACGCCGGCAACCTCCTCCGTTTGCATGAGCAGGACCGCGGCGCATGGAACAAAGCGATGATCCAGCGTGGCATTCTGTGTCTCCACCAGGCATCGCAAGGCAACACCTTAAGCGAGTACCACATTGAAGCCAGCATTGCCGCAACGCACTGTCTGGCGGCCGATGCCTCCGCCACCGACTGGCCCCTCATCCTGCATCTTTACGATCAGCTTTTGGCCCTGACCGGCTCGCCCGTTACCGCGATGAACCGCGCGGTTGCCGTCGCGAAAGTTCACGGCCCGCAGGCCGGCCTGGACGCATTGGACAATATTGCGAACCGCTCAGTGTTGGAGGGCAATCATCTTTACCACGGAATGCGCGGCACATTCGCCGCCGAACTTGGGCAAGCCGGCGCGGCGGTCGCGCACTTTCGCCAGGCCGCGAAGCTCGCGTTGTTGCCGATCGAGCGCGACTTCTTCGCCCGCCGGATCGAAGAGTGTGAGGCGAAGCCTGAGAACACCGGGCGGGTTTAGCCACCCACCGTGTTTCAATGCATAACGGGGTTGAGGAGCTTTGAGGCGGCGTTGGGGCTCAGCATCTTTGGTTGCATTCCAAGACCGTGCCAATGGGTTCTCAACCAGGTGCGAAGAATCTCAGCCGTCGGCACCGAGTTCTTATGTTTATCCCGTAGGGATTGTTGAGAATAGCCCAGCGCTTCAGCGCTGGGAAAAGTGAAAAAGGTCCCGAGTCCCGGAAGGGACGGCTGACCGAACCGGTTTTCAGCCGTCCCTTCGGGACTGGATCCTTCAGGTGCCAGTTCCCAGCGCTGAAGTGCTGGGCTATTCTCGGATATTCCTTCGGGACAGAGCCTAGATAGTGCATCGCGCTGCTCGACTTCAATGAGCGTTGAGGGGTGCCTACCTAACGCATGTCGCGGCTTTGTCCCCAAGCCAATAGATTTACCTGATATCGTTCAACACCAAAACGTGCTGCGGTGGTCAAGAAGTGCTCAAGATTCCACTTGATTACAGGGCGAGGATGCTTATGTTAGCCCCGCCCGAACGCCGCGTGTGCGGACGTTCATTAAGGCTGAGAAAGTGAAGTTAACGAGAAACCTAACCCTCAACCTCCGTTGCCATCGCAACGTCTGGTCTCGTTAGGCAATGGAGCTTCGGTGAGCCCTGCGCTGACCAAGCCTCCCATCGGTTCATAGTTCGTCTGTCCGTTATTTTATGTTAACAATGGAAGAAGCCCTGAAGCAACGGGGCGCCCTGCCGTTTGCCGCGGGGAATATTGTCAAAGGCACTATCATCGAAGTCCGTCCCAAGGAAGTCCTGGTCGATATCGGCTACAAAAGCGAAGGCGTCATTTCCGCCAACGAATTCGAAGACATCAAAACCGTCAAGGTTGGGGATGAAATTGATGTCCTGATTGAGAAGCTCGAAGACAAGGAGGGCATGGTTGTCCTCTCGAAGGAAAAAGCCGAGTTCAAGAAGAATTGGGAACGAATCCTGACCATTTGCAACGAAGGCGGGACAATCGCCGGCAAAGTGAAAGCCATCGTCAAAGGCGGCTTGCTGGTGAACATCGGGGTGGAAGCATTCCTGCCTGCGTCGCAAATCGACGTCACCACACCCAAGAACCTGGCCCAGTACGTCGGCAATACTTACGATTTCAAGGTTGTTAAAATCAACCAGGAGCGCCAGAACATCGTTCTGTCCCGGCGCGAACTCATCGAGCAGGAACGGCTGGAACGCCGCCAGAAACTGCTCACCGAGATGACCCCTGGCGATATCCGCAAGGGCACGGTCAAGAATATCACCGACTTCGGCGCGTTCATCGATTTGAACGGCATCGACGGCCTGCTGCACATCACCGATATGAGCTGGGGCCGCATCGGCCACCCTTCCGAACTGCTCAAGGTCGGCCAGGACATCGACGTCGTCGTTCTGGACATCAACCGCGAGAAGGAGCGGGTCAGCCTGGGGCTGAAGCAGAAACTGGCCAATCCCTGGGACAGCATCGAGCAGAAGTACCCTGTGGGCGCCAAAGTCAAAGGCAAGGTCGTCAACCTGGTGCCGTATGGCGCCTTTGTCGAACTCGAGCCGGGAGTCGAAGGACTGGTTCACGTCACCGAACTGTCCTGGACCAAGAGAGTGGCCAAGCCTTCGGATGTGCTCAAGCAAGAGCAGGAAATTGAGGCCGTGGTGCTTGGGATCAACCGCGAAGAGCAAAAAATCTCGCTAGGCCTGCGCCAGCTGGAAGCCAATCCATGGGACCGCGCCCAGGAAAAATATCCTCCAGGCACGAAGGTCAAAGGCAAGATCCGCAACCTGACCAGCTACGGCGCGTTCATCGAGCTGGAAGAAGGGCTCGACGGCATGATCCACGTCTCGGACATCTCCTGGACGCGCAAGATCAATCACCCCTCGGAGGTCCTCAAGAAGGGCGACGAAGTCGAGGCGGTTGTTTTGGAAGTGGACAAAGCCAACCAACGCATTGCCGTGGGTCTCAAGCAACTGTCCACCGATCCGTGGGAAAACATCGACAAGCTCTACAAAGTGGGCGACCTGGTCACTGGTCAGGTCAGCAAACTGGCCAGTTTCGGCGCCTTCATTGGGCTGCAACACGAAATTGATGGCCTGGTGCACATCTCGCAGATCAGCGAAGAACGCGTCGATAAGATCAAGAACGTGCTCAAAGTTGGCCAGGAAGTCACAGCGCGTGTCATCAAGATCGACAAAGCCGATCGCCGAATCGGACTATCGGTTAAAGCGGCTAATTACTCACCTGAGCAGCTCAAGGCTGAACAGGCGGTGTTGGACGCATTGAAACCGGGCGAAGACCTGGTTGCCCTGCAGCATGCTTTCGACGCTGCAGACGAAGCAAAGGCCGAGGATACGAAGGAAACGAAGTAGGTTTCTTCCTCCCAAATTACCAGGGCGGGCCGGCAACGGCCCGCCCTGATTTTATCTACTCCTGACGTTCAATATTCCCTGTCTTTTTTGATGCCCGGTTCGGGCAGGGGATACTTGCCGGCGTCGTCCAGTTGCAAGGGAGCTGGACCGGCCATGGTAAGCTGTTCCACCGCTGGCGCGAACTCATGCTCGCTGTTGAGAATATCTTCATAGGCGATGACCTGGCCGGTGTGCGCGGCCATTCTGCCCATCGAAGTGACGAGGCTTGCGATGGCGCCCCGTTTTACTTCGTTGTAAGGCTTGTCCTCGCGAATCGCTTGCACCAGGTCGTCCCATTCGAGCTGGTACGGGCTGGGCTCGGGCTGCGGGAAAGCCCAGGTCATATCCGAACGGGTGACGTTGTGGCCTTTGAAGATCCGGCATTTGCCCGGTGAATGTGCCGCGGTCGAGATGATCGCCGAGCCTTTGGTCCCGTGCGCATAACTGGCAAATTCATCGTGACACCCCGTCTCAGCCCGGCCGATGAAGAAGAACTTCGTGCCGTCGGGGAACGTGTATTCGACGGAATAGTTATCGAAATTCTGATCGAGCGAATTGCCACGGTAATGCCGGCCGCCGGTGGCGTGGGCGCGAACGGGCCAGGCATTCTTCATCCAGCAGCATTCGTCAATTTGATGGATATTGAAGTCGCTATAGATTCCACCGCTTGCCCAAAGGAAGCTGTGGAAGCGGCGAATCTGGTAAGCCACCTCCGATTGATCGCCGGGACGCGGTCCTGCGTGCGCCGCTTGACCCGCCATCCGGTAAGCGCGAAGCAGCGTCAGGTCCCCAATCTCGCCGGCCTCAATTCGCCGGTGTAATTCCTGGCGCGCTTTGCAATGCCGCACCATCAGGCCTACGCCCACTTTCATGTTCTTTTTCTCCGACTCTTCGGCCAGCGCCAGCATCTTGCGCGTGGTCGGGCCGTCCACCGTGACGGGTTTTTCCATGAAAACGTTCAGCCCTTTTGCAATGGCATACGTGAAGTGGACCCAGCGGAATGCCGGCGGCGTTGCGAAGATGGCCACATCTCCCGGCTTGAGCGTGTCCATCGCTTTTCGATACGCGTCAAACCCGATGAATTTGCGATCCTCGGGGACTTCGACCTGCTCGCCGAATTTGGTCTTGAGCTGTTCAAAGCTCGAAGAAAGCCGATCTTCAAACACGTCAGCCATGGCCACGAGTTTGATCGGGCCGCTTTTCGTCGATAACGCATCGCCGGCGGCCCCGGTCCCTCGGCCGCCGCAACCGATCAACGCTACCTGGATTGTGTCGCTTCCAGACGCATGCACGTTCGGCACCGTCACTCCGGCCAGGGCCGACACCGCGGCCAGCCTGGTCGTATTCTTTAGAAATGCGCGCCGTGAAGTGGGAGAAAGAGAAGCATCATTCATGCAAATGATGCTCCCTGCTTGCGTAAGCTCTGTCAATGGATTTTGCCCCGGCCGGACGGCGAATAGTCTTTTCTCCATTGTTCAAGTTCGACCAAAATAGGGGGTGCAAGTCCGGTTGTTGTTGGGAAGCGCGGGAAGCGGGAAAACCTTTAGATGCCTGAGCGAGGCGCGGGAGGCTTTGTGTGCCTCGGCGGAAGGATTGCCGCTGGTGCTGGTGGCGCCGAAACAGGGGACCTATCAGTTGGAGCAGCAGTTGCTCAACGACTCAAACCTGGCCGGCTACACGCGCCTGTCCATTCTATCGTTCGAATCGCTGGCTCATTTTGTCTTCAATGCCCTGGGCCGGCCGCGTCCCGGGCTTTTATCCGAAGAAGGAAGAGTGATGGTGCTGCGCGCGTTGCTGGGGCAACATCGGACCTCGCTCAATGTGTTCCGGGCCAGCGCGAGGTTAACCGGGTTCGCCCGGCAACTCAGCGATGTGCTGGCCGAAATTCAGCGCGCACAATTAACCCCGGAGCAACTGAGGAGCCTGGCGCTGGGTTTCAAACGAACCGAAGGCCTGTCGCTCAAGTTGCAGGACCTGGCAATTCTGCTCGAGCGCTACCAGGAATGGCTGCGCAGCCACGAATTGCAGGACCAGAGCGTGCTGCTTGCCAAAGCCGCCGAAATGGTGACTCAATCAGGCGCTGGGCCGCGGATTCAACAACTTTGGGTCGACGGCTTCGCCGAGTTCACCGGTCTCGAACTGGATCTGCTGGCCGCGTTGCTGCCTTATTGCGAGACCGCAACGATTACGTTCTGTTTGGAGTCCATCCCCAAAGGCAAATCATCCTGGCTTTCCCATTGGTCGACGACCTCCCGCAGCTTCGAGCAATGTCGAAAGCGCTTTGCGTCCGTCCCGGGCGCCGACGTCCTGACTGTAATTTTGCCGCGGGAATCAGCTGCAACCCGTTTGGCAAAGAACCCGGTGATCAAACATCTGGAATCGTTTTGGGAATCCCCGCGGCCGTTGCGGGATGAACTTCTCGAAAAGGCAGGCCGGGCTGTTCGCATGGTTTCATGTCCCAGCCGTGAAGCCGAGGTGATTACCGCGGCGCGGGAAATTCGCGCGTTTGTCCGCGCCGGCGGCCGTTATCGGGAGGCCTCGATCCTGGTTCGAACCCTCGACCCGTATTACCAGCTGATCCAGCGCATTTTTTCACAATTCGAGATTCCGTTCTTTCTGGATCGGCGCGAATCGATTTGCCACCACTCGCTGGCCGAGCTGGCCCGCAGCGCCGTTCGATTAGTGGCGTTTGGCTGGCAGCAGCAGGATTGGTTTGCCGCGTTAAAAACCGGGTTCGTGCCGGCGCGCGAGGACGAGGTTGACTTGCTGGAGAACGAGGCGATCGCCCGCGGTTGGGAGGGCGCAGCATGGCATCGCCCAATTCAATTACGCGATCAGCCCAGGAACGACCAGGACCGCCTGCGCCTCGAGTCTTTGCAAGGCGAACTGGAATCCATCCGCGCGCGCATTGTCCCGCCTTTCGAGAAATTCACTCTTGCGATGGCCGTTTCAAACAATCGCCCGACCGGACCTGAGCTGGCGGCGGCGCTGAGGCAATTGTGGAGCGATCTGGCAGTAGAAACGCGCCTCGAGGATGCGCAGGCCACGGAACTGGCAGGGCCGGATCCCAGTGCGGGCGCGTCGAGTCACGAGACCGTCTGGCGGCAAATGAACAGCTGGCTCGATAATGCGGCGTTGGCGTTTCCCGGAGAGCCTCTCCCGCTGCGCGATTGGGTCGCCATTCTCGATTCAGGCCTGGCCAATCTTACCATCGGGATTATTCCGCCGTCGCTCGACCAGGTATTGGTCGGGGCGGTGGACCGGTCGCGAACTCCAGAAGTCAGGCTGGCATTGGTGCTCGGGCTGAACGAAGGAATTTTTCCGGCCTCACCCCAACCCGGTTCACTGTTGACTGAAGCCGATCGGGTTGAACTGGAACAGCGCGACGTGATTCTAGGGTCGGACAATCGACGTCACATCGGCCGGGAGCGGTACCTGGGCTACATTGCGTGTACCCGGGCGCGCGAGCGGTTGGTGCTGACCTGGGCTGCTCAAAGTCCCGACGGCACACCGCTGAGCGCCTCCCCGCTCATTTCGACAATCAAACAGTTATTCCCACTGCTCCAGCCTGAAGCAGCACCCGGACAACCAGATTTGGCCCAGGCCGAACACGCGTCCGAATTGGTCGACCGCCTCCTGGCCACCTGTGAGCCCGACTCAAGCACCTGGGCGGCGGACCTGCTGTCTTTGCCGGCGCTGCGCGGTCTGCGCGAGGCCTTCAAACACCTGGCGCGCCCCGAGTCAGCAGAAACGCTTTCGCTGGAACTGGCCGCGCAGCTGTATGGGCCGGTCTTGCGCACCTCGGTCAGCCGAATGGAGCAGTTTGCCGCCTGTCCTTTTCAGTTTTTTGTCCGGTCCGGTTTGCGCGCCGAGGAGAGGCGATTGTTCGAGCTGGACTCAAGGGAGCAGGGCACGTTTCAGCACGACGTTTTGGCGCTGTTTCACGAGCAACTGCGAACGGAAGGCAAGTCCTGGCGCGACATCACTCCCTCCGAAGCGCGCGATCGCATCAAGCGCATTGGGCAGCGGTTGATGTCGAGTTTTCGCGAAGGGCTGTTGGAAGCCAGTCCAACCAGTCGCTTCACCGCGACCCTGCTGACCGAATCCCTGCAGGACTTTGTCGAAACCGTTGTCGAATGGATGCGCGGGCAATACTCGTTCGACCCGGCTGGCGTTGAACTGCCTTTTGGCCAGGACCAGGCCGGGTCGACGTGGCGTCTCGATTTGGGCAAGGATCATTTTCTCGAACTTTATGGCCGAATCGACCGCGTTGATATCTGCAAACCGAAAGGGAGTAACGTGGCCAAATGCGTTGTCATCGATTACAAGTCGAACCAGAAGGAATTCGACCCGCTTTTAGTTTCCGAAGGTCTCCAGTTGCAATTGCTGGCGTATCTGAACGTGGTCCGCCAATGGCCAAATCCGCAAGCGCTCTTCGGAGCGGATTTACTAGAGCCCTCCGGTGTGTTTTACGTCAGCCTTCGCGGCCGGTATCCGCGCGGGGCAAACCGAAATGAAGTTCTCACCGATCCAACCGCGACGCGAAAGAGCGCGTACCGCCATTCCGGGCGTTTCGACAAGGCCGTTCTCAAGCAGTTGGACAGCCGCAACGACGCGCAAGAAGGCGACCAATTCAATTACCGGCTTAAAAAGAACGGGGACCTGTATCAACGAAGCCGCGAACCGATTTCCGCAGCCGAGCTCATCTCTTTGCTCGACCAGGTGGCGGACAATTTGCGCCGGATGGGGCAGCGGATTTACCAGGGTTGCGCCGATGTCGCGCCCTACCGGCTGGCTTCACTGACCGCGTGCGGCCATTGCGCTTACCAGGCCATCTGCCGGTTTGATCCGTGGGTTGATAATTTTCGCGTGCTCAAGCGCGAAAACCGCGACCCGCGGGAACCCAAAGCAAGTTCGGCATGAAACTGACTTCCGCGCAGCAGCGCGCGATTGATGCTCGGGGAAATGTGCTCGTCGTTGCCGGCGCCGGCACCGGCAAGACGCGGACATTGGTCGAGCGTTGCCTGGATTGTCTGCTCGAGGACCAGCCCCGCGTCTCGATCGACGAAGTCCTGATGGTGACCTTTACGGAAGCCGCCGCCGCAGAGATGCGAACCCGCGTTCGGCTGCGCCTCGAACACGAAGCCAGGACGAGCAAAGACCCGGGCCGCTGGCTTGAACAACTGGCACTTTTCGAAACCGCCCATTTCGGAACCTTGCACAGCTTCTGCCTTCAATTGGTCCGCCAGCATTTTTACGAGCTTGAGCTGGATCCCCAGCTGGTTGTTTTGCCTGAGCACGAAGCCCGGCTCCTGGCCAATGAAACGTTGGATGACCTGCTGCGGGCGCATTACCAGGGCGAGCAGCCGTTGGATGAGGCTGTCCGGCAGGTCGTTCGCGCCTACGGCCGCGGCTCGGATCGATCGATTCGAACGCTGGTGCTGCGAATACACCACTACGCGCAGACCTTGCCTGACCCGGCGGGATGGTTGACCGCGCAGCTGAATTGCTTTTCCGAAGCGGAACCGGTCGCCTGGCGCCAGTGGTGGTCTGAAGCCGTGGCCGGCTTGCCGGGGCAATGGCTTGCCACACTGCAACCTTTGATTTCCTCAAACGGCCTGGCGGCCAAGTGCGCGTCCACCCTCGAGGCCGCGTTAGCCAAACCCGGCGACCCCGGCGCTCTCCTTGCCCGCATCATCTCCGCGCGAGCGGAATGTCCCCCCGGCAAGAAAGGGGCATGGTTCGATCCTATTAAAACCTTTTTTGCCGAAGCCGAGTTTTTATCGGCCCTGGCGCCGGCTCCCGGCAGACCGGACCCGATTGCGCAAGACTGGGCATGGACGCGCCCGCACATGATCGCGGTGTTGAAGCTGTGCGTCGAATTCGGCCAGGCGTTCGCCGAAGTCAAACGCGAGCAGGCAATCGTTGATTTTCATGACCTCGAGCAATACGCCCTTCGCTTGCTCTGGGATCCCGCGACCCACGGGCCCACCGCCATTGCGCGGAGTTGGCGCGAAAAGCTTCGCTTCATCTTTGTCGATGAATACCAGGACATCAACGCGGCGCAGGATCGCATTATCCAGTCGCTCGCTCGCGAGGAGCCGCACGCCAACAGGTTTCTAGTGGGCGATGTGAAGCAAAGCATTTACCGATTTCGCCTGGCCAATCCCCGTATTTTTCAAAACTACGCCGACGCGTGGGCTCAATCCCCGGCCACCGTGGCGCCGCTCGTGGAAAACTTTCGCAGCCGGCAATCCGTTCTGGATTTTGTCAATTCCGTGTTCGGGCTTTTAATGAGCCGTGAATTGGGAGGGGCTGATTATGCGCGGGACGCCGCGCTGCTGTTCGGCGCGCCGCAGGACCGCGTGCCGCTCGGAACCTCCGCCTGCCCGGGGCCTGCTGCGGAACTGCACCTCCTGTTGAAGGGCAACGACGAGCAGGTTCAGCAGGATGAAGACATGTCCGAACAATTGGCCGAGCTGAACGACCTGATCGACGCGGAACGCGAGGCGCGATTGGTTGGCCATCGGTTGCGGGAGTTGCACCGGCAACGCGTGCCGATCTGGGACGTTGAAACCGGCAACTTCCGTCCCGTCGAATGGAAGGACATCGCCATTTTGCTCCGGGCCCCGGCCAACAAAGCCGAAAGCTATGCAAAAGAATTCGCGCGCCTGGGTTTGCCTTTGCAAGTGGATCGGCCGGCATTTTACAAAAGCTCGGAGGTTTCCGACTTGCTGAGCTTGCTTCAAATACTCGACAACCCATTGCAGGATTTGCCCCTGCTGGCGGTGCTTCACTCGCCCCTGGCGGGCTTGACGATAAACGAACTGGCTGAAATCAGGCTGGCCGGTTTGAAAACCCGATTCTGGACCGCCCTGCTTCGCTGGCATCGAGCGCCCGCCAGGGACTCAGGAACCCTGGCGCCGGCCGTGTCAGGCTCTTCGCCGGGCGCCGGGCGGGCACCGGCCCTGGCCAAGGTCAGCTTGTTTCTGCAACGCTTCGCGCGGTGGCGCCGATTGGCCCGCCAGGTTTCCCTGTCCCGTTGCCTCGAAATCATTCTGGCCGAAACGCACTACGCCCAGTGGGCACTCACTCAACCACGCGGGCCACAGCGCCATTCGAATATCCAGCGCCTCGTCGCCCTCGCCCAGGACTTCGACCATTTTCAACGCCAGGGCCTGTTCCGGTTCCTGCGGTTCATCGACGCTCAAAAGGAAATCGACGCTGACCCGGAAGTGCCCGCTTCGACCGGCGGCAACGCGGTGCGCCTGATGAGTATTCATCAAAGCAAAGGCCTCGAATTCCCGGTCGTAGTTGTCGCGGACCTGGGCAAACCGTTCAACACGCTCGACCTGGCTTCTCAGATTATCCTCGACGAGGAATTCGGCCTTTGTCCCCTCGTTCGACCGCCGCACACGGGCAAACAATATCCGAGCATTGGTCTGTGGAGAGCCCGTCGACGGCAATTGTCTGAATTGCTGGGCGAAGAACTTCGACTGTTGTACGTGGCTTTGACCCGCGCCCGTGACCGGGTCATCCTTGCGGGCTCGATCACCCGGCGAAAGCTCGACGAGGTGTGGTTCGATGCGTCTCCCGTAACGCGCGACACACTGACGGCGGCCCGTTCTTGCGCCGACTGGCTGGGCCGGTGGTTTTCTTTGAACTCCGGCGGCATCGGCGTCATGACTGGCCAAACCAATCTCTTCGAGTGGACGATCCACGAGTTGGCCGATTTGGCAAGCGACAGTTCAAAAGCCGCGGGCGATGATTCGGCCGAACCTGCCGCGCTGGATTTCGGGTCCTCCGGCTGGCCCGAGCTCCGGAGCCGGATTGCATGGCAATATCCGCACACAGCAGCCACGGGCATGCCTGCTAAAACTTCCGTTTCCGCGTTGCGCCGCCTTGCCGCCGAGGAACTCGAAGACGAAGCTGCAACTTTGTTTCCACAATTCCGGCGCCGTGCCCGGTCAAGGGGCACAATCACCTCTTCCGAATTGACCGCGACCGAGGTCGGCCGAGCCAATCATCTCTTTCTGCAACTGTTGAGTCCTGCCCAGGGCGATAGCGCTGAGGCCCTGAAAGAGCAGGCTCGGCTTATGTTGAAGCAGGGCCTCCTGACACCGGAGCAGGCCGCAGCGATTGACTTCGAGGGAATCGCACATTTTTGGCGCGGGCCGCTGGGCCGGCAAATCAGCTGTCGCGCGGACAGAATGCACCGGGAGCTGGCATTCACAGTGCGTTTATCGAATTCGGAACTGGCGGGAATTGTCGATTGCCCCGAGGTCCCTGCGCTTGATGGCGAGTTCACGCTGGTCCAGGGCGTCGCTGATCTCGTGGTGATCGAACGCGACGAACTTTGGCTGGTCGATTTCAAAACCGACCAAATCAAGCCGGATGACATCGAGGAACGGGTAAAACTGTATGCGCCACAAGTTGGGCTTTACGCCGCCGCATTATCGCGGATTTACAAGCGCCCGATCAGCCAGGCCTGCTTGTACTTTCTTGGTCTGCGCAAAGCTGTGCCGGTAAAGCGCGCCGTCTCCGGCTAACCAGCTTGCGGTTGGGCCGGCTTCTCCTCCGGTTGCGCCGGTTTTGCGGCCGCTTCGCCGTTGGCCGGATCAGAAACGCCGCCATTGCCATTCGTGCTCTGTAATCGGACCAAGGCCGGGCGAATCAACTTGCCTTGGAATGTGTAGCCGGTCGCAACTGTTTCCGCGACGGTTGCGCCTTCGGCCGACGGCTGTTGCCCGTCGAAAACCTGGTGCCGCTGCTCGTCGAACTGCTCGTCACGAATTGCCACAAAGGGCGTAAGCCCAATTCGCCGCGCGGCGTCGCGGCAGGCGTTCTGGAACTGGTCGAGTTGTCCGATCAACTTCTGCTGGCCGGAACGCATTCCGGCCAAATGCAAGGCATAGACGTGGTCGAGCATTCTGACCATCACCTGCATCCATTCCCCTTCCGCTCTTCTCAATTTTTCTGTCTCCAGGCGGAGCGTGGCTTTTTCATTATCGTTGGCGCGCTGCATGAATTCGGTGAACGCTTTTGCCTCGGCGCTCATCCGTTCCGCAATGGCGCGCGATGTCCCCGCCACTCGCTCCGCCACTTCCTGCACGCTCTGCCAGCGCCCGGTCGCCCCGGCTATTTGCTCGGCCAGCGCTTCCACGTTTTTGATCTGGTTAACCACGCCCGTCAGCGCCTCGCTCTGGGCCAGCTTGGAAACGGTCTGATATTCTAGCACGAAGGGTAAAACACCCAGCACCGCGGCCCCGGCCACGCTCACCACAATCAAAGCGCACTGCCAGGCGCCCAGCGGAGATGGGCTTTTCCAACAAATCAACCCCGCGGCTGCCAATAAAAGCAGGTCACCTAAAAAAAACATCCACTTCGGCAACGTAAGGTCCTTCTGATCACGCATGGGTTTAAAGGTTACGGACAAGCCGTCGGACTGTGCAAGCCTGTGAACAGGGATTCTGGCCAGCGGCTGTGCGTCCAGGAACATGACAGGCTGTCTTGAGCGGCGGCCTTTTCAGACCGGTTCACGCCAAAAACCTGCGGTTCCAGCGCTCTATGCCTTGGCAAGGCTTGTGCTAACAAAAGTTTTGCTGACAGAAACCAAACGCGGGGACTGTCAGGTTTGTTGGATACTGTAGCGTAGATGAAGACCGGGTTGTGCGCCGATTGTTTGCTTCATGAATGGGGTCACCTCATAACTTCCGTTGTCACAGCCTCGTAAATCCTCTCCGCAGACTTTAATTCTCATCAGCTTTAGGCGGGTTTGCTGGTCCTTCATAGATTAACCGCCTAATCGGGGCGTTCCTCCGCTGGAACGCCCCACTTTTCTTTTAGGCCGCCGCCGGGGTGCGCGCGAACTTCACCGGCAGGCCGGGCACGCTCTGCGCATCCCAAGACACGGTGCTGTCCGGCCGGTTTCGCTTCTGCATTTTCATTTGGTAGTTGAACGCCACTGTTCTAAGGTTGTCTTACGGAAACAGGTAATAAACCGAACGGAGCGTGGGTATGAACCGAACCATGGGTTACCGGCCAGGCATCGTAATAGTTTTGATTTCGGCGCTCCTTTTGGCGCCGCTTGCAAGGGCTCAGCGCGTGCCCGTCGTCGAGAAGCACCTTTCAAACGGCATGCGCTTGTTGCTGGTCGAGCGCCATGACGAACCGTCGGTAGCGGGCGGATGGGTGGCGCACGTGGGCAGTTCAAACGAGCGGCCGGGCATGACCGGCATAGCCCATCTTTTCGAACATATGATGTTCAAAGGCACGCCGACCATTGGCACCAAGGATTACGCCAAAGACCTCCAAATCATCTCCGAGCAGGAGCGCCTCCGCGATGAAATGCGGGCCGAGGAGCGTAAAATGCGAGCGCTGTACCGCCACGGCGAAATTGACGACATTCTCAAGCCCGAAAACAAAACCGAACGTTACAAGGAACTGGAAGCGCAATTCAACAAGCTCATCGCGGACCAGCGCCAGATCCTCGTGAAAAACGAGTTCGACAGAATTTACACCGGGCAAGGCGGCTCCCGGATGAACGCCTTCACGACCGAGGATCTCACCGCTTATTTCATCAATGTTCCGGCCAACAAACTCGAACTGTGGATGTGGATGGAATCCGAACGCATCTGGCACCCTGTTTTCCGCGAGTTCTACGCCGAACGCGACGTCGTCTTCGAAGAGCGCCGCATGCGGACCGATTCCACGCCCTTGGGCAAATTCGAGGAGGAGTTAAATGCGATGTTCTGGGAATCCACGCCTTACAGCTGGCCGGTCGTCGGCTGGCCTTCGGATATTCCCTCCATCTCCAAAGCTCAGGCCGATGAGTTTTATTCGACCTATTACGCGCCTCAAAACATCACGCTGATCCTTGTGGGCGATTTCCAGCCCGGGGAGGTCCAGCGCCTCGCCTCGAAGTATTTTGAGCGCATTCCTCGAGGACCCAGGGATGCGCCGGACGTCGTTACCCTCGAGGTCAAACAGATGGCTGAGAAACGCATGAACGCCGAGGCCGATACCAATCCGCAGGTGGATGTCCTCTGGCACACCGTTCCCTTTCAACACAGGGATTCTTACGCGCTGGAGGTTCTGGGCCAGATTCTTTCCACTCGCACCGGGCGGCTTTACAAAGGCCTGGTTCTCGGCAGCGGCGTAGCTACCAGCGCTTACGCCATGCAAGGCTCTCAGAAATGGGCCGGCTACTTCAATGCCGGCGGCGAGGCCCGCGAGGGCCACTCCCCCCAGGAAGTCGAACAAGGCATTTACGACAACATCGAAAAGCTCAAAAAAGAACAGGTCCCCGCCGAGGAATTGCAGAAGGTCAAAAACAACTTTGCGGCCGGCGAGTATCGGCGCCTGACTTCCAATTTCCCAATCCTCATGCAGCTGATCCAAAACGACGGCGAAGGGGATTGGCGGGAAATCAATGAAGCCGGACCCAAAATCCAGGCGGTGACCGCCCCCGATGTCATGCGCGTCGCCAACGAGTATTTTACCAAGGAAAACCGCACGACGGCCATTTACACCCGCAAGCCGGGAACCCGAACCCAACCCAAACCAGAACAGGTGAAGCCATGAGAACGACTTTTGCCCCTCGGCCACTTTTCGCCCTTGCGATGTTCCTGGCGGTGAGTGCGATTCCGAGCTTCGCGCGCGCGCAGGCCACTGCTGCCCAACCCATACCCGACCGGCCCGAGAAGCTCTCCTTCCCGCCGTTGTCCTACGAACCGCCTGCTGCGGACCAATACCGTGTCCAGTTGAAAAGCGGTCCCGTGGCCTACGTTGTTCCCGACCGCGAATTGCCTTTGATCAACCTCGTGATCTATGTGCGCACCGGCGAATACCTCGAACCCTCCGGCAAAGAAGGCCTCGCCGATTTGACCGGGTACCTCCTCGCCCGCGGCGGCATTAAATCCAAATCGGCTGAGGACCTCGAAGAACGCCTCGCCTTCCTTGCGGCGCGACTCGAGTCCGCCGTCGGCGAAACCCAGGGGACGGTCAGCCTCAATTTGCTCTCCAAAGATCTCGACGAAGGGTTGGGTATCCTGCGCGAAGTATTGACCCTGCCAAGATTCCAGGACGACAAGATCGCCTTGCGCAAACAACAGCTGCTCCAGGCCATGAAGGAACGCAACGATGATTCCCGCGCCATCGAAGCCCGCGAAGCCGGGTTCCTCGCCTACGGCGATAATTTCTGGGCCAATCGATACTCTACCGCCGCCTCGGTCGAATCGCTCACCCGCTCTGACCTCGAGTCGTTCCACCAAAAATGGTTTCAGCCCCACAATTTCGTCGTGGCTGCCAGCGGCGACTTCGACCGCGACCAAATGGTCCAAAAGCTCGAAGCCTTGTTCGCGCAATGGCCGTTCAAAGGTGAGACCCCGCCACCGATCCCCACCAACACCGTGTTTGCTCAAACCGGCGTTTACATTGTCGACAAAGATGTGAACCAGGGGCGCGTGGCCATGATGCTGCCCGGCATCCTGCGCGACGATCCGGATTATTTTCCCGTTTTGATCATGAACGACATCCTGGGGGGCGGCGGCTTCACTTCGCGCATCATGAACCGCGTCCGCTCCGACGAAGGATTGGCCTATGACGCTCATTCGAGCTTCCCGGGCGGAGTTTATTACCCATCTGTTTTCAGCGCCGGGTTCCAATCCAAATCCCGAACCGTTCCCTACGCCGCCTCGATCGTCCTCGAGGAAATGGAAACCGTCGCAAAATCCCCTGTTTCCGACCAGGAACTCAATACTTCCAAACACGGGTTCATTGACCGGTTCCCGCGCACCTTTGCCACCAAAGCCCAAATTGCCACCACGTTTGCCGAGGACGAATTCACCGGCCGCTACGCCCGGCACCCCGAGTATTGGAAGAATTACCGGGCCCGTGTTGAAGCGGTTAACAAGGACGATCTCCAACGAGTCGCCAAAAAATATCTTCAGCGGGACAAATTGGTCATCCTGGTTGTCGGCCAAAAAAGCGACATCCTGTTGGGGCACCCAAGCCACGACGTGAAACTGACGCAGCTCGCCGGGGGCCGGTTGGTGGACGTGCCGTTGCGGGACCCGCTGACTATGAAGCCGATAAGTCCGTGAGAGGCCGGCGCTGGATCTGGGCCTTTTCAGCGGCGTTTTTGGTCCTTTACTATTCCCTGGCTGCGGTTTAGTCTATCTAAGCATGGTTTGCTCAAGTATGAACGCAATGTTTGGCCTGTTTAACCTCGGTGGCGGGGAGATCATCCTGATCCTGGCGCTGGTTCTGATTTTGTTTGGTGCCAAGAAGCTGCCGGAGTTGGCCAAAGGCCTGGGTACCGGCATCAAGGAATTTAAGAAAGCCACTCGCGAAGTCACTGAAGAAGTCAGCAACGCAATGGATGAATCTCCGGCTCCCCAAAAGCGCCTGCCTTCGACCCCAGCCTCCTCCTCCGAAGCTACCCAGGTCCCAACTGCCCAAACTGTTCCTCAAACTCCTTCAGGTTCCAAAGCCTAGCCCGCTGCGTGGTTCCCCAGCATGGCCGATGAACCAGAAGCGGAGCCCCTGGATTTATTAGAGGACGAAGAGGGCGGACCGGTTAAATCGTTTCTCGAGCATCTCGAGGATCTACGGTGGGTTCTGATCAAAGCCATCGCCGCCGCCGGGGTCGCGATGATCTGCTGTTTCTTCACCGGCAATTACGTCTTCCAGGTCCTCAAATGGCCGCTGACCCGCGCCCCTCTTTTCGGCGGAACCCATCCTAACGTCCTGCGTGTCACCGTCGGCACGAATCAAGTCGGCGTGTTTCACCTCGGGACCAATGATACCCTGATGGCCTTGGCCGGGACCAACCATTACGTGCGCATGGAAATCGTGCCGCTGACCGTTGGCACCAATACCGTGCTTGGGGTCGAGATTCACCCCGAAAGCGCCCCGCCTGCCGGAGAATCGCCGATCGACATCATCACCCTTGGCCCGGCCGCGCCATTCGTGGTCGCGACCAAGATTGCCTTTTACGGTGGCCTGGTCATCGCCTCACCGTTCATCTTTTATTTCGTCGGCAATTTTGTTTTCCCAGCTCTCAAAATTCACGAAAAGAAATACATCTACCGCGGATTGGTTTTCGGGTTCGGCCTGTTCCTGACCGGTGTTTTGTTCTGCTATTTCGTCATGATGCCGATGGCATTGGCTGTCTCGGCCAAATATGGCGAGTGGTTTGGGTTCAAATCCAACCAATGGCGCGCCGAGGAATACATCAGCTTTGTCTGCAAATTCATGCTCGGAATGGGCGTTGGATTTGAAATGCCGGTCGTGATTCTTACCCTCGTCAAAATCGGGCTTCTCAATTATCAAATCCTCAAAAAAGCCCGGCCTTACGTCATCGTCATCGCCTTTGTGCTGGGCGCGGTTCTCACCACTCCCGAAGTGATTACCCAGGTGCTGATGGCCATTCCCTTGCTGATTCTGTATGAGATCAGCGTCTGGATCGCCTGGTACTGGGAACGCCGCGATAAAAAGCGCGAAGCCGCCGCTCTGTAGCGGCGCTCGGCAGAGCCGCACTCATGGCCAGGACAGGGACGGACTTTGCACACCCAAATATCGGGAATTATCCTCCAAACCTCACTCAAGCCCCGGCCGGCCGGTTCGGCTGTGGCGCGTTTGTCGCGCCTCGCTTTCGGAACGTCATAATGCCGCCGTTTTCTCTTGTGCCCGCGCCCGAAACGTCATAAAGCCCTGCAGCATTCTCGACTCATTGTCATGACAGCCAAAAAACTTCAGGCACTCGCGCGCGAACACGGCACACCCCTGGTGGTTGTGGATCACGAAATCCTCCGCCAAAATTACGCCACCTTTAAGCGGCATCTGCCCAACGTCCAGGCTTACTTCGCGGTTAAAGCCAATGCCGAACCTGCGATTGTGCGAACCTTTTACAAAGCCGGCGCCAGTTTTGATGTCGCTTCCCTGCCCGAATTCATGCTGGTCTACGACAACATCAAACATTTGCCGCCGAAGGAACAGCAGGACTTTATCTGGGACAAAATCATTTACGCAAACCCCACCAAGCCCAAAGAAACCCTCCAGGCGTTGGACCGCTACAAACCGCTCGTCACTTATGACAACGCGGGCGAACTCAAGAAGATTGCCCAATACGCGCCTCATGCCGGCGTCGTTCTGCGCCTGCGTGTGCCCAATACCGGGTCGGTCGTCGAGCTTTCATCCAAGTTCGGCTGCGATCCCGGCCAGGCCGTCGACCTGATTTTAGCCGCCTTTGATTTGGGCCTGGTGGTCGAAGGCATCAGCTTTCACGTGGGCAGCCAATGCACAAATTTCGAGAACTTCGTTCAAGCCCTCGAAATGTCCGCGGCGATCATGCGTGAAGCCAAGTCCCGCGGCCGCGAAATCAAGATCCTCGATATCGGCGGAGGGTTTCCCGCTCCCTACGACCGCCACGTCAAGCCCTTCAGCGCCTTGGCCCGGAAGATCAACGGCGAAATCAGGAGGCTCTTCGCCGGCGATATCCAGATCCTTGCCGAACCCGGGCGCTTCCTCGTGGCCACCGCGGCAACGTCCGTCGCCCGGATCATCGGCAAAGCCGTGCGCGACGGCAAAACCTGCTATTACATCGACGACAGCGTGTACCACACGTACAGCGGCATCATCTTCGATCATTGCCAGTACCACCTCAAAGCATTCAAAAAAGGCAAAACCGAGGTGTGCGCCGTTTTTGGCCAAACCTGCGATGCCCTGGATACCATCTCCTTGTCTGAGGAGTTGCCTTCCCTGGAAGTTGAGGACCTGGTCTACTCCGAAAACATCGGGGCTTACAGCAGCGCCTCGGCTACCTGGTTCAACGGCTTTCCTCCTGCTAAAATCGTTCATTTGAACGAGTAAACGAACCCAACCAAAATCGCGACGCCGGAACCGCCGCCGGCTTATGGCAGGAACCGCGGCAGGATGATAAACATGCAACGCAAGCACAGGGCAGCTCGGCCCTTGTCCTCTTGACCACCTTGTTCCCAGGTTTTTCCCGGGCGATAGAGCGCTTGCAATCTGACCATAGGCGTTCCATGCTGGAAAAGCGCTGTTTGCAGGGGCCCCCGCTAAAGGTGCCCAAGAAGTGATGAGTACATTACCGGATAACGAATTTGACCTGGAGAAGCTGTTTTTGCCCGCTTGGGCACAGGAGGAGCCCTCCGCCACGAAGTACGCGAAATACGAAGGGCGTGAAGCACGCCCGGAAGGACGCGGTGACCGGCGGGGTCCCAGGCCCCCGCGGCGTGATGGGCCCGGCGGCCCAGGCCGTGAAGGCAGGCCTCCCAGAAGAGACCAGCGGGGTCCAGGCACTGGTGAAGGCGGTGCGCCCAGGGGCGGCGGCGGCGGCCGCCGCGAACAGTTCGATCAACGCGGACCCCATCGCGGGCCTCCCCGTGAACGGCGCGAACCACCCGCGCCTTTGCCGGAAATTGCGGTAACTCTCGTTCCGGAGGAAAAGGGCGTTGAGTCTTTGGCGCGCCAGATCAAGATAACCGGCCGCGCTTATCCGTTATTCGACATCGCCCAGATGATTCTCCAGAAGCCGGAGCGCCACACCGTGACGTTCACCGTCAAGAAGAACGCCGAAGGCCAGCCGGTTCAGCCTTTGTTTGTCTGCGCACTGGACGATACCCTGTGGCTCTCCGAAGACGAGGCCGTGAGCCATATCCTGAAGCGCCATTTCGCCACTTTTTACCAGGCTGAACGCACCGCCACCGAACCGCCCAAAGGCAAATACACCTTTGTCGCCCAGTGCGGCATGAGCGGGGTCGTGCTTGGACCGCCTAATTACCACGATTACCAGAATCAGCTGCGCAAGCTCCATTCCGAGCGCTTTTCGCGCATGCCCTTCGAGGTTTACAAGTCGCGCGTCAGAATTGTGCGCGACGAAGAAGTCGTCAAGAAATGGGTCGACGATCAGAGTTGGAAAACCGAATACATCTGCCTGAATATGCCCGAGTCGGTCAAACTCGGGTCCCAGGAAGCGGTGGAACAGCATTTCCGGGAACACCACAAACCCAACATCGTCAAGAGCGTCGAGACCTACACCATGACCGGCAGTGCCGCGCGATCCCTGCGCAGCCCGGACCTCGTCAGGCTCGTTCGCACGGTTTGGGAAGATCAACGCCGGTTTCCCCTGCAAATTGCCACCGTCCTCAGCCAGCAATTCGCCAGCCACGGCTTGCAGTTCTTCAAAGTCAACAAGGCCATTACCCACGTCTCGGTTGCCCGGCCGC
This sequence comes from Verrucomicrobiia bacterium, assembly GCA_035294005.1. Classification (GTDB taxonomy): domain Bacteria; phylum Verrucomicrobiota; class Verrucomicrobiia; order Limisphaerales; family UBA8199; genus JANXQE01. Next base: position 54,981 of record DATGLT010000092.1, read on the forward strand.
ATTACCTCGACCTGTCCCTGACTCCCGTGTCGGACGGCGTCAAGCGGATCGTGGACTACATCAACGCCAATCCCAAGTGCACCCGGCGGCAGTTGATCGAGAAACTCACCCCTTCACCCGCCCCGGTCGCGCCTCCGGCTCCCCCGGCTCCGGCTGAAGGTCAGCCCGCTGCGGCCCCCGCGCCGGAACCGTCCGGCCCGACACCGGAGCAGAACGCCTTGATCGGCGATCTGCATTGGCTCATCCACCAGGGGCACGTCATTGAATTTGCCAACGGAACGCTCGAAACCGCCAAAAAGCCAATTCCCAGGCCGCCCAAGCCCGCGCCCAAAAAGGAAGACAAACCTGCCGCGCCGGAAACGGCCGCGGCCCCGGTTGCGGACACGCTTCCGGCCTCCGAAGCGCCGGCTCAGCCGGGAACACCCGGTCAGGACCCAGCGCCCGAGGGTCCTCTCCCTGAACCGCCAGCCGCCTCCGGCGTCATCCCACCCGAGCCCGCGGAAACCGCCCCGGGCGAATTGGGCGCCAACGAGAGCCCCGAGGTTCAGCCCGCAAACGGAGCGCATCCAACGGACACGCCTGCCGAAAGGCCCGTCGCTCCGGTCGAATCGCCTTCCTGAGCCGGCGATCGTTATTTGTGGGAATTTATGGGATTTAATAAACTAGGGTTGTCTCACGCCATGCTCGACGGCGTGAAGGCTATGGGCTACCTCGAGCCCACCCCGATTCAGCTTCGGACCATCCCGTTGATCCTCTCCGGGCGCGACGTGATCGGCAGCGCCCAGACCGGCACCGGCAAAACCGCCGCGTTCGCTTTGCCGATTCTTTCGAAACTCGACCACCACGAGCCCTATCCGCGCGTCCTGATCCTGGAACCTACCCGCGAATTGGCCGCCCAGGTCGAAACCGCTTTCCGCGACTTTGCGCGCTTCACAGATCTGCGCGTCGTCGTCCTGTTTGGCGGCGTCGGCTACGGCCTCCAGCGCGAAGGCTTGCGCAAAGGCGCCGACGTCCTGGTGGCTACGCCCGGCCGCCTGTTGGACCTCATGGAGCAGGGCGCCTGCAAACTCGATCGCATCCAATACCTGGTCCTGGACGAAGCCGATCGCATGCTCGACATGGGGTTCCTCCCGGACGTCCGGAGAATCCTCCAGAAATGCCCGCGCGACCGCCACACCTCCCTCTTTTCGGCGACCGTTCCCCCGGAAATCGAGACCCTCATCCAGTGGGCCATGCGCAACCCCGAGACCGTTGAAATCGGCGCCCGCCGCACCCCCGCCGAGACCGTCAAGCACGTCATCTATCCCGTCTCCGATTCGCAGAAAACCGACCTGCTCCTCGAGTTGCTCAAGCGCGTCAATTACGACTCGGTCATTGTTTTTTGCAGGACCAAATACGGGGCCGACCGGGTTTCACACCTGCTCCGGCGCAACAACCACGCCGTGGCCGTGCTCCATTCCAACCGCACCCAGCGCGAACGCGAAGCCGCCCTGCGCGGGTTCCGCGACGGCCGTTTCGAAGTCCTCGTTGCCACTGATATCGCCGCCCGCGGCCTGGATATCGCCGACGTCTCTCACGTCGTCAATTACGACGTCCCCCAGCACCCCGAGGATTACATCCACCGCATCGGCCGCACCGGCCGCATGGAAGCCAAGGGCGACGCCCTGACCCTGATGGTCGCCGAAGACGGACGCCACGTGCAGTCCATCGAACGGTTCATCGGCCAGAAGATCCCCCGGGTTAAACTCGAAAACTTCGATTACCGCTACACCGCCCTGTTTGAAGAGGACAAACCCGGCCGGCCCCAATCCGGTCCCATGCGCGCCCGCGGCGCGCGCGTGCGCGGCGGCTACTTCTTCGGCCCCTCCCGCCGCCGCCGGTGAGCCCGTTCCGCCGCGCCGCTCTGCGGGTCGACGGAACTTGAAATTTCAAACGTTGAGGCGCGGCCCGGTTGCCTTTTGGCGCCGCTGCGTCCAATAAAGCGCAACCCCCAAGACCCAGCGATGAAATGAAAACAGAACGTCCCCGCCGCATCCAGTGAAGCCAGCTGATTCGCCCTTCCGGAGCCCCGGAGGGGCGGCCTGAGAATAGCCCAAGGCAAGGCCGCCGAGGCCGCCACCCAGGGCGGCGCTTCGCTTGCCCTGGGCTATTATCAGTCGTCCCTCAGGGACTTCAGTGCGGCTGCGCCCGCACACTTGGCCTACGAAGAGAATTCAGGCGCTGCGGGTACTCGGCCTAGGGCCATCAGTCGCTGCCGCTCCCCGTGTCCAAGCGCCGATCCAACTCCTCAAGCGAGATCCAATGGGTCGGATCCTTATCGTCAATCCGACGGGCCAACTCCTGCCGATATGCCTGGTTGTCCCTTTCCTCCAAAGCCAGAAGGAATGCAATCATCTGTCGGCGGTCTTTCGACTCGAGGGATTGCAGCTCAGATTTCAGCACGCCAACATCCATGCCAGAGAGTAACCCGAGCGCCATGCGAAGGCAAAGACCGAGGAGCAACAGGAGCAACGACCGGGCTCATTGACGCGACGCCACCCAGCGATGAAATGAAAACACAACGTACCCGCCGCGTCCAGTGAAGCCCGCTGGTTCGCCCTTCCGGAGCCCCGGAGGGGCGGCCTGAGAATAGCCCAAGGCAAGGCGCCGAGCCCGCCGCCTTGGGTAAAGAGCCACCGTAACCAATCTCCCTCTTTTCCTTTTCCGGTCTGGCGCGCCGAAAGCGCGCCAGACCGGAAATCATTTTGGGCCCGCAACCCAGTGCGGCGCTTCGCTTGCCCTGGGCTATTCTCAGTCGTCCCTCCGGGACTCAGTCCTCTTGCGGTGAGGCTCTGGATCGCCTCGCGTGTAGCCCCACCCGAACAGTCACCGTGAATACAACTTATACATCACTGACTGAAAATAAGACAACGCAAGCGGCTACCAAGCACAGATCAGTGTCAAGTTATGTGGCGAGGTTTATGCTCTTTCCTCTTCAACGCGTCGGCGCGCTTCGGAGGGCTGTTTTACGCGGGCTGAAATTCCCTTCGAGGTGATTCGCAGGACGCCACGAAAGGATTGTGTTCATGTCAGACTCGACCTTGGGAGCCCCACCTCCCGTTCTCACCCGCCCCTGCAAAGTAACCCCGCGCCCCAGTTGCGGCTCGCTGGAAGCCGCCCTGGCCCCGGCTCCGGAGCGCGGCATTGCCAGAGTAACCCTCATCCAGGTATGGCTTCGCTGGCGCAATGCTTTCAACCAGGTCACGATCCGGCGCGCCGACGATTTATTGGCGTGCGCGGAGCTTGAGGGCGGCCTTTACGATCTCATGCCCAAGGGAGCGGAAATAATCGGGGTCATCCTGGAATTCGACTTTGCCGACAACCGGATGCCGCAGCTGGTTGAGCTGCGTTCACCGGACGTCGTCCGGGTCCCGTGTCCGGAGGATGTCGAACGAGTTTTAGCGTTTTTAACCGAGCGCGGTTTTATAACTCAAAACCCGTAACCCAAAGGTTCAATCAGGAACGGTCCGACCGGGAGGTCCGGACCATCGAAGACAACGGCAAGGGATTGGAGCAGCGATACGCGGGAGAAAGGAGAATATGCAGACATGGTATTCATTTCAGGCGGTCCCCGGACAAGTGGCGACCGAAGCGGAGTGGCGGCTTTTGACGGGGGACCGGTTTGGGGCGCTTCAGGCGCTGTGCCTGCAGCCCAGCCGGTTCCAGGTTCAAACCGTGTGGTGCCCTCACGGTTGCGGTTGCGAACACATGATTGTCCGGCGTCATGACGGACAGGGCGCGACGGCGGTGTGCCGCTGTCATCCGCCGTGTTGCCCGGACATCCCGTTGGACATGGCGAAGATCACCGCGCTCGAGGTGTGCAACACCCGGCTGGGGCACGCGCTTTGCCGCGCGTTCGAGTTCAACGAGCGTTACGCGGAACTGTCGGCCCCCAACACGTTCCAGTTCGGGTCCTGGTCGGCCGATGCGGTGCCGGCCATCCTCACCCTCCAGGTGCAGGCCCCGGCTTTCAGGCGCGTGGTGTCCGAAGTGGTCGCCCAGCAGTGTGAGCCGTTCATGCTGTTTGCGCCGACGTCCGATTATTTGGATGCGCCGGCTAAAAGTCTTTTGGAACATCACCGCTGCGCCTTTTTCGATCTGCAGCGGCATGTCGTCCTGACCGAGCGGGGAACGCTTCAGCCGGTGCGTCCGCCCGGCGAGCTGTTCGCCCGGTTCACGCCTCAGCCGCTGGAGCTCGATGCCGACGTGTCGGAGCGCGCGTTTGCGCTGGTTCTCAAGCTGGATACCGAGCAGCCGCTCATACCCACGTTGCTCACGGTGTTTCGCAAGTATTGCATCGAGGAGTTGAGCTGCAACCGAATCGCCCGCGACTGCAAAGTGACCAAGACGACTATTGTGCGCCGGCTCGCGCTGATTCGAGAGCGCGTAGGCTGCCATCCGCGCGAGTTGCGGCGTTTCTCGACTCACCTCGAGAAATTGCACTCGCAGTCGCGGACGGAAGAGTAACTCACTCGAAACGCAAGAGTCCCCGCGGGGATACGATGGCGATCGTTGTGTAATCGGGTAAGGGGGAACGCGCGACGAACCGCTGAACTGGTCTACCGCCGCGCCTTCCAAACCCGCGCCCACGCCCAAACCGAGATCTTCGATTACATCGAAGACTTCTACAACCGCCAACGCTCCCATAGCGCTCTGAACTACCTTTCGCCCGTTGACTTCGAACTCCAAAACAACTAACTAAATGACCC
>DATGLT010000093.1:0-28521 GCA_035294005.1 Verrucomicrobiia bacterium
AAGCCGTCCAAAGCTTGAACATTATGTGCGGCTGGCCTGAAACGACCGGCTTGCTTTAGCCGGAATGCGTTTCTGCAACCAGCACTGCGTTGCCCGACGTATCGAGCAACTCCAGTTTTCCAATGTTCTCCGCGGCCATCCCGGGAGGGAGCCTCACCTGCAGGTCCGTATCCACTCTGACCTGGTCCGGTGCGGCGGAGGCTTCCCGTTTGTTATCCGTGGCTTGGCGATCGGGGGCCGCCGTTGGATCGACAATCGTTAGAGCACCAACTTTCTGCGCCGCGCCGTCGCCTCTGTGGATCAATTGCAACTGGTAACTTCCAGGCGCCAATTGAGTCAAATGCATCGAAAGGTGATTCCCATTCAGCTGCCCTGAGCCCGCAGCGCCGCGGGGCGCAATGGCCGTCGACTTAAAAACGAACGACACGACGGCGTTTGTCGTGGTCAAAGGAGACTGGCTCTTGCTGGTAAAGATTGTACTCAAGTTTGTGGGGGTGAACCCAGAAACTGCCTCATTGGTGTTGCCTTTGTTGGTGTAAATGGAAGGCGCCACCTGGGAAATGATTTGGTCTGCGAACAGATCGCAAACCAGAAAGGTCGCAGGGATTAGAATTGCAAGGCAACGGGGTGTCATTTTGTCCTCCTAACGAATAGCGCCAGGCTGTGCTTTTCAAAGTAGCTCACCGGCCTCAGGATTGCGGGCCGGTGTTGACCCCAGGCGGCGGGGGCTTAGCGCATCCCCAGGTCCAAACAACGTACCTGGCCTCGCGCATTCCTCACGTAGAGTAGCCCGTTTGCGAGCGAGGGCGGAGTCCAACAGGTTCCCTCTAGCACTTTTGCTCGAGCAATCGGCGCGGGTTCTTTGACCAAACCGCCGGCGCTTTGCTCGAACGCCAACAGCTCACCTTTATCGCTGAGAACAAGCAGGTGTCCTTCGGTCCCGAGGAGCGATCCGAAAGCCGGCTCTTTCAGGGACCACTGCACCCGGCCAACCGGCAAATCAAGACACCGAAGCTGCGTGTCCTTTTTCGCTTCTCCGCTGAAAACGTAATAGTTGCGGCCCAGCAAAATCCCCGGGCTTAGGTTATTGCAGATCTCTTTGCTTTCGTAGACGGGTTGCGGAGCCCCCTTTTTGACCGAAACCAGGGAGCATCCTCGACTGAAGCTCGAAAGGAAAATCGAATCGTCATAGAGTACCGGGTCGCTGTTGTTGGTGTCCCAATCCGTTTTCCAAGGATAACGCCACCTCTCGGCGCCGGTTTGGGGATCCAACGCAACGAGGTCTTGAGCGGCAAAGATCAAAACCAGCTGAGACGCCCCTGAACCGAGGAGCATTGGACTGGCGTACCCTGTCGCGTTGGTGCCGTTCGACCAGACGATTCGGCCGGTCTTTCGGTCCAGCGCTGTGCCCGACCCGCCGGCATTCAAAATCACCAAATCACGCCAGACTAACGGTGATCCGGCAAAACCCCAGCGGTTCGGTTTAATGCCGGCCTGGCGGAGGTCGCGTTCCCAAACGATCGACCCGGTGTCGGCCGCAAAGCAGAAGACATCACCCCATTTGCTGATGGTGTAAATCTGGTTGCCGTCGAACGTCGGAGTTGCGCCGGGACCGCCTTCATACCATTGCGGACTCAACTGAGCAGGATAACTGTGCTTCCAAATCTGGCGCCCGGTTCTGGCGTCGAAGCACCACACCGTGTCTTCGTTCCGGCCGTTCCCTAACGTGCAAGCCCGGCCCGATGCGATTGAGACTCCTGAAAATCCGGTGCCCACAGAGGCTTCCCAGAGCGCCGGGAGGTTGGTCCCAGGCCAGTGTGTATTGATGCGCTCCAAGGAAATTCCGTTTCGGTTGGGGCCGCGCCACTGGGGCCAATCGGCCGCACCACACGACCACAGCGAGATGGCCAGCAAAGCGATAGCCCGACAGAACCAAGACAATCCCATGGCCGGATTCTCTCTGAGCCCCGTGCAAAGTCAACGGCTGCACCGGCGCCCGCGTAAATTGTTTTTAAACGTCATCGGGTGCCAAACCGACGAGGTTCATCATGGTCCTGGCATTCGAAGGCGCGCGAGCGTTCACGTCGTTGTTGAAATAGGCGTAAACGGTTTTGCCGGCGCGGGCTTGCTTGCGGATATGAGTCGCCCAGGGCTCGAGCTCGGCTTGCGAATAATCGTGGGCGGCTCCTGCTTCCAACCCGTGAAACCGGATGTAAACCAGGTCCGAGGTGACAGTGAGGTCGACCGGCATCGCGAGTGAACTCACGGACACATGCGCGGCCCGGTGCTGTCTTAACACGGCAAAGACGTCGCGAGTCAACCAGGACGGGTGCCGAAATTCGACCGCGTGGTCGTAAGCCTTTGGGAGGAGTTTCAAGAACGATTCGAGCCGCGGAATATCTATGCTGAGGAACGGCGGTAATTGCCAAAGCACGACACTCACTCGACGGCGCAACGGGTCAAGGCAACGGAAAAACTCCCGCAACGCTTCGCGCACGTTCAGGAGCTTCTTCATGTGTGTTATGAATCGGCTGCCCTTAATGGCATAGACAAAGCCCGATGGCGCGCGGTCCCGCCAATTCTGCACCATCTTCAACGTCGGCAAGCGGTAAAACGTCAGATTGATTTCGACGGTCGGAAAACAGCTGGCGTAATGATCAAACTGGTGCGTCTTGGGGAGGCGGGGCGGGTAAAAAGTCCCCTCCCAGCTTCGGTATGACCAACCACTGGTCCCGATGTAGGCACGGCCCATAGAGCGCTCCTTGGAACTAAGGCTTTTTGGCCAGCTCGGCGCAGATCAGGTCCTTGTCGTTGCGGGCGTAAATTTTCCGGTTTGCAAACGCAGGGTGAGACCACACCACAGGCCTGCCCGGGTCCTTGTTGGCGGGTTCGAGCAAATGGGCTCGGCTGAGTTCTTCGTAACCGCTGGGAGTGAGTTTCGCGATAATCAGGTCGCCCTTTTCGTTGAAAAGAAAGAAGCGGTTGGCATTCTTCACGATGAACGCGTTGGCCCAACGCACAGGCTCACCGCTTGTGGTTGCTTTGAGAGTCTCCCATACCCTTTGCCCGGTTTCGGCATTGAGGCAACGCAGTTGGCCGTAACTGCATACACCGTAAATGAACCCGTTTTCGAGGAAAGGGGTGCAGAGGATGGAGTTGAGATGGGTGGTATCCTTCTCGTTTCCCTTTTCAGTCTGCCATGCCAGCGTGGCCATGGGTTTATCAGGATCCAGTCGCAACATCAGGGACCCGTTGTAGAACGAGGTGAAGAAGAGAAGGTCACCCATGCGGCGAGGCGTCGAAACCGTCAGGCCTGAACGGGACTTGAACGGCACGAACCAGTACAGTTTGCCCGTCTCCGGGTCGACCGAGTCGGCTCCTTCAGGCTGCCAAAGAATGAGCTGCTTTTTCCCTCCGGCTTTGCAAAGGATGGGAGAACTGTAGCCCGGTTCTTCAGTAGTGAGTGAGCGCCAGAGTTCCTTTCCGCTGTTTCGATCAAAGGCGACGAGGGTGGTGCCCGCGCCGCCCACCAGGCAAATCAGTTTGTTGCCCTCAAGCAACGGGTGGCCGGCGAATCCCCACATCGGGGTTTTAACGCCAAATTCCTTTTTGAAATCGTGGGACCACAGCACTTTTCCGCTCTCCGCATCTAGGCAAAACAGGTTTCCCTCGGCTCCCAGAGTGAAAAGCTTGCCATCACTGGCGAGGGGGGAAGTGCGGGGGCCGGCTGGGTAGCTGACGGTGTAGGCGCATTCATACTGATGCTGCCAAAGGACCTTGCCGTCACTTTCATTCAGGCACAGCACCCGTTCACCGCCCGTAATCATTCCACGTTGAAACGGATCCGCGGGATTCGCCGCGTCGGGCGGCAATTGCCGATCCATGACGTAAACGCGCCCTTTCCACACTACCGGACCTGAATAGCCAGATCCGATCTTCACTCGCCATTTAACGGGCGGTCCGGCCTCGGGGAACTTGTCTAAAATTCCTGTTTCGCTCCAAACAGAATCCCGGTTTGGCCCCAGCCATTGCGGCCAGTCTTCTGCCTGAGCGCAAACCACTGCCAGGCCGAACGACAGCGCCAATGGGAACAGGGGACCGGGAATCAAACGCATTAGGCCAGGTTTGCCGGATCTTTGAGCACAACGTCCGCCGCGGGGCCAGCGCATAAGCCGATTCATTTCTCCACGGGCAACCCCGCTTTTTGCCAGGCTTTGAGACCGCCGTCCAAGTGGTAAATCGACTCGAAGTGGTACTTCTTGAAAAGAGTCAGCGACTGGGAACTGCGGCCGCCCCCGGCGCAATGCACCAGGTAACTTTTGGACTTGTCCAATTCTTTGATTCTCTGCTCGAAATCCGGGGCTTGAAAATCAAGGTTCTTTGCCCCGGCGATTCGGCCGGTTTTGAATTCGCCCGGCGTTCGGATATCCAGGACGACCACTTTCTTCGCGGACACGAGTTGCTCAGCTCCTTTGGGATCGACATGCCGAACCGGGTCGGCTTTGTCCGAGTTGAGCGGCGCGTCGGCTGCAAGAACACAGGTGGCAACGACGGCCGCAAACGCCATCTGGAAAATCAGCGTTTTTGTAATATTCATGTTAGCGAAATCTGATGCAGGATGACCTGAAACACGGCACTTGTCCAGACGCCCGGCCGCCTCGAACGCTTCATTGAACTCGTTCGAAATCGATAAAGCCCTTCCCGACGTCCACCGAAACAAGCCGAACTCGAATCCGATCCCCGACGTCGATGCCTTGCATGCCTCGGATCACACGGCCTTCGGCGGGGAACTTCAACAACCGGGCATACGTGCCCTTGGGTGAAGCACCGGTCACCAGCCCATCAAAAATCTCACCGATGCGGTTGCTCAAGGCGCTGGCGGCAACGATTTTTCTCATCAGTCGCTCGACCTTGCGCGCCGCATCTTCGCGTTCGGTGCAGCGCGCGGCAATTTGTTCGAGTTCGCTCTCGGAATAGGCGCACGACTGACCGGCGGCGGCCGCCTTCAAGAGCCTTTGAGTCACGAGGTCCGCAAAGCGACGGTTCGGGGCTGTTGAATGAGTGTAATCATGGACCGCGAGCCCGAAGTGGCCTTCCTGCTCACCGCCTGGAGCGCCCATCACGTACTCTCCCGGCCCCAGCAGTTTCACCACGGAGAGGGAAAGGTCGGGGAAATGCAACGGGTCGGCGGCCCGGCGGTGGTCGAGGAAATCGCAAAGAGCGCGGGAATCGGGCGTCGGAGGCAGCGTAACCCCGAATCCGGCCGCGATTTGCCGGATGCGATCCCAACGCCTGGGCGTGCGGACGACGCGCCGAATGGATGGACAGGATTTCTCGGAAAGATACAGGGCCATGGCCACATTGGCGGCAACCATGAAACTTTCAATGATGTCCTGAGCGACGTTGTGCGGTGTAACCGTCAGGTCTTTTACCTCTCCATGGTCGATTACAGGAACAGGCTCAATAGAACCGAACGTCAGAGCTCCCTGTTTTTTTCGGAGTTCGCGCAGCCGGGTTGAAAGTTCGAGCTGGGTCCGCAGCTGGTCCTCCATTCCCTGAACAGCCGCGACCGGGGGAGGAATTGGCCCGCGTCCTTCAAGCCACGCACCGGTCGAACTGTACGCCAGTTTCGCGCGGTTTCTGACCAGGGCTGGGTATACAGAATGCCGCGTTACTTCACCCGACGGCTGAACAACTAACTCAATGATGATCGCGCAGCGATCCTGGTCCCCGACCAATGAAGTCATGTCCGTTGAAAGTTCGCCCGGCAACATCGGGAAGGTAGCTACGCCGGTGTAAACCGACGTTGTTTCCAGCGCAGCCTGGAGGTCGGGAGCGCTTCCCTTTGGAACGAGCGAATCCACGTCCGCTATGCCGATGAGCAAACGCGTGCTGCCATCGGCCAGCCGTTCCACAGCCTCGATCTGGTCAAGATCCCGGGAAGTGTCGTTGTCGATGGACGACCACAACAGCGCGCGCAAATCGCGGACTCCGTCCACTGGCTTCGGAGAGCCGTTGCGTTTCAGCGCCGCAACTGCGCCGGTTACTTCAGGAGGAAAATCCGGCTTGAAACCGGCATCCAGCATGGCCTGGTGGGCTCGGGCTTTGAGATCCATTGGTTGTTTGTTCTTCGGTATGGATCAGTAGCCCGGGATAGGCTGCAAGTCGAGGGGGGATGCAACCCGTTCGATAACAGGCATAGCCTTTAACCTCTTCGTTCGGTTCTTGAGCGGTGAACATTGCCTTGCCGCGCCTGCTTGTCTCATTAATCTGCTGGGCGCTATGGCTCGCGAAACAAAGCCGGCGCGGTTGGAACGCGCCAGCAAGATCATCAAAGGCCTGGAAAACGCCTATCCAGATGCTCATTGCGAGCTGAACCATTCCAACGCGCTGGAACTCTTAATCGCAACCATCCTGTCGGCCCAGTGCACGGACAAGCGGGTGAACATGGTAACACCCGAGTTGTTCAAACGATATCCATCCGCTGCCGCATTCGCCGGGGCGAACCAAGACGAGCTCGAGAACGCAATCAAAAGCACCGGTTTTTTCCGCAACAAAACTAAAAGCATCCGCGCTGCTTGCAGCGCGCTGGTCGAGAAACACGGCGGCCAGGTGCCCCGAACCATGGAGGAGTTGCTGGCGCTCGGCGGTGTGGGGCGGAAGACGGCCAACGTAGTGCTGGGAAACGCCTTCAATATCAACACCGGAATTGTCGTCGACACGCATGTCGCGCGGCTGTCCCTGCGCCTGGGATTAACGCGGGAGACTGCGCCGGAGAAAATCGAGCTGGCTTTAATGCCGATCGTGCCGCAGGAGAAATGGACTTTGTTCAGCCACCTTTTGATTTGGCACGGTCGGCGGCGTTGCTTCGCTCGCAATCCCGACTGCGCCAACTGCGAAGTGGCCAGGCTCTGTCCGCGGATCGGCGTCAAAACGAAACTTGCGCAAGCCCGTTAATGGTTCCCGGGGAAGATAACGTACAGGAACAGGTAAATCAGGACTCCGGTAACCGAGACATACATCCACAGCGGCCACGTCCAGCGCGCAATTTTACGGTGGAGCTCGTAATTCTGCTTGAGCGCGCGGCTCAGGGAAAGCAGCACCATCGGGACGATGACCACGGCCAGTAGAGTGTGAGTCCCGAGGATCGTCAGGTAAATCGGGCGAAACCATGCGGGGTTGAGAAAGCGGGTCGGCCCACGGTGAAGGTAATACGCCAAATAGCCGTGGTACGTGAGGTAACAGGCCAGGAAGAGCGTAGAGGTGATAAACGCGGCTATCATGCACCTCCGATGAGCAGGAACCTGTTTGCGGCGTATAAAGTAATACCCGGCGCCCAGAAAGACGGCGCTCAACCCGTTGAGGCCCGCGTTGACAACCGGCAAGTCAGCCGGAGTCACGGTTCACTCTCCAATCGCGTGACCGTGGCAAGGATTTGGCCCCGGGCCTGCGCTGGGTCGACGTCTTCGCCACTTGTTTCAAAAATCCCCCGCAAATGACTGTGTTTGTCAACCGCAACAAAGATGGTGCTGTGAACGAACAGGTCGTTTGGCGATTGGCGCTCCTCCGCGTTCTTCTCCAATGCCGTGAGTTTGAGGGAATCAATTGCCAGGGCGGCGATTTGCCTTTTCGCGCCGGTCAGGAAAAGCCATCGACTTGGATCCGCGCCAAAACGCTGAGCGTAGGTTTTGAGCACCTTGGGTGTGTCGAAATCCGGATCGGTGGTTAGCGAAACCAGTTTAACCGAACTGGATTGAGGCAAAGCGTTTTGCAAATCTCTCATTTGCTGAGTCATCTTCAGGCATGGCCCCGGGCAGCGTGTGAAGATGATATCGGCAACCCAAACCTTGCCGGCCAAATCCCGAAGCGAGACGGCCTGCCCGTCTTGGTTGGTCAGCATGAACTCAGCAACCGCACCATAATCCGGCAGAGCTTGTCTCGGCGCTTCGTGGCGCCTGAGAACACCGAGCATAAAAGCGAGCGCCAGAAGCGACGCGGTCAATACAACGCCCCAAAGAAGGCGGCTCACCCGGCGCGAAGCCGGCTCGAACGGAGGGGGCGAATTCATAACGGAGCGACCTGAATCGTCGGTTGGTTGGCTTTGCATCCGTGCGCTAGATCCCTGTTGACCAGTCCAACCCGCTCAGGGCTGCATCGCGTTTTCCGAGCAATTGATCGCAGCGGTCAGGGCTGGCTGGTAATTCGCGACCACTCAACGTTTTGCGAAGCGGCGTAGATCGCAAACACCTTTTCGTTCTGAATCAGCACCGCGCGAACCACGCTTGAGTCATCCGCCCGGCCCAGGTTCAGCACGGTATCCGGAATGATCCCGACTTTTTTGTGAGAATAAATCAATGCGAATACCGCCTGGGCAAACGCAATATACGGCATGTCTTTGTAAGCCCCTTCGGCAATGTCCTCGACGGCATTGGCCAGGAACTCCAATTGATCGACCAGGTGCGGAAACAGGGGCTCATAAATCTGAGTGAACTCCAGCTTCCACTGAGGCAAATGCCGAAGCATTTTCTCCACAACGGCCGGGGTAATCGAAGCCGCACCACGGTTGACAAATTCGACGATCTCCGCCATGGCAGGCAATCTAGCCGATGCTCCCAAAAAATGAAAAGACAAAATAGGCTGTTGACAAGGCCTTGAGCATTTGTTTTATTGAACGTTCTTTCGAGTAAGAATCTTATGTACGCCGTATTAGAAACCGGAAGCAAACAGTATCGCGTAAGTGCGGGCGACAAACTGGAAATCGAGCGTTTGGCCGTTGAAGCCGGCCAGCCTGTGACCTTTGAGCGTGTCCTGCTGATCAATAACGATGGCAAACTGGCGGTGGGCTCCCCCACCGTGCCTAACGCGACCGTCGTGGCGGATGTCATTGAGCACATTCGCGGCGAAAAGAAAGTGGCTTTCAAAATGAAGCGGCGCAAAGGATATCATAAAACGATCGGCCACCGTCAGGAATTGACCGTGGTGCAGATCAAAGAAATCAAGAGCTAGTTTTAAGAGATCGGTTATGGCACACAAGAAAGGTCAAGGAAGCGTCCGTAACGGACGTGACAGCGTCAGCAAGCGGCTTGGAGTAAAGCGGTATGGCGGTCAATTCGTCACCGCCGGCAGCATTCTCGTGCGGCAACGAGGCACAAAATTCATTGCGGGACAAAATGTCGGGACCGGCCGCGATTGGACACTCTTTGCATTGGTGGACGGGAAGGTCAGTTTCGATCGCAACGGCCACCGGGTTAATATCAAAGCGGAAGCCCAGGCTCCCGCTGAGGCGGCAAAGAGCTAAGCGCCGCCTCCTCCAGATTTCGGCGAGGCTCCGGCCTCGCCTTTTTTATTCGCGGCGCGGTCGATTCCGGGCAACTCGCAAACGAGCGTCGCCCGGTTCAGTGCTCCGCAACTGGCACTCAGCACGAAAAGGAACGGTTGAAAATGACACACTCAGAAACTGAACTGGCTCACTTCAAAAGTGACTCAACTCGCTTGGATTGGGCCTCGAGTTCCTTCCTGGAAATTCGCGTCCATCAGCGCTCCTCCGTGGTTTTCCTCAGGAGTTCTACACGCCACCGTTGATTGCATGTTTGTTGACGAGATCAAGATTTACGCTCGCGCCGGTCACGGCGGCAAAGGATGCGTCGCGTTTCAACGCGAGAAATACCGGCCCAAAGGAGGCCCGAGCGGCGGCAATGGCGGACGCGGGGGTGATGTGATCCTCGAAGCGAATCACGATTTAAACAACCTGATCGGGCAATATTACCAACCGCGACTCATTGCTGAGGAAGGACAGGGCGGGTTGGGAAAAGGCATGGACGGGCATGCGGGGAAGGATTTGGTCGTGCGTGTGCCCTGTGGAACGATGGTGTGGCGAGTGCAGACGACTGCATCGCCGGAGGCCGATCCGCCGGAGTCCCAAAAGGCCAGCGGTAGGATGACCGTCACCTCGACCGAAAGGCCCCGGTTGCGAATGGCCAGCAGCACACGCGTTGTTGAGATCGACCTCTCTGCGGAGTCGGGGGAACCGCATACGGGCAGCCAGCCCGGGCGCGGCGAGCTGATCGCGGACCTCACCACGCATGGGCAGCGGTTTGTTTTGTGCAAAGGAGGCCGCGGTGGGTTGGGCAATCGTAATTTCGCCACCGCCACTCGCCAGGCGCCCCGCTTTGCCCAACCGGGAGAGCCGGGGGACGAGGGCGATTTCCTTCTGGAATTGCGCATCATCGCAGAAGTGGGCCTGGTGGGTTACCCCAATGCCGGAAAATCGACTCTCCTGACGGCTATATCACGGGCGCGTCCAAAAATCGCGCCATACCCGTTCACAACGTTGCACCCCCAAATCGGTATTGTGGAGTATTCCGATTTTCATCGGCTTACCGTCTGTGACATTCCCGGGCTCATTGACGGAGCGCACCGGAACGTGGGCCTTGGGCACGAATTTTTGCGCCATATTGAACGCTGCAAAATTCTGGTTCTGCTTCTGGATATGGCCGGCACGGATGGCCGGACTCCCTGGGACGACTACAAACACCTCTTGGCCGAGTTGGAGATGTATGACCCGGACTTGTTGCGCAAACCGCGTTTTGTGGTCGGCAACAAAATGGACGAGCCCAGTGCTGAGGCCAACCTCAAGAAATTCAAGAGCCGCATTCGCAGGACACCGGTACTGCCCATTGCGGCCGCTTTCGATGAGGGCGTCGAACAATTCAAGAAAATGATCCGAGACGAAGTCACCAGCCTGGCGTGAGGAGTAAACCTCCCGTTGGCGGAGGACTGGATTTTGGTGTCATTGATCCGCTTTTTGCGCTACTAAACAGTCCATGTTAAAGGCAGGCATCATCGGCCTTCCCAACGTCGGCAAATCCACGCTCTTCAACGCGGTCACCCGCTCGCATAAAGCAGCTGCGGAGAATTACCCATTTTGCACTATCGAGCCCAACCTCGGCGTGGTGAGCGTACCTGATGAACGGTTGAACCGAATCGCTCAATTGGCCAAGGTCAATAGTCTGATCCCGACGGCGTTCGAATTCGTTGACATTGCGGGCCTGGTAAAAGGCGCCTCACAAGGCGAAGGATTGGGCAACAAGTTCCTCAGCCATATCCGCGAAGTCGATGCCCTGGTGCACGTCGTTCGCTCTTTCGAGGACCCGGACATCGCGCACGTCACGGGCAGTCCTGACCCGAAACGGGATATCGAGATCGTGACAACCGAACTGTTGCTGGCGGATTTGGAAACGATCAAAAAACGCCTGGAGAAGATTTCGCGCGACGTGAAGCGCGGCGATAAGCATGCGCTGATTGAAGCCCATCTGCTCGGCAAACTCGAAACGCATCTGAACTCAGGCAAACCCGCCAATACGCTGGGCATCGCGCTTGCCCCGGACGAGAAGGTCGTCATCCGCAGCTTTTCTCTTCTCACGGACAAGCCGGCCATTTTCGTTGCGAACCTCAAGGAAGGCGAGCTTGCGTCGGCGGAGGCCAATCCGCTTGTCAAAGAAGTGCGTGAATACGCCCGTACTCATCACGCCTGTGAAACCGTGGTGTTGTGTGCGCAACTGGAGAGCGACCTGGCCGATCTATCCGCAGAGGAGGCTCGCGAGTATTTGAAGGAGTTGGGTGTGAGTGAATCCGGCCTTGCGGCACTCATTCATAGCGCGTACCGCGTTTTAGGTTTAAGGACCTTTTTCACCTTCAACGAAAGGGAGGTCCGCGCCTGGACACTTCGCGCCGGGGATACCGCGGTCAAAGCGGCCGGGACGATCCACACGGACTTTGAGCGTGGGTTCATCAAAGCGGAAACTGTCGGTTGGGAGGATTTGGTCAAGGCGGGGTCAGTGGGGCATGCGCGTGAAACCGGGCATTATCGCATTGAAGGCCGCGATTACGTCGTGCGTGACGGGGACGTAATGCTTTTCAAGGTGAGCGTCTGATTTGGATTCACGTTGACGCTGGGAATGGGTGGTTTCATCATCAGGGGAAGTTTTGACAGGCGCTTTTTCGCCATCGAAAAGTTTATATTGAAACGAACACAATTTGAACCATGAACCTGGACGCTGTTTATTCGGAACTGACCCTTAAAACGAAGACCAAGCTAGCCCTCGTTGTGCTGGATGGGTTAGGCGATTTGGCTATTCGCGATCAAAACTATTTAACCCCGCTGGAGGCGGCTCGGACTCCAAATCTCGATGCGCTGTCGAAAGATTCGGCGCAGGGCCGAATGATCCCGCTGGCGCCAGGACTGACGCCCGGAAGCGGACCTGGCCACCTGGGTTTGTTTGGCTATGACCCGCTGGAAGTGCAGGTGGGGCGCGGAGTGATCGAGGCGCTGGGGTTGGGGATGGAATTGAAGCCGGGAGACGTTTGCGCCCGCGCGAACTTTGCGACCCTGGATTCCAAAGGGATTGTCACTGACCGCCGGGCGGGGCGCATTCCAACCGAAACGTGCGAAAAGCTATGCGCGATGCTTTCAGCGAAGGTGAAAAAAATCGGCGAAACCGATGTGCTGATTCAACCGGGCAAAGAGCACCGGTTCGTGGTTGTTTTTCGCGGCAAGGGACTGGAGGGACCGCTCACTGACGCCGACCCGAACCGCGAAGGCTTGCCTATTCCGACTGTTAGGCCCCGGGACCCCAAAAACGCCGGCCAGAAGAAAGTTGCCAAGTTGATTGCCGACTTTTACAAAGCCGCCCTCCCGATCATTGCCGCCGAAAAACCGGCCAATGGTTTTCTCATGCGAGGGATTGCGCACCAGCCGGAAATCCCGTTGTTTGAAGAACGGTATCAGCTCAAGCCGGCCGCCCTTGCTGTTTACCCGATGTACAAGGGCCTTGCCCAGCTGGTCGGGATGAAAAAGATCGAAGGCCCGCAAACGATCAAAGAACAGTTTGAACGGTACTTGGCCGAGTACGACAACTTCGATTTCTTCTTCATTCACTTCAAGTACACCGACAAATACGGCGAGGACGGAAATTTTGAAGCCAAAAAGAAGGCCATCGAGGAATTTGACGCGGCCCTGCCGATCCTGATGCGCAAAAAACCGGATGTGCTGGCAATAACGGGAGACCATTCCACTCCCTGCGCGATTCGTGGTCACTCATGGCATCCGCAACCCGTCCTTTTGCACTCCGCATACTCAGGGTCGGACAAATTGGAACGCTTCACCGAAACGGGAGCAAATACCGGGTCGCTTGGCGTGTTCGAGGCCAAATACCTGATTCGACTGATGCAGGCCAACGCCCGCATGTTTGACAAGTTCGGAGCCTGAACATCCAATCCAGTCCCGGAATGCGCGCCGCGGTCTTGAAACCAGGCTTTTGGATTCCGGCCGCAGCGGTGACATTGGGTTGCGCGGTCTTCGGCCTGTGGCTTTGGAGCGGGCCGGGCCGGCCTTTGACCCCGCGCGTTCCCGGAACCGATCAGGCTCCCGGAACGGGCAACGGGTCCCGCGCAAACCCGGTGCTGGCGGGCAAATTAGTTCGTGCCGAGGGTAAACCCGGCGAGTTCACCGGTTCTTGGCCGCAGTTCCGCGGCGCCTCCCACGATGGCATTGCCACGGCCCAGGATCTTGCGCGCAGTTGGAGCGGCTCCGGCCCGCGTCAGATTTGGGCGGCCGACCTTGGCGACGGCTACGCGGGCGCTGCCGTTTTCAACGGCCGCGTTTACGTCATGGACTATGATGTCGCTCACAAGCAGGACGCGCTCCGCTGTCTTTCAGCCGCGAATGGAGCGGAGATCTGGCGCTACACTTATCCTGTCTCGGTCAAACGCAATCACGGAATGTCGCGGACGGTTCCCACCGTGACAGAGCATTACGTCGTGGCAATGGGCCCAAAGTGCCATGTGGTTTGTGTCGATTCCACGTCGGGAGAATTGCGGTGGGGACTCGACCTGGTGAATCAGTTTGGGGCGACGGTGCCTCAGTGGTATGCCGGGCAATGTCCTCTTGTGGAAAGCAATGTCGTGGTGCTGGCTCCTGGTGGTCCGAAAGCGTTGCTCATGGGAGTCAAGGCCGAGACTGGAGAGGTTTTATGGCAAACTCCAAATCCGCGCGGTTGGAAAATGACGCATTCGTCGGTGATGCCGGGCGAGATCGATGGGCAAAAAATGTATGTCTACTGCGCGAACAACGGGGTGGTCGGCGTCGCGGCCTCCGATGGCGCGCTTTTGTGGGACACAACAGCCTGGAAAATCAGCATCGCAACCGTCCCCTCGCCGCTGCTTTTGCCCGGTGGCCGCATTTTTCTTTCAGGCGGTTACAACGCCGGCAGCCTCATGCTTCAACTCAGAAAAAATCAAGATCGTTGGGAAGTGCAGACGCTCTTTAAACTCGATCCGCAGGTTTTCGGCGCTACTCAGCACACACCGATTTTTTACCAGGATCATATCTACGGTGTCCGGGCGGATGGTCGTTTCGCTTGCATCGATCTCGAAGGAAAAACCGTTTGGGTCAGCGACCCCGGCCAGCAATTCGGCCTGGGATCCTTTCTCATGTCGGACGGCTTGATTTTTGCCATGAACGATTCGGGCCTGTTGCGATTAATTCAAGCCAGCCCGGAAAAATACCGGCTGCTCGCTCAAACCCAGGCCCTGACTGGGCACGAATCATGGGCTCCCCTGGCACTCGCGGACGGCCGTTTATATGCCAGAGACCTCACCCGAATGGTTTGCCTGGATGTGGCCGGCCGATAAGGCCTGTCCTTGGGGGACGGACGCGTCCCGGCAACAAACCGCGTTCCGATTCACTTGATTTTCTCGCCGTATTTGGCGGCAAAGTTCGCTTTCATTCTCTTCAGGAGGAGTTCCGCTTCCTTGATTTTGACGCTCTCCCGTTCGTTCACATACACTCTTGGGGCGAGCCTGTTATAGCGGTTGGCCTGGTTAAAATCGTGGGCAGCGGCTTTGGCCTTGCGCACCAATAATTTGGCGTCTTCTATTCTCGCTGCCAGTTGTTCGATCGCCTGAGCCTCAGCCTTCTTGAGTTGAAGCCCGGCTTCGAGCTTCAAGGCAACCTCGCGATCGGCCGCAGCTTCCGCCTTTTGAATCGTTTGCTGCTGTGCGTTGGTGAGTACCATGAACCGGATTTGAGCCCCGGCAGCCGCCTGTTGTTCCAGCCGCGCGCGGGCTGCCGCGATGCGGTTCGTGGGAATGCCCCAGGCTTCGAGCAAAGCGGGGGCAAGGTTTGTGTAGCAGATTCGCCCGCCGCCCGCGCCGTCGCGCCAAATGACACCGACAGAATCTTCATGGGTAACGTGTAATTGAGTGTATACTTTTCCTTCGAGGTTCGTGAATGTCACCGTGCGATCGAGTTGAATGTCCTGGGCGCTTGACACAAGCACGGCAAGCCCGAGTGCCGGTACCAGACATGCTGGAAGACAGTTCCTAAATCTCATGATCAAGTCTCCTCTCATCATAATGCCTTACAACAAGCGATTGCAGTAAACCGGTGACAAGTAAATCGAAAATGCTGACTCCGAACCCTGGTTGTCAAAACCGGGGGTCACCTTCAACACCTGGGATCGGGGCCACCGTTCATTACCGGCCTGGTCCACTCGCCGTTGAAATAGTAGCGACCCTCGCCGCCCGATTTGGTTGATTTTGCGGCAGGTTCTCCTAATGTTTTCCGATGGATAGAACCAAGAAAGTTCTGGAGCCCGTGAATTCGGTGGCAAAAGAGCAAGAGAGCCTTGATTCGAAGTTCTACAAAGCGGCCGATGCCTTTTTTCCGGCATACAACAACATTGGGCTGACCTTCGACGACGTCACACTGGCCACGCAGTATTCGGAGGTGCTCCCGCGCGAGACTCAGCTGGATACCCAACTGGCCGAAGATCTCCGCCTCAATATTCCAATCATCTCATCGGATATGGACACGGTCACCGAATCGCGGATGGCGATTGCGATGGCTCTGAGCGGGGGGCTCGGATTGATCCACTACAACATGCCCGAGCGCGATCAACTTTCGGAGGTCAGCCGGGTCAAAAACCACGTCCACGGCTTAATTCAGGACCCGATCAAGACCGCTCCAGACCAACTGATCGGTGAGGTTCTGGCTCTTATTGAGAAGAAACATTTTGCTTTCAGCACATTTCCCGTGGTGGATGGGCATGGCAAGCTCGTCGGCCTGCTTCCCGGACACGTGGTGAAACATCGGTATTCCAAACGCAAAGTTGTTGAAGCGCTGACCCCCCGTTCCCAAGTCCAGACTTTGAACAAAAAAGACCTCGGCCGCGACCCGATTGCCAAGGCGGACAAGTTTTTTACCGATCACCCGGGAATACATAAACTGCTGGTTGTGGACGACCAGGACCGGTTGCACGGGCTGTTTACCTTGAGCGATGTCGAGCGGATCACGCAGGAGCGCAATGCGCAATTCAAGCCGGCCAGGGACGCGAATTTCAGGTTGCTGTGCGGCGCGGCGGTCTCGGCGACCCGGAACGCATTTGGAGAGCTCGATCGCGAGCGCATCCTGGCTCACGTCGGCGGCCTGGTGGAACGCGGTTTGGACGTGGTTGCGGTTTCAACGGCGCACGGGCACAGCAAAGGGGTGGGCGATGCCGTCCGCATGTTACGCGACGCGTTTCCGAAATTGCCGATTATCGCCGGAAACGTAACCAGCGGCGCTGGAGTGGAGTACCTGGCCGGTTGCGGCGCGGATATCATCAAAGTCGGCCAGGGGCCTGGATCCATTTGCACGACCCGGATCGTCGCCGGTGTTGGCATCCCGCAATTAACGGCGCTGTTCGTTGCGTCGCGAGCGGCTCAGAAAACCGGGGTTACGATCCTCGCAGACGGCGGCATCACAAAATCAGGCGATGTGGTCAAATCCTTGACGCTGGCCGACGCGGTGATTTGCGGAGGGCTGTTCGCCGGATGTCCTGAGGCTCCAGGCGAAGTAATGGAGTTCAGCGGCAAACGTTACAAACAGTACCGCGGCATGGGAAGTTTGGCCGCGATGAAGGCAGGGTCCGCCGTCCGCTACGGCCATACAAACGACGTAAACCGCAAGGTGGCACCTGAAGGTGTCGAAGCTCTTAAAGAAGTTACGGGGTCGGTTGACAGGGTGCTGGAACAAATCATTGGAGGTATCCAATCCGGCATGGGCTATCTTGGCGCAGCGAACCTGGCTCAACTTCGTGAAAAAGCACGCTTCATCCGCGTCAGCCCCGCCGGGCAGCGTGAAGCAGCACCGCACGACGTGGTGGAACTCAAGAGCAGTTCGTAGTCTTTAGTTGAGAACTGAGAGGCAAATCGCGTGTCTGTTGCGAGTCTAATCCTGACTTACGTAGTGGTTTTGTTGTGCGCTTTGGCCGGAGTTGCCGTCTATGCCGAACTGCGCCGCCGGAGGTTTGAGCCCACCGCAAGCGAGGACCGTATCTTTCGTTGCGGCCGGTGCGGGTATGTATACACCGATGACCCGGACGTTGACCGGTCGCGCTGCTCCCAATGCGGTCAAATCAACGAGCCGATCCGGTTTTAGGCAGCACGGTTTGCTTTCTTTGGGGCCCGTTCAGGTCGGAAATCTTTATAGTTCTCCCTCGCCCCTTCTCAGGGACCGGATGGCGCATTTGTGGTTGGAACCGGCAGTGTGTGCCATTCGAAGATGAGCTGGCCGACCACCAAACCGGCCATGGGGTCGAGGGGATCAACCCCTGTCAACGGCTCGAACCGGAGCTTGCGCGCTTCCCGCAAAGCGAAGAGGTCCGCTTCCGTGGGCCCGCCACTGGCCGGGGGCTTCAGCAGGGTGGGCGCGGACAGGGGCTTGCCATCGGCCCCGATGATCACCTGCACAACGCTGTTGGTCAGGATCTCGGAATTGGTCCACGACGGCAATGCGGGTGGCACAATCAGCCTGCGATCGGCGAGGCCCCCGGTCAGACGCATCACCGATTGCGTTGGAAACAGCGGGGACTCCACAACGACAGGCTGCTTAAAAACCAGGTCGGGTTGAGCGAACACGGGTAATTGGGTTTCCGTATTGGTGGAAAGGAACTGGTTGAAGCTCGACCCGAGCTTCTCCCGGCTCAGCGTTAGCCAGTGGTCCGGTTCAGAAGGCTCGGAAGGCTGGTAGATCTGCGCAGGAATGGTAAGCCACGCGGGGCCGGAAAAACCCTCAACGTGTGGCAAAGCGAAAAGGGTGGGATCCGTTAAGGCCAGCAGGCTTGCTGCGGCGGGGCCGGCCAGCCGGAGCACCGGGGCGGAGTCCTTTGAAGCCCGCTTCGCCGGGTGGGGGCGGCCCAGCCACAGAATGAGAGCCAGTTGAGCGAGCAGCACGAGCCCGACGAACGTCCACCACCGGCCGGGTGACCAGCGCCCCGGTTCGATTGCCTGCGCCGTCATGAGATTCTTTTGGTCTGCCGCACCGGCATGGGCCGCGAGAGCGTCGAGAGCAGGGCATCATTAATGCCGGCCGACCGCGCCAGCATGAGCAGCCGCACGAGCATTTCGTTCGAGACGGCTTTGTCGGCCAAAATAACGAGCGTGAGTGGTTGAGAGGAGGATGCCGCCGCCTGGTGCAGCAAGTTCGAAAGCTGTCTCTCTTGCACGAGTTGATTGTCGTAGTAGTAGCGGCCAGCCGAATCGAGCGCCACCGAGACCGTCGGCTTGTCCGTGCCCGGCAAATCGTCCGTGACCGGCAACTCGACGCGCACTCCCGGCGTGTACATCAAGGACCCGAGCATTAAAAAAATGACGAGGAGAAAGAAAACCGCCGCAAAAGGCGCGGCATCAAGCTGACCGCGAAAAATCCTGGCGTTTCTTGGGAATTTCATTTTGGCCTGACGAGGCGCTAGGCGCGTCCCTCACTCACGATAGCGACGATTTCCGTGGCGGCCCGCTCCATATCCAGGACAATGGAATTGACTCTGCTGACCAGGTAGTTGTAGCCGGCGTGAGCTGGAATGGCGACCGCGAGGCCGGCCGCGGCGCAGACGAGGGCTTTCCAGATGCCGTTGGACAAGTCGCTCACATGAGCGTGGAGCCCGGCATCCTTCATGAGGCTGAAGGTGTCGATAAAGCCGAGCACGGTGCCGAGCAACCCGAGAAGCGGAGCCAGTTGGGCGATGGTTGCCAGCAAGTTGAGCTTCTCTTCAAGCCGTGGGACCTCTGCCAAACCGGCTTCTTCGAGAGCCTCGCGCACTCGTTCCCTGCCATGGTCCCGGTTCAAGATGGCTGTTTTCACGAGACGGGCGACGGGCCCTGGCGTGGCGTCGCAAATCGAGAGTGCCTCGACCACATTTTCCCGCTTAAGCACGGTGCGCACTCCATTCAGGAATTCCGTCGAATTGATTTGGGCGCGATGGCAGTGCAGGAAACGTTCAATAAAGACGACCACAGCGACCGCGCTTACCAGCAGGATGAGATATAGAACCGCTCCGCCGTGCGTGAGCAGTTCCGATACCGGCAACTTCAACATGGTTCTTGTATACTTTTTTGGAGCGCCGCTTCAAAGGTCAAAGTGCGCCGGTAGCCAGGGAACACGAACGATTGGGAAAGGCGGCTGCTCTCGGGCGAGACACATCGGCGCTTTCCGTGCTGCCGTTCGTTGTGCTTTTGGTTGTTTGCCCTTAGGCTAACTGCAACTTTGTGGGATGGCGGAGCTTTCTTCATACCTGGTTGGTATCGACCTGGGCACTTCGAATTGCGCGATGGCGTACGCCGAAGCTGCCAAGGGCGCGGACGCTCCTATCATCGACTTTGGGATTCTGCAATTGGCCCGGCCGGGGGAGGCCTCGACTCTGCCGCTGTTACCCTCCTGCATTTACGTTCCAGCCGCTCACGAATTGGCCCTCAGTCAAAATGCCCTGCCCTGGAACGAAGCGTCGGGCCAGGTGGTGGGCGAGTCGGCTCGCTGGCAAGGGGCCAAAGTTCCCGGACGCCTAATCGTATCGGCCAAAAGTTGGCTTTGTCATCCAGGCGTTGACCGTCAGGCGCCGATTTTGCCATGGGGCGCCGTCGGGGATGTTCCCAAAATCTCGCCGGTAACCGCAGCGTCGAGTCTGCTCCGCCATATGGCGTGCGCCTGGAACGCAACCCACCCAAACGCGCCGCTGGAAGACCAGGAGGTGGTCATCACCGTTCCTGCCTCTTTCGACGAGGTGGCCCGGGCATTGACAGTGCAAGCCGCGCAAGCAGCCGGCTT
Source organism: Verrucomicrobiia bacterium (assembly GCA_035294005.1). GTDB lineage: Bacteria > Verrucomicrobiota > Verrucomicrobiia > Limisphaerales > UBA8199 > JANXQE01. Next base: position 20,141 of record DATGLT010000093.1, read on the forward strand.
AAAGAAACTAACTCTTCTCGAAGAACCCCAGGCCGCCTTTTACGACTTCACGGCACGGCATCGGCGCGATCTTGAAAACGTATTGAAAGGGATCCGTCTGGTCTTGGTTGTCGATGTGGGAGGGGGCACCTCGGATTTCAGCCTGGTTCAAGCCGGTTCGACCCCGGAAGGCCCGGTCCTGCGTCGGATTGCGGTCGGAGAGCACTTGATGTTGGGCGGAGACAACATGGATGCGGCCTTGGGTCGCGTGGTCGAAGAGCGGGTGCTGGGAGCTGGCCGGCGGCTGAGCGTGACGCAATGGACGCAGTTGACGCAGCTGACACGTGTCGCCAAGGAGAACCTGTTGAGTTCGGAGGCAGGGGGACGCAAAAAAGTGCTGGACCATTACCAAATCTCAATTGCCGCCGAGGGAAGCCGACTCGTCGGATCAACGCTCACGGCCAAACTAGAGCGGGCCGAGGCTGAACGAATTGTTCTGGACGGGTTCTTTCCTGTGTGCGGTGCGGAATCAGAGCCGCAACGGGGCGGGCGAGTCACTTTGCAGGAATTGGGCTTACCCTACGTGCAGGATCCGGCGGTTACCCGTCATTTGGCAGAGTTTTTGAGGACGCATGCAGCGGCGGCCCGCGCAGCTCTGGGGTTGGCTGGGGATGAGCCCGGCTTGCCGCGCCCGCATGCGATCCTGCTGAATGGCGGTGTTTTCAACTCGGCGCCGATCACCCGGAGATTGGTGGAGGTGGTTTCAAGCTGGTGGCCTGAGGGCCCTCCTGTATCGTTGCTGGAGCACGATTCGCTGGATCTCGCCGTTGCGCGAGGAGCGGCATTTTATGGGCTTGTGCGGCGCGGCTTGGGCCAACGCATCGGCGGCGGCGCGGCCCATGCGCTCTACGTCGGTTTGGACAAAATAGGCTCAGAACAGCAAATGGCATTATGCGTCATTCCGCGAGGGCAGGAAGAAGGCCAGCCAGTCGACCTGGGCGGCCGTGTCTTCCAACTGTCGCTGGGCCGGCCGGTCCGATTCCCTCTTTATTCCACGGCCTCGGACAGGATTGAGCGAGCGGGAGACGCCGTTCCAGTCAGTCAGGACCTGCACCCGCTGCCCGCAATCCACACCCTGCTCAAAGGTGGCAGTGGGGGAACGGCCAAAGTCGCCGTTCATTTGCGCGCGGTGCTCACGGAAATCGGCACCCTTGAGCTTTGGTGCGTTTCCAACAATGGCCCGGAGCGATGGCGTCTCGAGTTCGAACTGCGTGGTGAAGCAGAAGCGGGAGCGTTCACTGTAACCGAATCCATTCCCGATTCGTTCGCCGAGGCGCGGTATTGGGTCGAGAAGTTTTTCGGCGGCAAAGCTTCCGGTTTGCACACCGGGACCGGTCTTAAAGGCTCGCCACAAAAAGATGTCCGGCACCTGTGGAACACTCTGGAAACCGTGATCGGGCCCCGCGAAGATTGGCGGTTGCCGATTCTTCGAGAATTATGGAGTGTCCTGTTTGCCGGCGCGGCACGCCGCCGCCGTTCCGCGGAACATGAGCGCATATACTTCCAGCTTTTGGGATACACGCTGCGGCCCGGATTTGGTTTTCCGCTTGACGATTGGCGTTGTGAGCAGACTGCGAAGTTGTTCTGCGAAAGCATCCAATTTCACCAAGAGAAGGCGATTTGGAAGGAATTCTGGGTCTGTTGGCGCCGGCTGGCCGGCGGTTTGAGCCCCACACGGCATCAAGAGATCTGGAGTTTCCTGAAACCGTTTTTGGCCTTGCGAGTCCCTCCTCAGCCTTCCAGGAACTTGCCCAAACCGAAAGGTGTGCAACCTGAGGGGCTGGATGAAATGGCGCGATTGGCCGCCGGTTTGGAACATATCCCAACCGAGGAAAAAATTGAGATGGGACAATGGTTTGCCGCGCGCTTGTCGCAACCGCAAATGGCCAGCGGCCCATGGACCTGGAGTTTAGGGCGGCTGGGAGCTCGGGCGCCCATTTTTGGGAGCATTCACAACGTTGTTCCGCCTGAACGCGCTTCCGAATGGGTCACCCGATTGCTCGACCCGGCCGTTCGGCGGATTGAGGGCGCCCTGTTCGCAGTGACACAAATTGCCAGGTTGACAGGCGATCGCGCGCGGGATCTGGATCCGGACGTTCGAACCCTTGTCGTTGAAGCCCTCGAGAGCGCGGGCGCGTCACCCTCCTGGCGGCGGCTTGTTACCGAAATCGTCGCTCTTGAAGGGGCAGACAAGGCCCGCGCTCTTGGTGATACTTTGCCCGTGGGTTTAACACTCGACCCGTAACCACCTAAATGAAGAGAACTATTCAAGCCCTGCCTTTGATCGCAAGCAGCTGCATGTTGATTGCCGGATGCCAATCCTCCTCTCCTGATGCCGAAACCGGCCCACAGCATACGGAAGCCTTTTACATCAATGTCGAATCATCCAGGCCCGGCGTTACTATCGAAACCAACCATGTCGTGGCCGGACAGACACCTCTCACGCTGAAGATCTTCGGCGATATTCCCGGGTTATTTCATCAGTTCGACAGCCCTGACTTTGTCATTAGCGCGTTGCCGTTGAATACAAACGAGTTTGCACAAACAAAAGTTTTTAAAACGGGCACTCATTCTCACCCGGGCGACCGGATCCCAGGGGTGATCTTCTTCAACATGAGTGAACGCACAGGGGGCCTGTCCATCGATTCCATCCCCGTGCGCTGAAATGCAGTTGGGAACAGCTCAGGCAGGATATTCCATTCTGATTTCGAGGCTTGAAAGATTCGTTTTCTGAGGTTAATTGGCCGAAGTTTTTCAACCTGAACCCGTGAAACGATACTTTTTTCAGAGTACACTGTGTGCGCGAAAACTCACGCTGCTCCAGGTGGCGGTTGTGCTCACCGCCACCGTTTTGCCATCCGTGGCGGGAGTTAAAAACTGGGCCAACCCGTCCGGTGGGAGCTGGTTTGACGATGCAAACTGGTCGCCCGCAGGCGTTCCGGGGAGTTCGGATAACGTCACTATTGGCATGGATGGGACCTACACCGTGCTGGTGCCAACCGGTTCAGTAGCCAGCGCGAGCATCACACTGGGTGGAGGCAACGGAACCCAAACGCTGGTATACGGGACGGCTACCGGGCCCTTGTTCCTAACCAACAGTGCGGTCCTGCCAAACGGGCTGTTACAAGTAACCAATGGCGGGTTGCAGGGCAGCTTGCTCGTTCAAGCTGGAGGACAATTGCAAGTCAACGCCGGAGGTGGGCTGTTTTTTTATAATTTCGCGCTGACGAATCAAGGCACGGTTACCTGGAGCAGCGGCTTGATGTCTGTGGGTGGAAATAATAGCGATACCACAACGATAGCCAACCAGGGCCTGTTCCAAATCATCAGCGACAGCAGCATCAATTATGGAGGCGGCAGCAGGCCAATTCTCCTCAACAGTGGGACCGTCCGGAAGGTCCAGACAACTGGAACCACTTACATTGGAATGGACCTGATAAATCTCCCTTCCGGATTGGTGGATGTCGAGTCGGGGACTCTGCAGTTCTCCGCTTTGCAAACGAACGTTTTAGGAGGTTCGTTTACGGCCACCGCGCCGGGCCGGATCAACTTTGTGGGAAACCAAACGGATGCAGGCGGCAGCGTGTCAGGAACCGGGACGGCTCAATTCAACGGCGGCACGTTCTATCTACGCACCAATCCGATTCCTCAGCTGCGCCTGACAAGCGGGTACGTCTATGTTGATGCAAACACGTTCCAACAAGCAGGCGCGATTACTAATTTGACCCTTGAAGGCGCGCAACTTCGCGGAACAAATCGCGTTGCCGGGATGCTCACGATCGATTCAGGAGACATAGCGGACATCGTGACGGTTCTGCCCGGCGGCGAACTGGTGCTGGGTGCGAATGGCTCCGGGACGCATCTTTACTCATCGACGCTAATTAACCAGGGCACCGTGCTTTGGAATGGCGGGCTGCTGAGCGTCGGGGATACGGTGATTTCCAATGGGGGAACCTGGACTATCACCAGCGACTCGAGCATGAATTACGGAGGAGGTGCGCTCCCATACTTCAGTAACTACGGTCTTGTGGAGAAGAGCGGCGGGACTGGGCTCTCGAGTCTTGCCGGCGTTACTTTCCTGAATGAAACCTCAGGCATTGTCCGGGCGGCGTCGGGGACGTTGCAAATGCCCAACAATTACACCAACACAGCGGGCACGTTGCTGTTGGATGGCGGGACGTTGACCGACTTTGGGGGTCTTGGAATGACGGGCGGCGAGTTGGAAGGAACTGGCACGGTCGGCGCCGCCTGCGTTTTCGACGCGGGAATAGTCTCACCGGGACAGGGGCCGGGGCTCATTCAGTTCAAATCGGGATTAACACTCGGCAGCGGGGTCACCCTGATGGTTGATGGGACCGGCACGGTACCAGGCACCCAATATGATCAACTGTCGGTCGCGGGGCCTGTTGCTCTCAGCAATTGCACACTTCAAGTAACAGCCCTCCCGACCGTGCCCCCGGGGACCGGCTTTGCGATCATTGCGGGGCAAAGCGGCGTGTCGGGTACTTTTAACGGCCTGCCCGAAAACTCCAGTGTGACTGTCGGCGCGCAAGTTTTCGGGATTCACTATGGAGCAGGTGGCAGCACGGTCACCCTGGTGCTCGAATCGACTGGTGCTCCTCAATTGACCAGCGCGGTATATGCCAATGGCGCGCTCCAACTAACCGGGACGGGCAGCGGCTCGACCACTTACAATATTCAGGCAACCACGAATTTCACTGACTGGATCAACGTGGGCACAGCGCCGGCGGATGCATCAGGGAACTTCAGCTTTACAGACCCGAACGCGGGCAGCTTCGCGTATCGCTTCTATCGCGCAAGCCGCTGAGGACGGCGGTCCCGGCACAACACGATTTTCGTTTTTGTCCTCGCACAAAGCTGTTTAAGCTCCTGTTAACGTGTCGAAAACCAGGTTTCAAAAGAAATCAGGTGGGGAGAAGCGAGAAAAAAGTTGCGCCGAACCAACTTCCCAACCAGCGGTGCCTCCGAGCCGCCGCTGGGCGTTTCGTTTAATCGCATTGCTGCTGGTGCCACTCCTGGCACTGGGCTCGGTAGAAGTGGTTCTGCGCGCGGTGGGGTTCGGATATCCCACAAGCTTCTTTCTTGAGCAGAAAATCGCCGGGCAACCCTTCCGGATCGAAAACGATCAATTCGGCCTGAAATTTTTCCCGCCTCAATTAGCGCGCAGTCCCGCCCCCATAAAGATGGCTGTTCCCAAAAAACCAGGTACGTTTCGGATTTTTATTTTTGGCGAATCTGCGGCGCTGGGCGATCCGGAGCCGGCTTTTGGGTTTGGGCGGTTTTTAAAGGTGCTATTGAAGGAACAGTTCCCGGAGAAACGTTTTGAAGTGATTTGCACCGCAATGACGGCCATCAACTCCCACGCGATCGTCCCGATTGCGCGCGAGTGCGCGCAATACCAGGGCGACCTGTGGATCATTTACATGGGTAATAACGAATTCGTCGGCCCTTTTGGCCCGAGCACCGTCTTTGGCCCGCAGGTGCCTCCTTTATCCTTGATCCGGCTTAATCTCGCGCTCAAGTCCACCCGAATCGGGCAGTTCATCTACAAGCTGGCTTCCGCGCGGCCCAAACAAAACAACTGGGGCGGAATGAAAATGTTCCTGGATAACCAGGTTGGCCCGGCGGATCCGAGGAAGGAAAAGGTTTATGAGTACCTTCGCGATAACCTCGAGGATATTTTGGCCGCGGCCCAGTCTTCCGGCGCGAGGGTGCTGCTTACCACCGTCTCAGCGAACCTCAAAGACTGCCCGCCGTTTGCATCCCAGCACTCGAAGAGCCTGAGCACAGAGGCGCAAAAAAAATGGGAGACAATTTATGAGTCTGGGGTTCGAGCGCAGGATGGGCAGGATTTCCCCCAAGCCATCAGCAACTACGAAGCCGCGGCGCAAATGGATTCGACGTTCGCAGAACTGCAGTTCCGCTGGGCGCAATGCTTGCTGAGCATCACGAATTTCGCTGAGGCCCGCCGTCACTTTGAGCTGGCCCGCGATTGTGACAGCCTGCCATTTCGGGCGGATACACGCATCAACGAGACGATTCAGCAAGTGGCTGACAAGAATTCGGCCCGGGGCTTACGCTTCATAGACGCCGCGACGGTTTTGGCCAGCGAAAGCCCCGCGCGGATCACGGGCAAAGAGTTCATGCATGAGCACGTCCATCTAAACTTTGAAGGCAACTACCGCATTGCCCTTGCCATCGCTCCACAAGTCGCGGCTCTAGTGCAAGGCGCCACCAACCGCGGCGAGCACGTCGAGTGGGCATCGTTTGAAAAATGTGCGGAGCGGCTTGCCCTGACGGATTGGGACCGGCGCAGGGTTTACGAATCCTTGTTGCGGCGCCTTGCGGAGCCGCCGTTTGTCGGTCAATCGGGCCATGCCGCGCAAATGGAATCGTTGAGGGAATCAGTTCAAAGCGCCCGATCCCGGCTGACCGCCGAGGCCCTCCAGAAAGCCCGCTCTGTCTATCAGGCCGCGGTCGCTGACGAACCCGGCGACCTGTACCTCCGCGCCGACTTTGCAAAATTGCTGGAAGACACCGGCAATCTCTCCGGCGCCGCACACGAATGGCAAACACTGCGGGATGAGATCCCGTTCGCTCCCGCCCCTCATTACTTTTTAGGCCGGGTCCTGGGGCGCGAAGGAGAAACTGATAAAGCCCTTGCCGAGCTAAAGAGCGCATTGGCAATTCGACCTGACCTTGCTGAGGCCTGGGCAGAGCAAGGGCGCATTTTAACCAAAGCGCAACGGGCTGACGAGGCCCTGGCTTCCTTCGACAAAGCCTCGGTTTTGGAACCGGGAAATCCCAGGATTCTGATGGATCGAGCCGAGGCGCTGGCTGCCAAGGGCCGGCACGCGGAAGCCTTGGAATCCCTGCGGCGAGCTGCCGCGCTTCAACCGGGCTCTTGGGAGGTCCATTACCTGTTGGGGGTGGAGCTGGCCCTTTCATCTCAGGTTGGTCCCGCGGCCGACCAATTCAGCCAGGTCGTGCGGCTGAATCCCAACTATTCCCTGGGTCACTTGAACCTTGGGATAGCCCTGGCCAAACTCGAACGGATTGACGAGGCCATGGCGCAATTCCAGGAAACATTGCGATTGGATCCAAACAACGACAAAGCGGCGCAATACTTTCAAGCGCTCAAGACCGCCGGGCGAGGAAAACAGGAACCTAAACGTTGAAAGGCGAGCCGGTGTGTTGTTCCTGAATGGAACGGCAGCGCGGCTCGGCACCGCGCTGCCTTGACCACAATCAGACCTCGGGTAAGTCATCGGGGCCGCACCACGAGGCGTCGTTCGCCCGCTGTTTCAGTCATCAGCATCCTCGTCATTGTCGAACGGAGGAGTCAATCCCGTGTAATCACCAATAACTTTGGCATCATAAGGTGAGTAGAGGCCTTTCTGAGTAGAATGAAGGTCGTAACCCACATTGTTCCCGATGGCGCCCCCGCCGGCCAGGGGAAGTCCATAATCGGCAACAGTTTTCCCATCTGGACTCACCCGGATAACGCGGTTGTTGAATTGATCGCTGATGAGTGTGTCGCCATTGCGCAGGCGAATCGCGCGAGTCGGTAACGGGGCCGCGACGCTGGACGGGTCGGTGTCGGTCACAAACTGCCAGACGATGTTGTCCATTGCGTCCACTTCCACCGCTCGGGAATTACTGGCGTCGGTGAGCAGCGTGTGACCGTTGGGAAGGCGGCTGGCAAAGGCGCACGCGCCCAGCGATCCGCCGGCGGTGAACGTATGCACGATTTGGTCGTCGCGAGTCACTTCAATCGCGCGGTTGTTGTTCTCGTCGGCGATTAGAACGTGGCCGTTCTCCAGCAACTCCGCCGAGTTGGGGCTGTTGAGTTGGGCGGAAGCAGTTATGTTCGAGCCGGGAAATTGCCAAACGATTCGCTTATGCAAATCTACCTCGATAATTCGATTATTGCCCTGGTCGGTAATCAAAACATGAAAGGTAGGGAGGAATGTGCTTTGAACCGGTGTGCTCAGCAGGTTGAAATCCGAGCCGGTTTGCCCAAATTGCCCGTATTGCCACACGATGCGGCCGCGCGGGTCAACCAGGATGACCCGGTTATCCACAGCTCCGTTAGGCGCTTGCGGAATCACGCCGGGCGGAGTTCCCGTTCCGGCCATGAGCGTAAACTCTCCAACCCTTTGAGCGTCATTGCAGCCAATGATCGACTGGGGCGAAAAGTCATTTGGCCCAAGCCCGAACTGCCAGAGAATCTTCCCCGAAGGATCGACTTCAATCGCTCGGTTGTTGAACTGGTCGGCAATCAGGATATCCCCGGGCCGGTTAAAGGCGTGCCGCGAGCG
>DATGLT010000094.1:0-6239 GCA_035294005.1 Verrucomicrobiia bacterium
ACAACCGGTATCGCGCCGGACTGGTTACCTACCTTGAAGTGGCCACGGCGCAGAGCTCAGCCCTGGCGCTCGAACGCACAGTTGTGCAGCTTCGTGGCCAGAAACTTATCGCCGCTGTGGGTCTCATTCGCTCTCTCGGCGGAGGGTGGCAGGAACAGGATTCAGTGTCGAGAGCGCGCTGAACCCCCAGCCGGGATTGCCCAAGCCGGACGCCTCACACCCCAAACACCTTCCGAACAAATTCACGGCTTCGCCGGTGATTTTCGACCACTGACCGAGTGATTTTCGTGCCAGGCTCAATCGCAAGTTCGACCGAGAAGCGCCTGGCTAACTTGTGCTCGCGCGCGTAAGCGGCAACCGACGCGTAATCCACATCGCCCGTATCCAGGTCCTCCCACCAGATCCTATTTCGGCTTTGGCGCAAATGCCAGGTCGCGACCCTCTCGCCATATTGGCTCAGCGCGTCGACCGGCTGAATGCCCCCTTTCCAGACCCAATGCACGTCGTAGCACCATCCCACCGCACCAGGTTTGGTGTGATCGAACACGTAATGAAATTCGCGAGCGCCGTTGGCCATCTCCGGCAAGTGTTGATGCACAGCGAGCCTCATCCCGCAGGCGTTCAAGCCCTCACCTAGCGCGCTCAAAGCCCGCGATTGGGTTTCAAGCTCTTCACTGGTCTTCTCGCGCCCGATTGGATCGGCGTTGCAGCTAAGCACCTGAAAACCGGCCGCTCGGGCCACCTTCGCCGAGGCCAGCACCTTTGCAACCGTCTCGTCGGCCTTGCCAGGTTCGTGCAGCCGAGCGCCCGTATACAGGCTGACCGGCATTAGTCCTTTCGCGGTTAGTTGGTCAGCAAACTTTCCGTTTTCTTCCGGTCGATCCACCGCCAGGTACGATTCGAGATAATCGTAACCTGTGTCCCGAAGCGCCGAAATAACGTCCTCCACGTTAAGTGTTTTGTGGTCGCGCTCCGCATATTGGCCCCAGCCGTAAATGTTGGAACCCACAACCGGCCGCGTGGTCGAAGCATTCGAGTCCGCAGCCGCCTGGCTTTTCAACAAACCAGGCGCTGCGCCGATTGCCATCAATCCTAAACCGGCACGCTTCAAAAAATCTCGCCGGCTGTTTTGTTGGGCCCATGCCATTCGAACGAACGTGTCGCTATCCATGGCGTTTAGGCGTCCGTGTGGTCGCGGAAGAACTTGGAGATGGCCAGTTTCCGCTGGGCATCTATGGAATGCTGGAGCTTGCCGCGCTGTGTTTTGGACATCGGCCTGAACGAGCGCGCCAATTCGACATTGTGATCGATATGTTCGAACCTCGGCATTCCCACACTGGCCAGGGTTACCGGCAACGATAAGGCGTATCGCAACAGGGATTCCACCGGAGCCGCTTCGAGGAGTTGCTCCTGTGCGAACACCTTCATGGCGATAACGCCCATTTGTTTGTGTACCGCCACCGGCAGGGCAAGTGTTTCGAAGCTGTTTGCGCCGGCGCCACGCGCTTTCATGCCTTTGTTTGTATCGGCCATGCTTGCCATGCCGGCATTGAGCGCCATTTGTGTGCAGTCAAAATCATGCCGCTCCAGCGCTGCCTGCAGCGCAGCCGGATCCGCGTGGCAGGTGATTCCGATCGCGCGCGTGATTTTTTTCTCGCGCGCTTCATACATTGCCTCGAGCACCCCGCCCGGAGCTTCGATCCGTTTAAGGTCGTCCATATCCTTCAGCGCGTGAATATGGAGCACCTCCAAATGATCCGTTCGCAGTCGCTGCAAACTCAACTCGATCTGCCGCCGCGCCTCATCGGCCGTGCGGCCGGGAATCTTGGTTGCCAGCGTAACCTGGCTTCGGCGAGCGCTCATGATTTTGCCGATCCGTTCTTCGCTGCGGCCGTTGCCATACGCGTGCGCCGTGTCGATGTAAGTGATCCCTGCGTCGATCGCCCGGTTCAATGCCTCAAGAGCCTTGTCTTCATCTTCGTACATCAGGAAACGGCTGCCGGAACCGAATCCGAGGATGGGCACCCGCAAACCGGTGCGCCCCAATATCCGAGTTGGAATCCGCGAGGATTGGATGGCTCCCATGACTGGAGCGGCCACCAGGCCCGACGCGACAATCTCCAGAAAATGCCGGCGCTTCATGCGTCTGCCACAGTGTCGCAGAGCTGAGCAGGCCACAAGAACAAATGAGTCGAACAAGGACAAAAGCCAGGGACCAAGCGGGTGGTCATTTTCACAAATCCTTTAGAATCAGCAGTTAGATTGCGGCATGAACGATGTTTCCACCAGATGCCCTTAGCTCGGCATCAATCCTGCTCAAAAGGTTTCGCTACCGTTTGCCAGTGACCTGCTGTATTGGCGAAAGCCGGCCAGCGGGGGAGTTATGCGAAAAAAGCTTTTAATTGTCGAAGACAACACAGAGTTGCTCGAGTTGCTGCGGCTGGGATTCAAAGAAGCCGGCTTCTCCGTGAGCACCGCTGATAATGGTCTCGACGCTGTGAAGAAAGCTCGCTCGGCGTCGCCCGATTTGATTCTGCTGGATCTGGTCCTGCCTGAGTTGGATGGTTTTGCTGTTTGCGAGACGTTGCGGCGGAGTGATGACACCAGCGGCATCCCCATCATCATGCTGACCGGCCTGACGAGCGAGATGACTCGCTACGCCGGCATGGATTCCGGTGCCGATGAATACGTAATGAAACCCGCCACGGTGCAGCAGTTACTGCCGCGCATTAAGTATTGGCTCAAGCAGCCGCGGGCCAAGGCGGCGGCTCGATTGCCTGAACCGGCAAAACCGGGGCGCACTTGAGGTTTTCTTTTCCGCAAACGGCGGTTCGGAAATTCGCAAGTTGAATTTTTGTCCTCGGTAAAATTTTTTGGCTTGAGAACTTGTCGTGGATCGAGCATGGTCTGATCACGAAACGCGCAGGCCGTGAGCGGTCCTGGAAAAAGCGCGAAGCTCTTTGGAAAAACTGAGGTGTTCCGATATTGAGATTGGAATTTACCCTGCCTATGCACGTGATTAGAAACTATGTCCTTGAACCGTAGTAAATAATCCACGGAACTTTAGTTGCGGTTGTAGCCGACAGGCCTTAATTGGAAGTCGAAAGCAGCTCAGCGGGTTCCACCTGTTTCTAAGAAGTTCAAAGGAACTGTTACACACGGCAATGGCGGGGCTTTTTTTGTACACGCGCCTTTCCCCATTTTATTTGGGAGAACCACTTGGCGCTGATATCTTAAGGCCATGGCGCGGGATGATCTTTTTTCCGGGCTTCCCGGCGAAGCCGGTGCGGAGCCGCCTCCGGCCGATGTTCAAAACCATCAGCCGCTGGCCGCGCGAATGCGGCCTCGAAACCTGGGTGAATTCGTCGGGCAAAACCATATTTTGGCGCCCGGCCAATTGCTGCGGCGCGCCATTGAAGCGGACCGAATCCAGTCCCTTATCTTTTACGGGCCCCCTGGAACCGGAAAAACTTCTCTGGCTAAAATCATCGCCCGGCAGACCCGCAGCAAATTCGAAAAGCTCAGCGGCGTGGAATCCAACGTGGGAGACATGCGCCGTGTGCTTGCCTCGGCTGCGAACCGGGCGGAGAATACCGGCCAGGCCACGATTTTATTCGTCGATGAGATCCACCGGTTCAACAAGGCGCAACAGGACGTCCTGCTACCGGATGTCGAAGCCGGGGTGGTGCGCCTGATTGGTGCGACAACTCACAATCCATTCTTCTTCGTAAACTCACCCCTGGTTTCGCGGTCGCAAATTTTCGAACTGCGCCCGCTCAGCGAGGACGATCTTTATTCCCTTCTGAAGCGCGCCCTTGCCGATGCCGAACGCGGCCTGGGCTACATGAAAACGGATGCCGCCGAGGCCGCCCTCAGGCACCTGGCCAGGCTTTCGGATGGGGACGCCCGCAAAGCCCTGAATGCGCTGGAGATTGCCGCTCTGACAACGCCTCCTTCGCCTGACGGGATCGTGCGAATCACGCTTGAAGCCGCGGAACAGAGCATTCAAAAGAAAGCCATCGTGTATGACGACGAGGATGCCCACTACGACACCATATCGGCTTTCATCAAATCGATGCGGGGCAGTGATCCGGATGCGGCTCTTTATTGGCTGGCAAAAATGATCCAGGCCGGCGAAGACCCGCGGTTTATTGCCCGGCGAATTGTCATTCATGCCGCTGAAGACGTTGGTTTGGCGGACCCGATGGCGTTGGTGCTGGCCAACGCGGCGTTCCAGGCCGCCGAATTCATTGGCTGGCCGGAGGCCCGAATCCCGATTGCCGAGGCGGCGATCTACATCGCGACCGCCATTAAAAGCAACAGCACTGTTGCGGCGATCGATGCGGCAATGAAGGACGTCGAGTCCGGCCGAACGCTGCCCGTTCCCGAATATTTGCGGGATGCCAGTTATCCTGGAGCCAAACGCCTCGGGCATGGCGAGGGCTACAAGTACGCCCACGATTACGCGGGCCACTTTGTTCCCCAGGATTACCTCGGGGCCGAAAAGCGTTATTACGAGCCCACCGACCAGGGTGTGGAGAAGAAGATTAAGGAGCGGCTCGACAAGTGGCGCGAACTCTCGAGGCAAAGCCACTCAACCGGGGCGGGCTGATTACCTGAAGCGGATGGAACCTGATCCGGCTCCAGAAAAAGCGCGCTTGAGAAAAGAAATCCGGCGGCGAGTGGAATCTCTTTCGGAAGAGGAACGAAACACGGCATCGATCCGTGCTTGCTCGTTGATTGTCCGGCAGAAGGCGTGGGAACAGGCGCGAGCGGTTTTGTTCTATGCGCCGTTGAAGCTTGAGCTGGACGTTTGGCCAATTCTCGACCTGGCGCTGCAAGGTGGCAAAATCGTCTGCCTGCCTCGGTATGAACCTTTGCACGATAGCTATCACGCGTGCCGGATCCGTAATTTGGCCGGTGAAATAGGGCTCGGCCGTTTCGGAATTCGCGAGCCGATCTCGAGCTGCCCGGGATACCCGCTAAACCAGCTGGACTTGGTATTGGTGCCTGGAGTAGCCTTTGATTTACATGGCCGACGGCTTGGCCGCGGGAAGGGTTTCTATGACCGGCTGCTGAGGGCTGTGGGCGGGATGACATGCGGGGTTGGTTTCGATGAACAAATCATTGAACGGGTGCCTGTCGAACCGCATGACTCTGGCTTGAATTGCATCTTGACGCCGACGCGCTGGATCCAGCTTTAACCGGCGCGCGGTTTTGGAATGAGCTCGTTAGTTGATACTCTGGAACATGCCGGCTTATTGCTGAGCGGCGCGGCGGCTTGCTATTTCCTGATCAAGTGGAGAAAGCACCAGGTCGATCACTCACAAGAATCTCAAGCCCAAGAAGTTATCAACAAAGCCAAACAGGAGGCCGAGTCCATCGTTCGCGAGGCGCGTCTCGTTGCGACCCAGGAATCCCTCAAGGCCCACGAACAAATTGAGCAGGCGATAACCGCCAGGCGCTCTGAGCGGCTGGAATTGGAACGGCGGCTCACCGAACGTGAGGGCCTCATTAATTCCCAATTGCAGCGCGTCGTCGAAGCAGAGCAGGGGCTTAAACGCCAACAAGCCGAGCTGGAAGGTGAGTTTGCCAAGGTTCGATCTCGGGAGAATGAGTTGGCCGGTCTGCAAGCGAACCTTCGTGAGGAGTTGCAGCGGGTTGCGGGGATCAGCCAATCCGAAGCCCGGGAAACGCTGCTCAAGAAAATCGAACAGGAAGCGCTGAAAGACGCCAACACGGTGTCGCGCCACATCGTTGAGGAGGCCCGTTCTAAGGCTGAGGAAAAAGCCAAGCGCATCATCAGCATTGCCATACAACGCTATGCGGGTGAGCACACTTTCGAGAGCACGACCGCCAGCATCGCCCTGAACGGCGGCGAGGATATCAAGGGCCGGATCATCGGCCGCGAAGGCCGCAACATCCGCGCTTTCGAGGCTGCTACGGGAGTGACCGTTCTCATCGACGACACGCCCGGTTCAGTCCTGCTTTCCGGATTCGACCCGGTGCGGCGTGAGATTGCTCGCGAAGCGATGCAACGGCTGATTATCGATGGTCGGATTCACCCCACTCGCATCGAGGAGGTCGTTGCGGAGGTGACCCGGGAAATGAACGATATGATCCTGCGGTTGGGCGAAGACGCTGTCCAAAAGGCCGGCCTTCCTCCCATCGCGCCGGAACTGGTGAAGCTCTTGGGGCGGTTACACTTCCGGCATAGCTTTTCCCAAAACATCCTGGAT
>DATGLT010000095.1:0-5516 GCA_035294005.1 Verrucomicrobiia bacterium
CACGCCGGTGAGCATTTCATAAAGGACCGCCCCGAGGTTGTAGATGTCAGTCCGTTTGTCGGCCCGCTTTCCCTTGACCTGTTCCGGGGCCATGTAATCAGGGGTGCCCATCGAACTCGTGTTGCCAACATGAGTGATTCGGCGCGAAGCCACATCCCGCGCGATCCCGAAGTCCATGATCCGAATAGTCCCATCGCAGCAGATCATGACGTTTTGCGGTTTCAAATCCCGGTGAATCACCCCGTTATCGTGCATGTACCCGAGCGCTTCGCAAATCAGGCTGCTGATCTTAATCGCATCCTTTTCGGGCAGCGGCCGCATCGCCTTGAGCAAATGTTCCAGCGTGCAGCCTTTCAGATATTCCGTGACCAAGTACGGCCTGCTTTTGTTTTCAACTGGAATAAACTTGAGAACGAAACGGTGGCTCAGCTCCAACCCGATCTTTTCTTCCCGTTGAAACCGCGAGAAAAAGTTTGGGTCGCTCTCATATTCCAGGTGCGGCACTTTGATGGCAACCAGTTGATTGGAATTTTCCAAGTCCTCGGCTTTGAAGATTGTGCCCATGCCGCTGCGGCTCAGGACTTCAAGGATCTTGAATCGGCCGTCCAGGATGTGACCGGGCTGAAACGGAGCCCCGGCCGTGTCCACCGGTTCGTGGTGCTCCGGGACGTTTTTGCAGCTGGCGACCTGCTCCAGCGGGCAGGTGTCGTTCGTTTTCATGCCGAAAGCTTGGCTCCAAAGGGTGGTTGCGGGTAATTAAATGCGCCGCCAAGGCCGTAAAAAAAACGTTAATAGAAGCCAGGAACCTAAGTGAACAAAGCCTTCCCCCTTCGCTGAGGAAATTGAGACTTCAGAGCTGCGGCTGAACCACCATGACGGGACAAACGGAGTGTTCAACGACTCTCTGAGCCGTGTCCTGGGAAAAGAAACTCCCAAAAGCCCGGGAACGATGCCGCGCGACCACGACGAGGTCGAAATCGCAGCTCTTTTCGACAATCACCTCCCACGGCAATCCTTCAGCCAGCATCATCTGGGCGTCAGCGCCTCCCGAGATCCTGCAAGCCAGGCGCCCTATTCTCGCGGAGCCTTGTTGCCAAAGCTCATTCATAAAATCACCTGCTTCGCCCATTGGGCTTGGCGTGCTCACGTCAATCACATGCAGGAGCGTTAAGGATGCATTGAATTGATTTGCCAGGGTCAGGGCTTGCGAAACAGCTTCGTCCGACTCCGCAGAAAAATCCGTAGGAACCAGGATACGGCGAATCGGCCGGTTGGCATTCGGTTGGACCGCGGACAAGGCGCCGATTTGGGTCTGGGAGGCCTCTGGGCGGTACGTTCTGCATGGCTCTCCCGGGCGGCTCGATGCCGGCACGCCACTTGCCACCCCATGCTCCTGCACAACGGAAGCTGATTCACTCATACGAACAACATTGAGTCATTCACCCGCGGACCGGTAATAAAAAGGGCGGCCAAAGCCGTTAAATTCATGTCAAGACCGAGCCAGGCGCTGCTTCGTTGTCCGGTTGCGCGGCGGAGTTGAGGGACGCTTCCGGCCCCTGGCACAGTGCCAGAGAATAGCCCAGACTGCCTTCGGTCCGGACCAGCAATTCGCCACCGTACGGCTCCAGTTTTCTTCGCAAATGCCAAACCAACACCCGAAGGTCATGAAGCTTTTCATGGGAGTGCGCGCCCCAAATGGATCGCACCAGGTGGTCGCATGTGACAATTTTTCCCGCGTAACGCGCCAAGGTGTAGAACAGCGCCTGTTCTTTCGGGGTCAAGCTTACCTTCGAGCCGTTCAGAAGGGTTTCGTGGGTCCCAAGATTGATGAGCAGATTCCCATCGGTCAAAAGCGGCCCGTCCGGCACATTGGGCACCGGTCTTTGAGCCACACGCAGCCGCGCGAGCAGTTCTGCGCTGCTGAACGGTTTGGTCAGGTAATCGGTGGCGCCCGCATCGAAAGCGGCCACTTTTGTTTCGTCATCTTTGCGTTCGGACAGGACCAGGACCGGGACGTGGCTCCATTCGCGAAGACGCTGCAACAGAACCAGGCCTTGTTCTTCAGGAAGGGCGATTTCGAGGATGACGACGTCAGGTTCGCAATCGACTGCCCGGACCAGGCCATCGGCCGCATTGTCGGTTTCGACAATGCGATATCCATGAGGTTCCAATACTGCCCGCAAAAGGCGGCGCGACGCCTTTTGGTGGTCCACTATCAGAAGTGTCGGGTTTGGTTTCAAATCCAGAACAAAGAACCCGCCGCGCGGCCAGGTCGTTCTATTTCGGTAATCCGGCCGGTTGAGCGGGTGCAGAAGCGATTTGATCCAGCGCAAGATTTAGATCCAGGACATTTACCCCGGGTTCCCCCAGCACGCCAAGGTCGGGCGCGGTGGTGAACTGGGCGACCAGGGCCTTAACGCGCTCGATGGGAAGGTTGCGCGCCTTGGCGACGCGCGGCGCTTGCAGGCTTGCGTTTTCCGGGCTGATATGCGGGTCCAGGCCGCTGGCAGAGGCTGTCACGGCATCGGCCGGCACCGGCGCATTGGTGGACAACCCATTCTGGGCGCGATAATCGGATATATTTTGGGCGATTGAGTCGCGAAGTTTCTGGGAGGTCGGCCCGAGGTTGCTGCCGCCGGAACTGCTCGAGTCATAGCCGTTGCCGGCAGCCGAGGGGCGGCCGTGGAAATATTTTTCGCCTGCGAACTGTTGCCCGATCAAATGCGAACCACGCACCGTTCCATCGGGGGCCACGATCAGGCTGCCGTTGGCTTTTTGAGGGAACAGCGCCTGGCCAATTCCATAAACGACCAGCGGGTACAACCCACAGCAGACCAGCGCCAACATCAGAGTCGCAGCCACCGAGCTGCGAATTTCGGATAAGAACATTTTCATAGGATTAAACGAGTTTCAAAGCGGTGATCAGGATGTCGATGAGCTTGATTCCAAAAAATGGAACGATGATGCCCCCAAAGCCGTAAATGAGGAGATTGCGTTGCAGGATCGCCAGCGCGCCAATGGGTTTGTAAGCAACCCCGCGCAAGGCCAGCGGAATGAGCGCGATAATGATTAAAGCGTTAAAGATAACCGCGCTGAGGATCGCGCTGGTGGGGCTGTGCAGCCGCATGATGTTCAACGGCGCAATCGCCTGAAAGGTGGCCATCAACATGGCGGGCACGATGGCAAAGTATTTCGCGACGTCATTGGCAATGCTGAAGGTGGTCAGCGAGCCGCGGGTGATGAGCAACTGTTTGCCGATCTCCACAATCTCGATGAGCTTCGTTGGATTGCTGTCCAGGTCTACCATGTTTCCCGCTTCGCGGGCTGCCTGTGTGCCGGTGTTCATTGCCACCCCGACATCCGCCTGGGCCAGCGCCGGCGCGTCGTTTGTTCCGTCGCCGGTCATTGCCACGAGGTGTCCGTCGGCTTGTTCCGTGCGAATGCGTTTGAGCTTGGCCTCGGGGGTTGCCTGGGCAATGAAGTCATCCACACCCGCTTCCGCTGCAATGGCGGCCGCGGTTTGGGGATTGTCCCCCGTAATCATGATGGTTCGGATGCCCATTTTGCGAAGCTGGGCGAAACGTTCTTTGATTCCCCCTTTGACGACGTCCTTAAGGTAGATAACGCCCAGCGCTTCGTTGCCCTCGGCGACGACCAGCGGGGTGCCGCCGGCGCGGGAAATCTCTTCAACGGTTTGATCCATCCGCTCGGGAAACCTGCCGCCTTTTTGCGTGATGTAAGCGCGCATGGCTTCGGCAGCTCCTTTGCGGATCGAGCGAACCGGTGTCAATTCCGGCAAGACCTTCAGCGGCGCTGGTGACGTAATTGCGACTACACCAGTGCCGCCGGCGGTTGCGGCGAGCGAGGCTCCGACCGGCATTTCGGGCGCTGCGACGGGTGTGTAAAAATCGACTCCGCTCATTCGGGTTTGCGCCGTAAAGGGGACGAACGTAGCCGCGGGTTCCGCCACCTCTCTCGCGCGGAGATTGAACCGCTGTTTTGCCAGGACGACAACCGAGCGGCCTTCAGGCGTTTCATCGGCCAGCGACGCCAGTTGGGCGGCGTCCGCCAGACGTTCCGGGGTGACTCCCGGCGCCGGGATGAACTCGGTTGCCATGCGGTTGCCCAGGGTGATTGTGCCCGTTTTGTCGAGCAACAGCACATCGACGTCGCCCGCCGCTTCGACGGCCCGGCCGCTGGTGGCCATCACATTGCGTCGGATCAAACGGTCGATCCCGCTGATGCCGATCGCGCTTAACAATCCGCCAATGGTTGTCGGAATCAGGCATACGAGCAGCGCCACCAATACCGGCACCGAGAACTCGACCTTTGAGTAGATGCCAAAGGGTTTTAACGTGACGCAGACAAGCAGGAAAATGAAGGTCAGGGCCGCCAACAGGATCGTCAGCGCGATTTCATTCGGCGTTTTTTGACGCCGCGCCCCCTCCACCATTGCAATCATCCGGTCCAGGAACGCCTGGCCTTTTTCCTGCGTGACCCGGATTACAATGCGGTCGGAAATAACGCGGGTCCCGCCGGTGACCGCGCTTCGGTCGCCGCCGCTCTCCCGGATGACCGGCGCCGATTCGCCCGTGATCGCCGATTCATCCACGCTTGCGATCCCCTGAGTGACATCTCCGTCGGCCGGAATGGTGTCACCGGCTTCACATACGACCAGGTCGCCTTTCTGGAGTTCCTGGGCCGGAATCCGTTCTTCACGGCCGTCTTTGAGTCGCCGGGCGATCGTGTCTTTGCGCGCTTTCCTGAGGCTTTCAGCCTGCGCTTTGCCGCGGCCTTCAGCCACCGCTTCCGCGAAGTTCGCGAACAAAACCGTGAACCACAACCAAACGGCAAGTTGCGTGATGAACCCTTTGTCGGTGGGCGAAGTGAAGATGCCGGCGGTGGTCAAAACCGCTCCGACCATGGTGACGAACATCACCGGGTTTTTGACCATGACTCGCGGGCTCAGCTTCCGGAAGGAGTCGCCGATCGCGGGCCCGACAATGGCCCAATCAAAAAGTGAAGGTGCTTTATGTGTCATAGGTATTAGAAGGTGATTTCAAATTAGTACACTTTGCCTTGAGCAGTGAGGAAGTGCTCGACGACGGGTCCCAGGGTGAGGCCGGGCAGAAAATTCAATGCCCCGACCAGCAGCACGGTTCCGAGCAGCAGCACTACAAATGTCAGGCCTGCCACCGGGAAGGTGCCGGCCGTAGGCGGCGCAATTTTCTTCTGGGCCAGCGATCCGGCCATTGCCAGGATGGGGATAATCATAAGGAAGCGCCCAATCAGCATCGCCAGTCCCAGCGTGTTGTTGTACCAGGGTGTGTTGGCGCTAAGGCCTGCGAACGCGCTCCCGTTGTTGCCGTTGGCCGAGCTGAACGCGTAAAGGATTTCGCTTAACCCGTGCGGGCCGTTGTTGTTCAGGCCCGCCAGCCCCCACCCGCTAACCGAGGCCCACGCGGCGAAGCCCAGGATCGAAACGGCCAGCACCAGGAGCGCAAGCATCGCCATTT
>DATGLT010000096.1:0-13197 GCA_035294005.1 Verrucomicrobiia bacterium
CCCCGCAAAACCGGAAACACCCTGTTGCGGGGGTGTTTCTGAAACCGGAAACACCCCCCCAGAATCCGCCTGGTTTACCGGGCAAAAATGCAAGGTGTAAACGGTGAGCAACCCCCGCGAAGTGAAACGAGCCTCCGTCGAGAGATAGCCTCCGCGCTCAAGCGCCTCGATCCATGGTTTGAGACTCGACGCTGAGCACCCCAAGGCTTTTCGAAGCAATCGTTGACCCGGAAAACAGGTCGCGTTTTCGTCGCAAAAGGTAAAAAGCACTTGGAAGAGCCGGGTCGCGCCGTGCGGAACGCTTCGGTCAAAAGCCAACCGCTTAAACGTCTCCGCCCGATCGCGAGACGTGACGAGCTCGACGCGCCCGCCCGCAGGGGCCGCCGCGTTGACAATCGGGCGAGGCCGGGTTAATCCTGGATCAGCATCATCAATGGTTGAGCCCGTGCGCTTCAAAGCCGCGGGCTTTTTGTTCGATATCATTCATATCCCAAGGGAAAACACGTTCAATGGTTAAGGGGTTTTTCAGAGCCCGCGCTGTTGGCGCAAAAGCGCCTGCTGCACCGAGGGCCAGTGATAAATCACGCGTTTGTTCAACTTCACGAACGGAATCTTGCCGTCCTCGCGCCAGGTTCCCAGTGTCCTTTTCGAGACCGGGATCCGTTCAAGCAGCGCGTCCGTGTTGATGAACTCGGCCGAGTTGGCGGCCGCATCCGGCTCTGTTTTTTTCGTCGTCTTCATAATAATTTTGAACCAAAAAAAAGAGACCATTCCGGAACATGTCCGAATTGGTCTCTTTCTGGCCCGGTGGCTGACTCCACACAGGCGGCCGATTACTGAGCATCGACTACTTGACTGAGCGCACTATCGCGCAACGTGAGGAAACTTTCAAGATGTTTTTCCATCACGCGGCACCCGCAGTTGGAAGCTGAATGACTTTCCCGTGCGCCTTGGCGGGCTTGATTCGGAACCAGGCGGCAGCCTCACGCTTCGTGGCGAGCCCTTTGTAGTTCGAGTGAATTATCCCCGGGCTGTTTCCAGCTAGCGCCGCCGTCAAATTTTCGTTGCTGTGCAGCGCGAAATGGTAGGTTATGAAGCCGTGCCGCAGCCCGTTCTTCCTCACCGGGACGCCAACCTCCTTCATCATTTCGACGAAGGCCCGCACGTAAGCGTTGAGCCCGTCCCACTTCGTCACGACCTTTCCCTTCAGCTTCCGGTACGGTGCCAGCCATTGCTTCAGAGCCGGGCAGACCGTGACGAGCCTCCTTTGTTTGGTCTTGCTCTTGGACTTTGAAACTTCGATGTGGCCAGGGATGCCAAACACGTCCTCCCAATCCAGGCGCAGAACTTCATCCAATCGCAAGCCAGCGAACCCCTGTATTGCAATCACGGCCCGCAGCTCCTCGTTCGCGCCGTCGAGCATTTTGCGTAACTCGGTTGGCCGGTAGTGGTCGTTTTCCTTGGACGGCGCAGGCTCGGCCTTCAGGCCATGCGCTTCGAAAAGCCGGTGTGTCGCTGCCAGGAAGTCTTTCCTGACGCACCAGCTTAGGAACATCCGCACCGTAACCCGGTTGTGATTCCGGCTCTTGGGTGACAGTTCGCTGAACTGGCCGTTGTAACGGTCCAGATGGTCCTTGGTCAGGTCGCAGACGCAGGTTGCCGGGAAGGTCGCGGCGAATTTATTCAGGCAGCTCTCGACGTGCTTGGCATAGACCGGATCCAACTGGGGCCGCTCTCCATTTTTCGACTCCGTCAAGGGCTTGCGTTCCTTGATGAACTCCGCCACCGCCTCCCCCAAGTCTTTGCGCTTCACGACCGCAATGTCCCGCAGGTATCCATCTACCGCCGCGCCCAGCGCGTGGCCGTTCAATTTCCCGGCTGACTCGCAGAATTGCCCGACCGCCTCCGGAAGCGAGATTCGCTTGCCGGTATCCACGTAAAACCGCCGCAGCCGCTCGAAAGCCACCAGGGCGTCATTGGCTTGGCCCGGCGTCAGGGTAGGAACCTGCGAACCTTTGCCGAGTTGGGACACCAACGTATCGGCCGCACTCTTGGCCGCGCTGTATGTGGGGTGGGCCTTCATCTGCCGCTTGCCGTTGACAGTCCACGCAACACGGTAGAGCGGGTAACTTTCGGATTTCCGGTAGATCGTCACCCGGTTCTTCAAGCGTTTAGGCCATTTCACGTCCGCCTCGCTTTCGATTGCCTGCTCCGCCTCAGATTTGGCCCCTTTTTGTGTCAGGACTGTGTCAGAGACCGGCAGATCCTCATTTTCCCTAGGAAAAATGGCTCCAGAGGTAGGGCTCGAACCTACAACCCCACGGTTAACAGCCGCGTGCTCTACCATTGAGCTACTCTGGAACCCAAAATGGACGCGTAATTTACCGGCCGCCCATGAGAGCGTCAAACTGAATCTCGGAGCCGTCGGAGACCGTTTAAGATTGACCACCAAGATGTATCCATCGTTTCCGGATCCCGAACCCGCAGGGTTCGCAGCGAGTAGCCGTGGGTCAGGCGAGCAAGTCGCCTGACCCACGCAAAACCCCAAAAAATTATTGCATCCCGCCGGGATGCCAACACAGGGCAAAATCCCGGTTGCGATCGTGATGACAAAAATTTTCGACGGCGCTCAGTGGCGTGCGCATCCCTCTGGCGCCCGTTCCGGGTGCAGATTGATTTTTTGGGCATTACCGGGCTTCTCCGCTGCGCTGCGATGGGCCGGCTCGCTGTGACCCTGCGGGTTAATTTCGAATAGACCCGGAGAAATTTGAGGTGGTTGCCGCAAATCATCCATCCCTGATGCGCGCCGTTGTGGTTTTAAAGCGCATTAACGCGCTTCGATTCTAAGGAATAGCTGGCGCGGTGGATTTGAGGGCAATTTGGCCTGGACCACGCGTATTTGAGGCGACTCATCGTAGGTCTGCGTGACCGTCAATGGCGTCCACTTCCCAAGTGGAACCGTGGGGTCGGACGAAACGAGGACAATGTGATTCGTGCTCAAGTTGGGGTTTTCAACACGCGCGGTGATTACTCCGGAAGCCATTAAAGAACCATCCAGAGACAAGATCTGAAATGAAGTACTAATCCAGAATCGAACCGTGACTTTGTTGGTATTCCCCTGGCGATCGGCAACCAATGCGGTGACGTGCTGCGTATTCAAATTTGAGATGGGCACGTTAAGTGGAATTGAAAAGATCCCAGGCGCGACGAACTTTCCCTGGCTGCTCAACTCGTTGCCCGGCGAGGCGCCGTTGACCGGGAAGTCCGCCGTAACCGATAGGGAAGATGTATTGAGACCTGAATCCGCGTCCGCAACTCCAATCCTTAATTCGGTTAACGGCTGCGTGTTTTGATTCTGCCTGGGACTGCTGATGGTGAGAGTTGGGCGGATTTCATCAAGAAACCAGCCGTAGGTGGCGTCGTCGCCTGAGGCGGTATTGATCGGGCAGCCCAGGTCGATCCAACGGCCAAAGGTAATTTTTTCATCCTCAGTGAGTGGCGGGACTCCTGAATTGGGTGGCGGCATGATCGACCCCGTGTAGTCGAGGTCAGCCGTATTAGGATCGGTTCCAGTGGGCAGCATGGTCGGGTCGCCCGGTGAGGTTTCCGTCGGGTGATCACTATTGCTCCAGCCATCCAGGCGTCGGCCGAATATTTTCCACATCAAAAGGCTGCGCCGGCTTTGAAACATCCGGACATACCGGCTGGCGTTGCTTTGCCTCCACGTTCCGGTGCCGATCACCGGCTTGTAGCCCCACTGCGCGCCGGAGTCGTCCGCCAGGCGTTCGTAGTCACCAGGCAGGCCGTTGTAGTCGCTGTAATCGTCGAGCACCAACTGCGCGTTGGAGGCGGTATTGGTTTGCGAATGACACGGCAGGCAGCTGCGCTGCAGTACTGGCCGAATGTCGCGCAGGAATTCCACGTTCACAGCTCCCGGCGGATTGGTTTTAATCGTGGGCAACCCGTTTGTGTTTTTGCTCAGCAAAGTCACCATGGTCGTCAGGTCGATCGGTTTGTAACCGGGTTGGCCGGCGACGGTATTTTGAATCAGCAACGGCGCCTGGCTATGGGCGTGGCAACCGCCACAGTTGTTGCGTACCTCGCCCGGACGCACCTGGTGCCAGGTTTGGGCCATGGCGAGAACAAGGCCATCCTGGTCTAGCATCTGAAATGTAAAAGGCGTGTCGCCTGGTATCTTGGCCATGAAACTTGTGTCCGGGTTGCCTTCAGGATCCAGAATCGGCGCGCCATTGGTGCCAAATTTTCGAACCGGGATCTCGCCCAGAATCCGCAGGCGCTCGCGCGCGTGGCTTACAAAGAAGTTCCCGTCGTTGTAAGGGCCCCCGGAGTTCGGCCCGTAACTTCGGTGCGAGTTGGGTTCCATAGCGACAATTCGTATCGCATAGATATTGCTGTTCCAGTAGCGGCCGTCGTCCGAACCCTGGTAATCCCAATTGCTGCTCTGTCCGTTTTCGGAAGTATTGAACGCATCGAGTCCGTTAAAGAAATCGGCCCACGGGGGCACATCACCGGGAAAGCTTTCGCGTTTGTAGAGGCTGCTGGTGCCGACGATGCCATAGGGGGTTCCGGGAGGGAGATCCGGATGAGCCGAGCCATCGTTTGGCAGCCAGCCAAGTTCGGCAGGCGTGTCAGTGCCATGAATGGCTTTCCAGGAGACCACCGCGCGGGGCCACGCTTCGTTGTAGCGCGGGTCGTTCTTGATCAGGATCAACTGCGACGGATTTGTCACGGTTATGGAACCTGGGATCAGGTAAAGACCCGCATCGTAATACGGCGTCGGGGTTGGCCGTGATTGGTTATTGGCAGGTCCTGGACTCCACACGACCAGCAGGTCGTTGTTGGGCGCGCCGCTCGGGTGAGTGAATTTGCCGACGCGCACGCCACCGGCCCCGAGCGGGGCAGCCTCGTCCTGTGGATGCGTGAATGGGGTCAGGGCATACATGCCGACCGGCTGAAACGGAATGGTGAAAGGATAGCTGTAGCCGGCCCCGACGGTCTGGTCCAGCGGCGGCGTGTTTGTTTGAAACGCCGAGTAGAAACGAGGCTGTCCGGGCGCGGCGGTCACGGGCAGGCGAAACAGCGCTCCGAAGCCGTTGTTATTGAGGTTATAGTAGTCCACCACGACCACATCGCCCGAGCTGATCTGCGTCATGAAATGAAACGCCTGCCCGCTGTGGAAGGCGCTGACCAGAGGTTCCCAGATCCGGCCGTCCGGCCATATAGTCCAAATGCCCCACATCCGTTCATCTCGCAGCCCCTGGCTTTCAAAACTGCTGTACATTATGCGCCCGTCCTGCAGCGGAGTCGGATGCAAAGCGCTGCCGATATTCATCGGCGCGATTTGCACCACGTTTTGTCCGTCCTCGTCCATTACAAATAACTGAAGCGTGGGGGACGTATAGCTTTTCGGAGGGGTGAATCCGTTTCGATTGCTGACAAAAGCGATTTTGCCGCCCGGAACAGGGCAGGGCGCCAGGTTCATGATACCGTACCCGAGGGTCGTTAGAGACGATGATGGATTGGTCGGGTCGGCATAATCCCACTTCGCCGCGCCGGTGTTTGGCGTGAATTCCTGAAACGTCAGCCTCTGAACGGCCCGTGTTTGAATATTGATCCGGTAAATGTCGCTGCCGGCGTAGGGAAGGTTATCGCGCTGCCCATTAAGACCCGCGTCGGTCAGGTCCGGATAATAGGCGTAATAGCACCATCGGCCATCAAAGGACATGGACGGGTCAGTGACACTCCCGGTACCACCGGGCACGAGGACCTCCTCGGCTCCGTTTGTATGCAGGAGCATGAGGTCGGCCCCGGCGTCCAGTTGGCACGGGTGAAAAACCTCGGGCCAGATGGTGTTCGTGGTATCGCCAAACCGGGGTTGGCGTACGTAGATAATGTCGTAGTTCACAGGCGCCGCTTGCGATCCCACTGCCCAAAGCAAGGTAAGAAATGACAGGAGCAGGCAGTGTCGAACCTTGGGACTCATAAGGACGAAAAGTGGACTAAGGGAGCCTGCGAGAGGCTGTGCGCGGCGCCGGGCGACGTGTCGTTCACAGAGTATTTTTCTAATCCGCGCAAGAAGTAGCACTTCAGATGCCATGCCGACCCCTGCCGGCTTTCAGGTTCGAGAGCGCAAACGGTTTTCACTGGAAATCTATTTAATCGTTCTTGTACCGTTGCGGCTGTGAGATTCCAGCAGACGCTCGCTCGAGCGATTTTCCTGAACATTTTGCTGTTGCCGTGTCTGGCCTTGTTGCCCGGCTGTGCCAGTTTTCAGTCAGCCTGGGCCAAGGCTTCCGCAAAACCAATCGACGCGAACGGTGTCGAAGGGTGTTGGGATGGAACCTGGCGGAGTGATGTCAATGGCCACCAGGGCAGTTTGCGTTGCATTGTTTCCAGGCGAAAGGACGGGGTCTGCGACGCCCGCTTTCATGCGATTTACCGGAAGGTGATTGGATTTAGCTACACGGTTCCACTGCGAACGAGTGAAACCAACGGTGGCTTCTACTTCACTGGAACAGCCAACCTCGGTTGGTGGGCTGGGGGACTCTACAGCTATGAAGGCCGGGTTCAGCAGACGAATTGGTTTTCGACCTATAGCTGCAAATACGACCACGGCACATTTCAAATGACCCGCGCGTATCAATCCGATCAACGTCCCGGTCAGGGCTATTGAGCCGGCTGCATAGGGTGGAACCACAGCCACCCGAGAAGGCGAATCAACCAGAGCCCGAGAGATCCGAACAGTCTATTCGCTATGCCGTCGGAAACGGATTGCGCTCGGGGAAGCCCTTTTGATGGAAGTAAGGATAGATGGGTGGAACCGCGCTCACGGCGTCCAGGCGTTTCATTTGTGCCGGAGTCAAATTCCAGCCGACCGCGCCCAGATTATCGCGCAGCTGTTTTTCATTGCGAGCCCCGATGATCAGAGTTGAAACGGTCGGACGCTGCAGCAGCCAGTTGAGCGCGATTTGCGGAACCGTCTTGCCGGTCTCCTTGGCAATTTCGTCCACAACATCGATTACGGAGTAGAGATATTCATCCGGCACCTTGGGGCCGATCTCGATATTGAGTTGCGACTGCAGGCGGGAGACTTTGGGAAGCGGCTGGCTGCGCCGGATCTTGCCCGTCAGCCGCGCCCAGCCCAGCGGACTCCACACCACGGCGCCTACTTTCTGGTCGAGGCCGAGCGGCATCAATTCCCATTCATAATCGCGCCCAATCAAGGAATAATACGCCTGATGCGCGACATACCTCGGATAGCCATATCTCTCGGCTACTGCGAGGGACTTCATCAAATGCCACCCCGAAAAATTAGAGCACCCGACGTATCGGATCTTTCCCGCGCGCACCAGGGTATCCAGCGTGCTTAAGGTTTCCTCAACCGGGGTCATCGCATCAAAAGCGTGCAATTGAAACAAATCAATGTAATCGGTCTGAAGTCGCTTCAATGCCGCTTCAATCCCCCGCACCAGGTGGAAACGGGAGGAGCCGACGTCGTTCGGCCCTTCTCCGACTCGAAATGTCGCTTTGGTTGAAATTAGAACCTGGTCGCGCCGTCCGGCAATCGCCTTTCCAAGGATTTCTTCGGCCATGCCGTCGGAGTAACCGTCGGCGCTGTCAAACATGGTCACTCCGGCCTCGAGACAAATGCTCACGAGCCGTTTGGCCTCGGCCACGCCGGTGTCTCCCCACGCTGAAAATAACTTCCCTTTGCCGCCGAACGTTCCGGTCCCGAGCGTCAGCACCGGAACTCTCAAACCCGAACCGCCAAGAAATCGGTATTCCATAGTGGTGTTAGCCTAGATGGGAAGTCGGAGTTGTCAAACCGCGGCCTGCATGACGCAAGCCAGTTAGAAGTGCGGCAACACGTCCCGGTTCAAAGCCGCGTGGATCAGCGTGCACGCAAAGGCAGTATCCGCGGTGACGGGTGTGTTAAAATCCATCCCTTGACGCCAGCTTGCAGGCGCCTCCGGATGAACGCCGCAGAGAATCACCCATCCCGCCCCGCGAGTTCCTTGGACGATTGCCGGCGTTCCGTCCGGGTATTTGCCAACAATGGAACCCCAGCCCGTGAGTTGAGGGCCATCCTCCCAGTACTGCTCGAGCGCGGGCCCGCTCGGCGCCACGATTGGCACGGGCATCTTGCGAATGCCACGGTCCGTAGCCGAATAGAACCCGAACTTTACCCCGGTCAGGTTCAAACATGTGCCCGGCAAATGGCCGGCTAAGAATGCCCCGGCGCAGACTCCAAGGTAATTGAGACCGTTCTCAACTGCGTTGTGGATATTTGTGGTGGCACTCGGACTAAGGCCGTTGCCGATGGAGATGAAATTGCCTCCCGGAATGATCAGTAAACGAAATTGACGCATCTGCTGCTCGCTCATCCGGTTTAATGCCGAGGAATTCACCTTCGAATACTTCAGGTGTTGGTCTTTCAGGAGCGTTTCAAAGGCCTTGACGTCGTTAGGAGAGGTTCCCGTGCCACTAAACAAGAGGACGTCGGCCCGGCCCTCGGTTTGGCCCGATGCGCCGCCTTGCCGGTCATCGGCGCCGCATCCCGTGCAGAGCCACAAAGTGATCATCAGGCCAGCAACCCGGAGCAGCTGTGAAATCTGCGCGCCAACTGGTCCGTCACCTGCAATGATGAGCAGATTTTTTGAGCTCATGGTCCAGCCAATTTTGGGAAAGCATCAGAATTTCAAACGGAAAAGGAATGCGCCGTTGGTGAGCGGCACCGCAAGCAGAGTCGTGGGCGGTGTCGCAAGCATGTTCGTTTGCCACGCAACGAACCCGTTGGCGAGGTTCGTCGAAATTTCGACGTTGAAATACTGTCCAGTGGAACAGATCCATGACAGATTCGCGAATCCCGGCGCTCCGGCGGCGATATTCAATTGCAGTGGCACGCGCGGGCCCAGGCCCACGACCGGAACAGGGCGCAAAGCATCGTTCTGAGTGCCGTCGCCGCACTGGCCTTGATCATTCGCGCCCCACATCCAGACCGAGCCGTCAGCCTTTAGCGCGATATTATGATAATCCCTGGCTGCCATCTTAACCACGTTGCTGAAGACATTGCCGAATTTGTCAGTGAGAATTTTGGCCGGGAAGGGGTTTGCATTAGTGTTCACCGAGCCATTGCCAAGCTCCCCGACGTCGTTCCTGCCAAACTTCCAAATCGTGCCGTCAGCCGCGAGCGCGGACGAATGGCTGTCGCCCCCGGACACCGCAACGACGTTGCTCACGTTTAGCACGCGCACCGGTGAAAATCTATTGTTCGTCGTGCCGTCACCGAGTTCGCCGTGGGAATTGTCGCCCCACGCCCAGGCGGTGCCGTCGGATTGAAGCGCAAGAATATGAAACCAGCCAGCGGAGATTTGCGTGATGTTTGTCAGGCCCGGCACTTGCACCGGGATGTAATTGGTGGTGGTCGCGCCTGTGCCAAGCTCGCCATGAGTGCCGCTGCCCCAAACCCATACCTGGCCGTTTGTGGTCAGCGCGGCGCCGAACTGATAACCGCAAGTGATTTGCGCCGCGCCGTTGATCGGCCCGCCCGGCTGCGAATTGCTCACCACCACGGGCACACTGTTTGGCTTGCTGGACAATGGCGTCAGCGTGCCGTTGCCCATCTGCCCAAACTGATTCATGCCCCACGCCCAGATGGTCCCATCGGCCTTTTCGGCGAGCGTAAAATAAGGACGGCCGCCAAGCTTCACCACGTTCACCAGCGGCGGAGTCGCAGTGAGACCGGCCTGGACAGGCACCCACGCATCATTGGTCGTGCCGTTGCCCAATTGACCAAAGGCGTTCCAGCCCCAGCACCAAACTGTGCCGTCGGACTTAAGGGCAACATTGTGAATTTCCCCACCCATGACCGCGCTGACCGAATTTAGGTAGCTGACGTTACCCGGCCCGTGCACCTCGACAGGCGTGAGGGCGCGCTGATCGTTCGTCTCGCCAAGGCCGAGCTTGCCGTTAAAATTCGCGCCCCAGGTCCAGACTGTCCCGTCGGATTTGAGAATAATCGAGCCTCGCGCGCCACCCCATACCGAGATCACGTCGGCCGCTCGACTGGACCCAACCGGTAAAATGAAAAGCAAGGCAGCAAGTGCGGCGGTGAGTGTTCTTGTCTTCATGCTTTTCGTTCGGCGGTTTGTATTATGTAAGCCCCGCTTCAACGGCTCTGGGGTCGACATGCATTAGCATGGAAACGAAGCTAATTCCACGCCGTTCTTAAAAGTGATCGCGTAAATTAAGGCCTGTTCGCTCCCGAACCCGGGGGCAGGGGGGACCGGCGCTGGTTTCACGATTCGCCCGGCATAGTTCAAATCATCGGTTGCACTATCGAGCAAATCGATGACGCGTCTCTTTTTATCTATTACCTGCTCCGCGACGGCAGGCGTATAAAAGCTCCATGAGCTTACGGATACTACTGGTGCTGCCGGCGGGTGAACGGGTTCGGGTGACATTGGAGCAGCCCGAAGTGCCGCGCCGCTCCATGCTGCGCTTCAGCGTCTTGCCCCTGACTGTTGTCGCGGCCCTTACCCCGGGTCAACACCGTGTTCGCATCATCGATGAAAATGTCGAACCGCTCGATTTTAACGCCGAGTGCGACCTTGTCGGCATTAGTTTTATGACGGCCCTGGCGCCGCGGGCTTACGAGATCGCCGCCGAGTTTCGGCGACGCGGCAAGCTCGCTGTCGCCGGCGGCTATCACGCCACGCTGTGTCCAGACGATGCGGCGCCGCACTTTGATGCGTTGGTGCTGGGCGAGGCCAAGGGTGCCTGGGAACAGTTGCTGGCGGATGCGGAAGCGGGTTGCCTGCGGAAGTCCTACCGCGGCGACCCCAACCCAGTCCACTCGCCTCCGCCTCGCCGCGACTTGCTGGCGCACACGGCCCGCCATTACGCGACCATCAACGCCGTCCAGGCCGGTCGCGGGTGCCGGCATAACTGCCGTTACTGCTCGGTTACCGCCTTCCATCATGGAAAGTATCATCATCGCACGGTGGACGAGGTCATCCAGGAACTGCGAAATTTGCCGAGGCACTTCATCTTCGTGGATGACAACCTCATCGCCGAGCGCGAATTCGCGTTGAACCTCTTCCGCGAAATGATCCCTCTGCGCAAACGTTGGGTCAGCCAATGCTCGGTCTTGATTGCGGACGATTCCGAACTGCTGCAAATGGCGCGCGCCGCCGGTTGTTGCGGCTTGTTCATTGGGCTCGAAACCGCGAACGCCCAAAACCTGGCCTCCATGAGGAAACAGTTCAACCGAAGCGACAGCTATACTGACCGGCTGCGTCGCATCCGCGGCGCCGGTATTGGCGTGATCGCCGGTATGATTGTCGGTATGGATGCCGACGATAAGGAAATTTTCGAACGCACGCTGCGGTTCCTGGAAACGAAACAGATTGACGCCCTGCAGCTGAACATTCTCACACCGTTGCCCGGCACGCCCCTTTACCAGGACATGCTTTCCGGCGGACGCGTCACCGACCGTGACTGGAGTCGCTATGATTACAGGCATGTAGTGTTTCGGCCCGCGCTCATGACGGCGGCTGAATTGCAGGCCGGTGCCGACTGGGTTTACGCCCAGTTTTACCGCCTCGACCGTATCCTTTGGCGCTTTGCGCGTTCGCTCTTCACCATTGGCTGGCTGCCGGCTTTGCTCTCCCTCAAATTAGGACTTACTTACCGCTACGACAATCGGCGCGAAGCCATCATCGGATGGAATCCCGCGGCAGTTCGTAGGGGCGCTCGGACGTTTAGAAATATCTCGTTAAGCCGCGCTGAGACCCACAGCGCCCGTCCAAAAGTGGCATCCGCTTAGCAAGCACGCTAACTCACGCGCTGGTCACGGGATCCGATCCGTAAGGGGACTCGACGGCGTGGGACCAAGCCAACAGCCGGGATCTTTTGTGAAGGGATCTCCGTTTACCGCGAAGGAAAGACACCGGAGGCCGCCGCGGCAAGTGTGCTTGAACGAACACGGTTCGCAGCCCTTTATCTTTGGATTGGGATCCCGCAAGGACCGCAATATTGGGTTGTCGCGATATAGGTCCAGAAGGGGAATCTCGAGAATGTTTCCCACTCGAATCGGCAACCGGCGACAAGGCAGCAAATCGCCATTGGGCCGAAGTGTCAGCAGAGAATCTCCTGCGGCGCAACGATAGGCCTGGTCGTGGCCGGTGAGGAATTGGAGCGCTCGATGCTGCGCAACCTCGGTCCGGCAGAACCAACGACGTTTAGCTTCATCACGGGCTGCGCGCATCAGTTCCAAATACTCGCGAACCTCCGCTGGAGTGAGGGACTGCGTCTCAGGACCAGCTCCAGCACCTGAAGGAATCAGGCGGTCGGACCAGACCCGCTTGACGCGCAAATCACGCGCAAGCCGCGCAACGTCAGGAAATTCACGAAAATTGCCCCGGTGCGCCGTGAAGGAAATTAAAACCGGCACCCGTTCCCGGGTAAGGTGGCGAATGGCGGCAACGGTTCGATCGAAGGTTCCTGTTCCTCGGATGCGGTCGTGGGTGGCCCGGATGCCTTCGATACTGACCTGGACGAAACCGGGCTCCAGTTGGGCAAGCCGCTGCGCCATCTTCCTGTCTATAAAGTAGCCGTTGCAGAGGACAGCGAAGCTGAACCGCTCGCGCTTTGAATGGAAAACCTCAAGTAATCGCACGAAGTCTGGATGAACAAAAGGTTCACCTCCGGTGACGTTGATATGAGCGCGATGGACCGTTCCAGATTTCGTGCCCCAATCATCCAAAAGATCTTCCAGTTGCTTGAGCACGTCGAGCCATTGTTCGAAGTTCAATTCCGCGCCGCCGTACGATTCCTGGTAACAATGAGTGCATCTCAAATTGCAACGCTCAGTGACATGCCATTGGAAAGTGAGCTTGTGAGGTCCTTGTGCGGCATAGACACCTTCCGGTGCCGGCGAACACACCGGTCCGGCGGTTTCCTCAAGCAGTGGCGAAGGGCAGCTCTGAAGTGCGGTTTCCATAAGAGTTTAGCCTCCGCCACAGCCTCCGCAGCCACCACCACAGCCGCCTCCCCCGCAACCACCCCCTCCGCATCCAGCGCCACCACACCCACCAGCGGAGGGTGTGGATTGGCGGAACATTGATACCAGCGTCTGGTATGGCGTTCCCTCCAATGTCCCCATGCCGAACAGGG
>DATGLT010000097.1:0-7429 GCA_035294005.1 Verrucomicrobiia bacterium
CGTTGAGCGGCTATCAGCCCTATACGACGGTGAGCAACGTCGTCACCCTGCAAGCCAGCATTTCAGATCTGAGCGGCACGACCAACGATTACTTTGAAGTCACCGTTGATGGGCTTCCGGCCCGGCGGACCCTTTCACCCACCTCGTTTACCGTCGATACCAAGTATCAGAATAACGGCGTTGGCACGGTCTACCTCAAAGGGCTGAGCCAGGCGCGCATTTACGACAAGACCCAACCTATTGTGGACGCCAAGCTTGTTTTTGGGAGCTCAGCCAGCATTCCGTTGGATTTTGAGAACCCGAACTACATGGTGTTCGCGAGCGACAACTGTTCCCCGGTGGTCGGCACAAATTATATCGTCTTCGCTGTCAGCAAGGCGCAGAACATCGCCGCCACCATCTCCGATCCGAGCAACGGCCAGACTCTCGCCACCTATGGTGGCTATGTTCAGCCAGGCCAAGTTGCCCTGGGTTGGAATTTCACCCTCGCTGATCACGTGACTCCTTACACCAAGAACACGTACGCGGTGAGCATCACCTGTTACGACCCCTCAACGTTCAGCTTCACCAATAGCATCGACCGCACTGGTGTGCGCACCGGCGCGGGATGTTTTTTGACCTATGAGTACGAAAATCCAGCGGACACCCTGGGGGCTTATATATCCACTCACACTGATACCGTGATCAACGGCACCCTCAAGTCCCTTTACAATAATCTGTACAATCCAAGCGGATTGACCCAGTACAACAGTCTCAATGTCGGAACAAACCGCAATCACGGCGGCTGTTTTGCTCTCACGCTTTCGTCAGGGCCTTGGTCTTCGTTCCTGCCGGTACCGTTAGGCAACAGTTCTCTTTATTCTGACTTCACTGTCGCTTTGGCGCACGGTAGCGGCCAGACCATTGGTGGAGGACCATACTTGAGCTCGACGTTCAGCACTTACGACCTCCTGGGGTGGATCAGTTCCGGCCAGAATTGGAGATTGCGCAAGGCTGCCATCTGGACCTGTTTCAGTGGGAGCATTTTGGATCCAGTGGCTGGCGGATACAACCTGAGTTTCGTTCAAGCCACTGGCATGCGGCCAGCGAGTGTCGAAGAGAACTCTTACATGATGAAGAATTGCGGCCTGTTCTTTGTGGATAAACTCCCCGAGCTTGGCTACGACCATGGCGGTATTGCGTCTGACTTGGCAGCCTGGTTTGACCAAGCGTGGGTGTGCGGCCAATTCCAATTCCCCGGTGGATGCGACCCAACATACTCATTTCAGTGGGCGTACCTGGCCACAAAAGGTCAGTACCCCCAGATCACTTACGGCAATCCCCAAATTGCTGGATTCGGGTATAACATCTATACTACTACTTACGATAATGAGCTGTTGATGCTCAATACGACGCACGTGAAGATCCGTTGATCCTATGAAGCAGATCCGTGGCAGTGTCCTTGTTTTCGTTGGCGTTGTAGTCTTGCTGACGGCTTTGGTCATTTTGGTTCACCACAAGAAGAACAGACCGTTGGATTACTTCGAAGATGACCAACCTGCAGGGCAGGTCATCAACAACACAAACATCGCATTGCCTCCGGCCTCGGCTCCCCAGGGAACCGCCCCAGCGATCCCGCACAGCATCACAAAGCGGTCTTCGGAATTCACGCCAGGTGAACGGGAAAAGCTGGCGGCGGACTTTGAGCAGAAGTACAAGCCGGCGGTGCACAGATGGTTTGAGGCTTTCCAAGGGCGTGTGCCGTTTGATGAGTCGGACTTTACCTTGGATAAGTTTCACTCACGCCTTGGCGATTACATGTACACGTTCATGATCGGGACCACGACGTTTACCGTTCAGGATTCGCCGCATGGCGGCGTGAAGGTATCGTACCTTATGACCAGAGACGGCGCGGTGCAACTGAACTCACTGCCGGGCGGCGCATCAGCGCCGACCCTGACCATGCCGGTGACCCGGGAGGATGTAATCAGCATGGCCAAGGCTGATTGCGGGCGGGAGTTTAAGCCCAATGAAGTGATCATCAGGCCGAGCGCCGCGGGAACATCGCTGGACGGCGGCGCGTTAGTCCACATTGTACCCGAGGGGACGGACCCAAACAATCTGGCAACGCAACCACTGAACATGGTCTTTGGGAAAGACGGCAAGCTGGTTAATTACACTCGCGATCCATTTCTTTAAGACACCTCCCCACCAACGCGACCAGGCAAAGGCTGGCCGGAGGCTTCGGTTTCCGGTCAACTGGCCGGCCTGGTGAGGTGGATTAGCCTTTTTCGAATATGGCGTAGCGTCGGCTCTCGGTAACCAACTGGCC
Organism: Verrucomicrobiia bacterium; assembly: GCA_035294005.1. Classification (GTDB taxonomy): domain Bacteria; phylum Verrucomicrobiota; class Verrucomicrobiia; order Limisphaerales; family UBA8199; genus JANXQE01. Next base: position 2,312 of record DATGLT010000097.1, read on the forward strand.
TAAGCTTTCGTCGCTAAGGTTCGCTTCCTCGCAACCAACTGCGGTGAGAAGAGGCTCGAGGTCGTTCGGGCCATCCACGCCGGCCGGGAACGGCGCCATAAAACTCGGAGCACAACGCGATCCCGTTGCTTTCCGGTGAATCGTTAGAGTACTCCCTCTTCCGCTCGTGGGACGCTCCTGGGGAGCATCAGTTGACCCTGGCATATGAAGCTCGGTGCGACGGCCAACCCTTTGCCCGACTGTCGTACCGGACCGTCGCAATCCACGGCAGGGCCCCGTTGATGCCCTCGATGGTGTGGGTTCGCACGCCTCGCCTCAAAGGCCAGTGATGGGAATCCAAACATGTTCGTAGCGCCGGAGGCAGAGCTGATCACGCTTGCTTGGGAGCGAGGGCCGCCCGGGCCTGCTCGATGCGTGCGTGGATTCGTTCCCAATGTTCGCGCGAGGCCCTGCTTAATTGCTCTACGCGTTTAACATGCGCATAAGCCCTGCGAACGGTTGTCGGTGAGTCCCACAACAGGAGAGCGGCATCCTCGTAGCTTCCGCTAGCTTTAATGGTCGCCGTCGCCACGACATGACGGACGGCCTGGGGGTTAAAGCCTGGCGTTTTGTATTTATGGCCTAAGATTCGAGCGCTTGTCCGGCGGCAAATCTTTGTTAGCTGCGCGATCGTCCGTTTGGTAGCGTTTCCGACATTCTTTGGTTTCGAAATGATGAATTGGCCTTGGAACACACGGTCCTCGGGGGTGAACTCCCGACCTGCGATAGCGGGCCAATGATCGAGCAGGTAGGAATCAACAAAGGGGCTGAGTTCTGCCGGGAGGTAGAAGTCGTAGTCGACCTCTCGGATGAATCTGCGATTTTTGAAGGCGTCTTTGCCGAAGTGAATTTTGTACACCCCTGCTGGGTTCTTTCCCTCGGCCGATTGTAATTTGAATAGATTGTGACCGGTCATATCCGCATATTGCATTATCCGCAGCGGACAGTTCATGATCAGGCGAAAGAAGAGAAGCTTTCGCTGATGGAAGTGTTTCCGTCGTTCGATTAGCGGTTCGGTCACCCTTAGTTTTTCGACGATTTCGATCAGGGCTCCATGGGGTAATCCAGCTGAAGGATTGACCTGATTGGCTCGTCGTCTAACCTGCGCAGCACCCAGTACATGCGGCGCAAAAAGGCAATTTCCTGCTATGAGACACGTCAACGTTTTTGTTGGATTTATTTGGGTGTTAGCTGAGGCATGATTGGGAACTGGAACAATGGGGGTTGATTTCTACATTGGAACGAAGGAAACCGGGCAGCCAGTGGCCGAGGCCGGTCTCCCTCGCCCCGTTTTGTAGGCGAGAGATTCTATGCACCCACGGCGTGCTCGGGTCAACTCTCAGATAGCGATCCGGTGCCGGGATGTGGTTCGAAGCGGACTGTGGGCTTGTGGCTCGTGGATGCCGCCACGGAGATCCCAGGAGGTCTTTTCGGGAGAACGTTTTTCCGACGGTGTGGCCGTCAGCAATGCTGACGTCACGACCTGCTATCCGGGTCAACTGGGGAAGCCAGCCGCCCACGATGGTATCGTCCGTAACCGTCATAGTGTCGGAAAACGAGCGCGCCCAACCTATCAACCGGCCTTGTAGGCCAAGAAATTGCACGGGGCGCGCGCCGTTTTCCGAAAAATTCTCTGGAAACTCCATCAGCATGAGAGCCAGCCGTTGCGGGGTTAAGCCTCGGTCATCACCCAGCCCAGTTGTTCGGGCGTGCGCTTGCCGGTTTTCCAGCGCCACAAGTCAATGAGCAGCTGCCGGGCAAAGGCGATGATGGCCCGTTTGCGCGCACGGGCGTGGGCTTTGGGATTGAGCAGCACCGCTTTCGACTTCTTGACCAGGTAATAGTTGGGCTGGTAGAGCAACGTCCGCCAAGCCAGTTCCACCAAGTCAGTGCGCAACCGTCGGTTGCCCGCCTTGGTGATGCTCAACTCAGCCGAGCTTTGGCCCGAGGCGCTGACTCCGCCGCACAACCCGGCGTAGCTGCCCACCTGCCGACGGTTTTTGAACCGGTCCCAAGCGGCCACTTCCGTCTGGACTGCCTGGTAGGTTAGTCGGCCCATGCCTTTGGGCAACGCCTTGGGCGCGTGGGTCTGGATCTCCCGGGTCAACTGTCGGACCGCCTCGTCCACCTTGACAATCAGCTGGCGAAACACTTGGAGCCGCTCCACCAGCCATGCCGGCAGGGTTGGCTCCAAAGGCTCCCAGCGGTGTTGCCGCCACCAGTGATTGCTTTCGCGGCGCCCTTGCAGGAGCATCAGGCTGCGGCCCTGGGCAGCCAGACTCAAGCGCTGTTGCCGCAACTGCTGACGCTGGCGTTTATGCGCCCGCTTTTGCTCCTCCGCCTCGGTGGGTACTCGCACCACGGCCAGCGCTCGGTCGTTGCCGGCAAGGTAGCGGTCCAGCCGCGTGGCTAGCTCCTAGGCGTCGGTGCGGTCGTTATTGACCCCGCTATGCCGTTCGTCCAGGCAGGTGGGGCAGACCACGTAATTGCGAATGCCCAGGGCGGTGAGTTGCCGATGCAGCCAGAAGCCTGTCGGCCCGGCCTCGTAGCAACTGACGACTTCCTTGGCCAGAGCCTCCTGTTTCTTCGCCCACTCCAGGAAATCGGCCGGCTTGAACGATTGCGGCGGCTGCGGCTTGGCTCCGTCAATCATGCGCACCACGACGACGCTCGCGGCATGGACGTCCAATGCCAGTTTGATCTGCTGAAACTGGGGTTGGGTTGCAACTTTGCTTGCGACTTGCTCTCCGCAGGCGTGAGAGTTAGAACTGCTTTTGTTACGCATATACTGGTGGACGTAGCAAACTCGTTGCGCGTCCGCCAGCACTCATGCCATCTATCAATAATTGTCAAATGTTGAGATGTGACCCTTCTTCTTCCTTCTTCTCGGAGGCTCGGAGGTCTCGGAGGCCGGTGCTGAGGTCGCACAACCGAGGCACGATTCCAGCCGTCCCTTCGGGACTCATCGACTTTGCACAGTGGACCCAAGGTTGAAACCTTGGGCTAGTGTCATCCGTCCCGTTCGGGACGAAAAAAATCCAAAGCTTACACCAGAGCATCGTTTTTACAGCGGGAACAACCGTTGCTTTTGCCGGGTCAGTTTTCCGTCGCAGGCGTCTATCCCGGCTGTCCCGGAGGGACAATTGCAACCAGCCCAAGGTTTCAACCTTGGGGGTACCGTGCGAGGGCCATGAGTCCCGAAGGGACGGCTGAAAATCGTGGTCAATTCGTGGTTGCGCTACGATCCCAGCACCGGTTAAATCGCCGGTGGGATTTTTCGTGGGATTCGTCGCGGTCCTTGACCAAAATCAGGCTTACGCCCGGGGCGCAGGGTATGGTAGGCTCGGCCTGGTTAAAGCGCGAGCACTGAGATGAAAACAGCTTTTTTTCCGGCCAAGATGCTTCAGGGGCTGCCGGCTGATAACACCGAAGCCCTGGCGGCCCTTTGCGCGGAGTTCGATCGATTTGAAGGCCATGCGCGCCAGCTACCCGAGCACCATGGCGATTATGTTGAAGCCCTGAGCATCCTGCGCGGCTTTGCCATTGCCCGCGAGGCCGGGCTGGAAACGTTCCCGGAAATCGGACCGCATCGGCACCAGAACATCGCCAACGTCACGGCTTACTTTAACCGCCTGCGCGATCAGGCGCGCACGGAACTGACCGGACGCTATTCAAAAGGGTATTTCGAAACCAAGACCGAAGAGTACGCGGCATTGTTTTCACGCGTCTCAGTATACGAGTTTCCAGAAAATGATTTCAAAAGAGTCCACGAATTGATCCGCGAACTGAGAGACCTGATTCGCGGCAGCACGCTAATTTCGGACGAGCACAAACGCCGGCTCCTGCGGCGCCTGGACGCCATGCAGGCCGAACTGCATAAGAAAACCAGCGACATCGATCGGTTCTGGGGCTTTATCGGGGAAGCGGGAATCGCCATGCGCAAGTTTGGCGAAGACCTGGCACCTATTTCCGAACGCGTCCTGGAGCTGGGCGGCATCGTCATCACCGTCATCTTCACCAAGGAAGGAATCAAGGCCTTGCCTGAAGTCAGCCAGATAGTCCTGCCGCATCGTTGAACCGCATCGGCGGTCCCGGCTGCCGAGCCCAACGTTGGGCCGGAAGAGACCCACGACCCCGGGGCTGCCCCGGGGTTCATTCCCGGGAATTCCCCGGGCTAATCTTTCGTAGGAGGCCCTATTGTTGATAACCCGCCCACCCTCCAGACTGCTCTCATACGGAACGCGGCCGGTTATCAATATGTTTTTTGGCCTGAACAAGATCTTCAACAAAGCCTGGTGTGGTTGCGCGTTATTGGCAATTGCGGGACTTGCGTCCGCCCCGGACCTCTTCGCCGCCAATCGGATCGTGGCCTGGGGAGATATCACCTACGACGTCGTTCTGACCGGTGATGCCGCTCCCCCGCAACGCGCAGGTGTGTTGCAGATTTCTTCCGGCAACTTTCACAGTATCGCTCTGAGCTCATTCGGCAATGTCCTTGCCTGGGGCGACAATCGATTCGGTCAGACCAGTGTCCCCGAATTGCTCCAGCGCAGCGCCGCCACTCAAATCACGGCGGGCAACATTCATAACCTGGCGTTGACCAGGGAGGGCACAGTGGTTGGCTGGGGCCCAATGCCGGGACAGGTTGGCGATTACGGCCAATGTGAGGTCCCTCCGGGTCTGGGTCACGTCGCGGCGATTGCCGCGGGGGCCGTCCATAGTCTGGCCCTGACGAGCGGTGGAACAGTTGCCGCCTGGGGACTCAACATGAGCGGGCAATGCAATGTGCCTGCAGGCCTGAACGGTGTCATTTCAGTGGCGGGAGGGATGTACCACAGCCTTGCGCTCCGGGCTGATGGAACGGTCGTGGCATGGGGGGACAATCGCCAGGGGCAGACGTCGATTCCGCCGGGGCTGTCCAATGTGGTCGCCATTGCCGCGAGCGGTTTCCATAACGTGGCGCTGCTGGCCAACGGCACGGTTGTCACCTGGGGCACCTATGGCCTGGCCCAAATGAACGTGCCGCCCGGCCTCAGTAATGTCGTCGCGATCGCCACCGGGGATTACCACACGCTGGCG
>DATGLT010000098.1:0-18909 GCA_035294005.1 Verrucomicrobiia bacterium
GCTGGGTGGACTCATCGCTGGCGGTTACCGGGCGTGCGGCAAACGCCGGGCGATTGGAATTATCCAGCTTGCCGCTAAAGCTCGACTGCTGGTGATTCACGGTGTTGCGGATCACTCGCGTAACTCGGCCGAATGGTTCTCCAGAAACGAGTAATCAACTGGTCATGAGAAACTCAGGATTGGTCCGTTCCCTGCCGGTCCGTTGGACTAAACCAGAAGAACTGTTTCTGGAAATCAAATCCACGATTCGCCAGGTTGAGACCTCTTCTTCGCCAGGGAAAGTTCGGGGACCAAGCACGAGGCGTCTGCCCCGTCGTAAGGCTTCGGCCACGCTTGGCTTCGAATGCACCCTGCGACCGAGCCCGCTTGGTCGCAGGGTTTTTCCAACAGGCAGTAGCCGGCTAAACGTCCGCTGAGGCAGACCTACAATTGCCACTGCCGCACATCTTTCGTTCGTACCCTTCTGTTTTTTGTTTCCGGCTGTAAGACGCATGCGGGGGGGGGAACACCCCACGGTTAACCCCGTCTTTGGGGGCGTCGGAGCTTGACTTATCTTCGTGCCGTGAAAGCCCGGCAACTTTTTAGACTTCTGGTGGTTCCGAGAATCAGTCCAATATCTCTATGTCCCCACGAAGTTTTGAGTGGTCTTGATACGCTGAGCTGTCAAACGAGGAACCTTGAATGAGGAAAAATCATTTTCCGCCAGCGTAAAACTCATCCCCCACGTGCAATCCTTTTGCGGGAGCCAAACAAACCCAAATCCGTCAAAATCGATATTTATGAAAATTCAAATCATCATCGCAACCATCGCATTGAGCGTTGCGGCAGTTAACTTTAGCGGCTGCAAGAAAGAAGAGCCCGCTCCTGCGGCCGTCGAGGCCCCCAAACCGAGTGATACAATGGCCACCGAACCTGCAAAGGTTGTAGAACCCGCTAGACCTGCTGTCGCCAAGGAGGTTGTTGACGACGCTGCAAATCAAGCAAACGCCGAAAAGGCACAGTCTCAAAGCATGATCGACAAGGCCAAAAGTTACTTCGCTGACCAAAAATACCAGGATGCATTGACCACGATCAGTCAGCTGTCAGCCAGCAAGTTGACCCCAGACCAACAAAAACTCGTAGACGCTCTCAAGGCCCAGATTCAGAATGCCATGGTCAAGGCCTCCGCCAGCGATGCGGCTTCCGCCCTGGGCGGGGCTCTGGGCGGCAAGAAGTGATCTTTCACGATTCATTCGCATTTTTTTGCTCGAAACCACATGAGCGTAAAAAACGCGCAATAGAGTCGCAGGTGCCGCTTTGAAGTTCTGAAACCAAGGAAAGCCAAGCAACCCAATGCGGGGAAACAAGCGATGTAGCTCCCCCCGACGCGAAAGTGGAAGATCGCTTTTTCTTATGAGAAGCTCTTTTGATAGGCAATTGAGGTCCTGTTTCGATCCTGACACCTTTCGCGGGCCTCCACCCCCGCCGAATGCTGATTCCACTTTCCCCGGCGGGATTGCCTCCGGGATTGCCTCCGGGACCGGCTCAACTCCTGTTCGTACTCTCCAGACCATGGCCCCTGGAGATGGCCTCAAGGTGCTTCTCGCCCAGGAGGGCAGTGCAGAAAGCGTTAGTCTGCTCGCGCGGCTCACAAAGGCTGATCTCGAAACCAGGTGCCTCCGGCGAGCTGGCCTGTTGGCCGGCGGTCTCTTCATGGTATCCTTTGGCCTGTTGGGCTTTTGCGGCCTTTTTCGGCCGGATTTCTTTTTCAACGGCCCGCACTTTGTCATCACGACTTTGACCTTCCTGTGTTTGACTTCTTTGTTGTGCGAAGTTGAATTCTTTGGGTGCAGGCTTTGGCACCACCTGGCTTTGCGTCGCTTGCGTCGTGAATGTCACCAATTGCTTCTGCCCTTTCTTGAATCCCAATCAAAAGCAATCCAGGACGCGCGCCAGTCGCCGGTCGGGAAATGCTAAGATCTTCCAGTCAACCACGACGACGCCGTTGACCGGCGGCTTACCTTTCAGTAATCCCCAACCGGCTCCGATTTTGGTTCGGGTCTACTGGGTGAATTTTCAACCATGTGCAAGTCAGGCCGCGGGCGAGGGCAACGCTTTAATCCGGGAGTAGTCCGAGGCTGAAGTGAGACTCGGTCCTTCAATGACGGATGTGCCAGACCAAAATGACCGAAGTAAACCGTCTCGGTGGGTACCATGATCCTCGAAAGAGGGTTATCCTTGTTTGATGCCCCTATCCGACGACAGCGACCGCGCAGCCGACCCCAATCAGCAGGAATGCTTTGTTACCACGCATTGGAGCGTTGTCCTGGCGGCCGGCGAGACCACTTCGACGAGCGCAGGCCAGGCGTTGGAGAAGCTCTGCCGCACATATTGGTGTCCACTGTACAGTTGCCTCAAGCGCGGTGGCGGACAAGTGTTTCTGTCCTGGGATGATCTGACGGTCGATTCTTGAGACAACTCTGGCGCGTCTTGGTACGGAACTCGCCTGGGGCAAGAAAAACAGAGCTGTTCGTGGAACTGCGAGGCCGACTTTGGGTGACCCAGGTGCTGCGTCGTATTCCGAGCTGTCGAAACGACTGGCAAAGACCGAATGCTGCGGTAAGAATTGGCCGTTCCTCTGGCATCGGTTTCCAGTACTATCCCGGCATGAAGAACCATCGCTGGGTGTTCGTGTGGTTGGCTGGGGCAGCTTTGCCCTAGGATTAGAAAGCGGAAGGCGGAAATTGCGGTGCGCTGGGGAAGGTTGAAATTAAAAGCCGTCGCGCTGGAGCAAAGGCCGCAACCGCGAAAGTCTGGCTTGGCGGTAAATTCCTGGCGGCGAAACTGTCGCGCGACGAAAAAAGGTCTTGCTGAAACTGAACGACCCGGCAGAGATTTTTGCCGGCTAGAAACTCGAAATTACTTTGATCTGACAAGAATCCACCGCCAATCACACGGAATCTTTTCGGTGTGGTTCGTGGTTGAGCAATAAACAAAAAATGAAAAACAAAGTTTTTGCCATGCCCGCTCTCTTCGCACTTATCGCCACTACCGTATTTGCCGGCGACGGTTGGAAAGAGAAGCTGCAAAAAGAACTGCCGATGCTCGGCCACCGCAACTGGATCGTCGTTGCCGACGCGGCGTATCCGCTCCAGACGGCGCCGGGCATCGAGACGATTTGCGTCGAGTCCGACCAGCTTGAGGTCGTGAAAGGCGTTCTTGCCGAACTCGCGAAAACAAAACACGTCAAGCCGACGATTTACACTGATGAGGAACTGAATTTCGTCTCGGAGAAGATCGTGCCCGGCATCAGCGGCTACCGCGATAGCCTCGCGAAAATCCTGACGAGCCAGCCCGTTCAAGTGTTGCCGCACGAACAAATCATCGGCAAGCTCGACGAAGCTGGAAAAACGTTCAAGGTGTTCCTCATCAAGACGCCGCTCACGAAACCTTATACGTCGGTATTTTTCCAACTTGAGTGCGGCTATTGGAACGCAGACGCAGAAGCCCAGCTTCGAAAGGAAATGCGCGGTAGCAAATGAAGGGTTTATTTTTCTTTTCCAAAGTCCGTTTACCTGAGACGCAACAAACACCATGAAACGGCTTGTTGGAATCCTGGCGGTCTGCGCTCTATCCATGGTGGCTGTGGCGGACTCAGCCAATGTTTTGCGGAATCCGGGCTTTGAGTCCAACCCGCCGGGGGTGAATCAGAGCTTTCCAGGGTGGACTGTTTACGGCCCGGCTTACGGTCCAAACATGGACACGAATGTGTGGAGCGAAAATGACACAGTCGCGCATGGAGGCACCAACGCCATCAAAGTGTCCCCGGACTTGACCACATACACCGTCAATTTCAGCGGAATTTTTCAGGATTATATGTCAGGTCCGGGTGCGACCTGGTCGGCGTCCGGATGGGTTTATGCGCCTTCGGCCAGTCTTCTGGCTGGGCAAAACTCGGGTTGGATTGAAGTCACTTTCCGCGACGCCAATGCCACAATCTTGGCGCTGTATCGCTCGTCGGTTGTTACCAATGTGGCCGGGGGAGGGATTCCGCAAAACACCTGGGTGAACCTGCCGGTCACCAATGCCTGTGATCCGGGCACGTTTGCGGCGACCGGCACGGTCTCCCAGCTTGTGGCGCCGGCGGGAACCTATTTTATCCGGTATCGAGTGGTGGTGCGGGGCGACGGCAGCGGTGCTGGCGGGGCATTGTATTTTGATGACCTCCAACTCAATTCGACGGGCGGGACGCCCTATAGCGGATGGAACCTGGCTTGGAGCGACGAATTCAACAGCACCAGCGTGGATACCAATACCTGGACGTACGACATCGACACTGGAGTCAACGGCTGGGGCAATTGGGAGCTGGAATGCTACACCAGCCGCACCAACAATGTTTATGAAGGCGGAGGGCTGCTTCATATTATCGCCCAGCAGGAGGATTACAAAGGTTCCCGCTATACCTCGGCTCGAATCAAAACGCAGGGGTTGTTTTCTCGCAAGTATGGCCGGATCGAGTGGCGGGCAAAGCTTCCGATGGGACTCGGTTGCTGGCCCGCCCTATGGCTCCTGGGCACCAACGTTTCGACCATTCCCTGGCCCGGGTGTGGCGAGATCGACGTGATGGAGAACCGAGGCAGCGCCCCGACCACCGTGCAGGCCAGCCTGCATTCGGGCACCAGCAAAACCGATACTTACCAATTTCTCCAAGGGGAGAGCGACGCCGCCTCGGCCTTTCACACCTACACCATGGATTGGGCCACCAACGCGGTCCTGTTCTATGTGGATGGCCATCTCTATGAAATGCAGACCAACTGGTCCAGTTCCGTTGGCAGTTATCCGTTTCCTTTCAACCAGCCGTTCTTTTTTATCATGAACCTGGCAATTGGCGGCGGCTATTTGGGATATCCCGCTGAAGACAAAATCAGGGCCGGCACGTCGTTCCCGGCTGAAATGCTGGTGGATTACCTTCGGATTTACGAATTGACGAATCTGGCAACGACTACGCTGGCTGCGCCCCTCCCCCTCCCCTGGCCGGTCTCGGCCAATTCGGTGCTAGTGGATTTCAAGAGCGGAGACGCCAACGACATCATGCGCAACCCGGACAACGGGCTCTATTGGAACAGCGTCCTGATATCCCAAGGGGGTGGCGGCGCGGTTCCCATCAACGGCGGCACTGAACCGATGGCCCTGGTGAACGCGGCCAACGCAGACTCGGGCATCAAGCTGGCTATCACCAATCTCACAGGGTGGAACTCTTCACCCGGCGCCTCCTGGGCCGACTACTCTGGACCTTATCCGGCTGGGATCCTCAGCACCACCTTTCCGTCAAAGGCCTTGCGCGACGGCCTCGCGCTCAACGGCAGTGTATCTGTTACCCTTTCGGGTTTAAACCCTGACGGCACCTACGATTTGCTTATTTACGGCGCTACGGTCAATCATTCCAGCGGCAATTACACCGACATGGGCAACGCGCAGAGCAACTCGTTGAGTGTCGGTACAGGCCCTGGCCCGGGCTCCGTGAGGTTTAATGCCTATTACAACTCCACGACTGTGGCGACCTGGACCAACGTGACTCCCAGCGCCGGAGGCCAGATTGCTTTGACCATATCAGTGCCCAGCGGAGGAAGCGGTGGCGCGTTAAATTTCCTGGAAGTAACCCCAAGCCCGATAACAAATTCGCCGGTGCCGCCGACAGGATCGAAAGCCTCGGCGGGGAATTCGAAAGTGTGGCAAGATGGACGCCCGGTTCCAACGTCCGCTGCTGTTGTGGGCGCCGATTACCCGGTTCAACCGGTGCCATTCACCGCGGTACACGTGACCGGGGGCTTTTGGCTGCCCCGGCAGGAGACCAATCGTTTGGTCACGGTTCCCTACGCGCTGGAACAATGCGAAACCTCCAAGCGGCTTCGCAATTTCGAACTGGCGACCGAGACCATGCGGCGCCGCGCGGCGGGCGAGACCGGTTTTCAAAACACGCCGGTGACGATCTTTCCGTTCGACGATTCTGACGTTTACAAGGCGGTTGAAGGAGCTTCCTACACGTTGAGTTTGCATCCGGATGCGGGATTGGCGTCGCGGTTGGACAACTATATTCGCATCGTGTCGGCGGCGCAGGAGCCGGACGGCTATCTTTACACCTTCCGCACCATGCACCCGGATTCGCCTGCGCATCAGTGGATCGACCGAAAGCGCTGGCTTGGCGATCCAGTGCTCAGCCACGAACTTTACGACCTCGGCCATTTGTATGAGGCCGGAGTGGCGCATTACCAGGCCACCCGCGAAACCAATCTGCTGGCCGTTTGCCTCAAGAGCGCCGACCTGGTCTACAAGGATTTCGGCGAGGGCCATTTGCGCATCGCCCCAGGCCACCAGGTCATCGAGATGGGGTTGGTCAAGCTCTACCGGGTAACCGGCGACCCGCGATACCTGCAATTGGCCAAGTTCTTCCTGGACGTGCGCGGTCCCGGCCAGGACCCCTACAACCAGCGGCACTTGCGGGTCGTGGACCAGGCCGAGGCGGTGGGGCACGTCGTGCGCGCCAACTACATGTATTCCGGCATGGCAGACGTGGCGGCGCTCACGGGAGATACCAATTACGTCAAAGCCATCAGCAAAATCTGGGAAAATGTTGTCGGCAACAAGCTGCACCTGACGGGCGGAGTGGGAGCGCGGGCCTCCGGCGAGGCCTACGGGGACAACTATGAGTTGCCGAACGATTGCTACAATGAGACCTGCGCCGCCATCGCGTTCCTGATGTGGAACCATCGCATGTTCCTGCTCTCAGGCGAAAGCAAATATATGGATGTATTCGAGCGCACGCTTTACAATGGCTTTCTAAGCGGCGTCTCGCTCTCGGGTAACCGATTTTTTTATCCCAACCCGTTGGAATACGACGGCAAAGCCGTCAACAACAACGGTTACGCCGGCCGGGCGCCGTGGTTTGGCTGCGCATGTTGTCCGCCAAATACGCTGCGCACGCTGGCGGCCCTGACAGGGTATTTTTGTGCCGTGCGCCAGGACCAACTCTTCGTCAACCTCTACGCCCAAAGCGAAACCGCCGTTACCGTCGAAGGTGTGCCGGTCACGCTCAGCCAGCAAACCGATTATCCGTGGAATGGCTCTATTGGGATAGTGGTAGCTCCAGCGAAGCCTGCGGAGTTCACACTCTGCTTTCGGTTGCCCGGCTGGGTTCAGGGCCACCCGCTGCCGAGCGATCTCTACACCTACGAACCTTCGGAGTCCGCTACCTGGTCGTTGCGTGTGAACGGCACGAAAGTCCACGTCCAGCCCGAGCACGGCTACCTTGCGGTGAAGCGCACCTGGAAAGCCGGCGACAAGGTCGAGCTCGATCTGAACATGACCGTGCGCCGGGTGCGTGGTCACGAGAAAATCGCCGCTACCCGCGAGCGCGTGGCGCTCGAACGCGGCCCGGTGGTCTATTGCCTGGAAGGTGTGGACAATGACGGGTCGGTTTTCGATTGCGTGGTACCGGAAAGCGCGCGCATCAGCGCCACTTTCAAACCGGATGTTCTCGGAGGTGCGACGCTGCTGTCGATTGCGGGTGCCGAGCGCGCGGTGCGCGGGACCGACGGCAAAATTGGTACGCGGCAGGCCAATTTGGTCGCTATCCCGTACGCCCTGTGGAACAATCGCGGGCTGTCGCCGATGGAGGTCTGGTGCGCCAGGACTCCGGAGACGGCACAAGCCCGGCCGGTTCAGTGAGGCCAACCTAAGGCAAATTCAACACACCCTGGTAGATTTGCACCCGGTACGTCGTTCCAGGCCGGACTTGCCTCTCGATTTGCTGGCGAACGGTTGTGCTCGCGAACTGGATGCACCGAGTTCTCCTCTGCGGCTCTCGGCGGGGGCAATGGCGCGAGCCTCAAAAGGCAGCCAGCCACCGGACAGATGTTTCGATCCGACGTGTCTTCACGGGCATTCCACGTGTTCTGTGCTGACAACGCAATTCCGCGCATCGAAAACATTGAAATAATACACCTTCGTTCCCGCGGGCAGAACGGCCGAGAATTTCCCGCCTTGCTCCTGAGCGGGAATCGATTCCCATTTCCGGTCCTGCCAGCCGCCCGTGTCCCTGGTGTAATTGAGCTCCGCTTTCTGGAGGGGGACGGTGCTGGTGCAGGTGAACCAGGCGTTTGTCCCGTCGCACCCCGACCCTATAATGCTGGGCAAAGGCGCTCCGCCCTTCAGCACGCTGTCCGCAAACACACGTATCTCCTCTGGCTTTTCGCCGGCGCCGCCATGAGCATGAGGCATCCGCAACCGAATGCACAGGGTCCGCGGCCCAGTGGTAAGCCGGTACGAACGCTGCAGCGCATTAAGGGGGTAAGCGAAATCGTTGCTGCCGGTCACCCACAGAAGTGGCATGTCAGCGTTCGGAAGATACTCGAGCGGATCCCAGTTTGAGATCCATTGTTCGGCCTTTTGCGGACCCAGTTTTTCAAGATCGCCGGCAAACACGGTGTCGCGGTAAAAGCCGCACCCATAAACCGGGACGGCCAATTTGAAACGGCGATCCACGCCGGCGACAATACAGGTCAGATAACCTCCCCAGGAAATGCCCGTAACCCCTGTGCGCTGAGGATCTACCTCCGGCAAAGCGCGGATGATGGAGTGAGCCAGAATGACCTCGGCTACGGCATGGTAGGTCCACTGTTCTTTCTGAGGCTGATCGAGCTGATCGAAGCCTCCCCAACCGGCGGGACCACCTTGCTCATCTCGCGCGTATTGTCCGTAGTTGCCCACCGGAACCTGGCCGCAAGTATCCATCGCGATCGGCGCATACCCGCGTGCAACCCAAAGCCGGACCCACTCCTCGAATGCCGTCCCGCCTCCGCCATGGATTAAGACCATTGCAGGAACTTTCTCGCCAGGTTTGGTCACCGGCACGCCAAGCCACGCAAAGACACGCGTTGGTTTGCCATGGAAAGGAATTCCAGTGTACCAAATGGCTTTCACACCCTCGGCCTTCGGCCGATCCAACGCTGTCCAAAGGGGTGCCTTGGCCAGCGCATTCATGTCCCAAGGGATACTGGACGCCAGGGTTTGTCCCACCAAAGTCCATGGCCAGACTACCGTTGCAAGCAGCAGAAAATTCGAGCGCTGATACCAGCACATCTTAGTAGTTTTCATAAGACGTGGTGTAAACCCAGAACTGGTCTTCAAGAATCTGTTCCCTCAGTACTGGATGTGACATTCTATGAGTTTGCGGCGTCGTATAGCGTGGGTAGTTGGTCCGGCCTCACGCACTGGTATTCTGATCCTAAACCTTGGACGACCAACTCGAGCGGGGCGAGGCTCTTGAGCCAGTTGCCCAGGAAAATATGCAAAAAGGCAGGGCGCGTTGCCGGTGTCCACTCGCGGATTTCTTTGATCATGAAGTCGGCGGCATGACGGACGCCATCGGGGGTCGTGACGTCCCCGGATGGACCGGAGTTGATGGCACGGAAGACTGGCCGACCAGCCGAGAGGAACACCTGGTTGTCCTTTGTGGTTCCGGCCATGCGGCCGTAATTAGCAAAGATCCCTTTCATCCCGCGCATACCCGCAAACCGGGCGAGTTTGTCCGGTGCCATTTCGAAAATCGTGGACATCACGGTGGCGTCCAATCGGGCCCGGTACTCCTCCGAATGGCGTATGTAATCATCCCAAACCTGCTTCTGCCGATCGGCTGGTAGAAACTCGGCGAAATTGTCTTCCCAGATGTAGCCCACTCCGGTGAGGGCATTGACGAAGCATTCGTTTGGCGATGCGTGCTTGTAGAAATAATCCAGAATGTCCGGCATCAAATCTGTGGCCGACGTCCCCACTTGCCAGCCCATCGGCACCCGGCCGTGAAATGGCTCATCGAACAGCCGGCGATACCAGTAGCGAAGAAAGTTCATTCCGTCGCCATCTGAACGAACGAACGAATAATAGACTTTCTCGCGATCGAGTGTAACGGGAGGAATCGGTTGCCGGAAGGTGCCCTTGGTTCCGGAATGCACGGACAAGTTGCTCGCGGCGATGGCACCTGCGTCGTGACCGGTACAAATCTCGTACTTGCCGCACTGGCTGGCGAGTTTCACGCCTGGCCATTCGCCGATGCCGTTATCACTCCCTTCGTTCATGTCATCCCCAGGCCAGCCCAAACACGGGATGTTGGCCGGCCATTTCAAAAACAGGTCCCTTACAAACGTCTTTTCCTCATCGAAGGACGAGTAAGCGAACTTCCGTCCGGCTTTCTCGTGACAAATCCAAACGATTGGGACCTTGAATTCAACCAGGTAATCGCGGTTGAGGTGCTTCGTGGGGTCCTCATAAGCGACAGCCTTGCGGGATAGCTGATCTCCAGCTTCCGCTAGCACCCAACGATACGCTTCCACGTCCTTCTTCCAACCCATCGTCCGGAGGTCCAAACCGCCTTTGCACTTAGATTTGTCTCTGCCCAAAGGCAGTTTGAAGCGGCCGGCGTGTTCGGGTGTGACAACGAGCCCCTCATAAACGCCGGCCAGCATGGTCGCGACGTCCACGCTGCCGGGAATTGCCGGGTCGGTGACAAACCGGCACTTGGCAAAGGAGAGATACCGCGTGAAAAGGTGGTCGAGATCAATGCGCCTGACCTCCTTGATGTCCCCACGCTTCCACAGCCAATCCAGCCACATCTCGTCATAATCATCCGCGACCAGGTACAGCTCTGGCCTGCGACGATTGACCAGGCCCTGAAGACAGGTCAGCGTGAGCTGCCAATCGCCGCGGTCTTCTCCGAGGTCTTTCAGATTAAAAGAGTAGAGTCGTTTAGCGACTGGTTTCGATTTCGGGGCCGCCTGAAACTCAGAACGGGATGATGGCTGGGACCTCAGCGCGCTGGCCGCCAATAGCATACCGCCCGTCGTAATCAGGAACTCCCGCCGAGGCAGAGGATTTGTGGGGTTCAATGTCATTATTCGCCGTTTGGGTGTGCGGAAATCGCGATCTTACCCAGCGGATACCGGAGTTGGGCATCAACTCCCGCTATGCCCAAACGAACCCGTGGATTTCCTTGTTCATCCACCAACGCAATGCGCACTTCATAAATTCCCGGGTTCAGATCGGCCGGTAGTTTGAAGGTGCTCTCCACCTGTCTCGGGTTGCCACCGGTCCATGGACGTGGGTCGAACACCTTGTCCGCTTCCGACCAGGCAGCCTGTCCCCGGTCATCAACTAAATAAACTCCGAGCCGGTACGGGTAAACGCACCAACTGGCATTGCGGTTAACCCATTCCTGGCGCAGGGTCAGGGTTTGGCCCGGGCGACGAGTTGACTCCCACGAGGCCGAAGTGAGCACGAAACGATAGCCAATTCCGCCGGGCTGGAGCGCGCGCTCGTGTTCGGCCCGGTCTTCCGCCATCGCCTGTTTGTAGCTGGCGGCGTGCATATAAAGATGCGCATAGGTCGAATGGAACTTCACAAAGGCATCCACGTGCTCAGTCATCGAACCATGCGTCTTGTCCCGCTTGACCTGCTCGTAGGACCAATCGCCCTCCGTAATGATCTGATGGTCCCGCCAATAGGTCAGCATCAGGTCGTTCGGCCAGCCGCTCAGGCCGTCAATAAACCCGTTCCGTGCAAAAGCGAATCCGCGTTCGGCGGCTAAATCAAGTCCTTGTCGACGCATGGCCTCCTGCAACGGCGTTTCCCCGCCGCAGTCATCATCATAGACGTGCGCGATGGCCAGGCTCCGGATGGGTTGGTTCTGCGGCACATTCGGCGCGAAGACCTCGATCACGGAATTGATTGCTTTGCGCAGCACCTCCCGCTTTGTGTCTGGGCTCGGCCACGGATAGTGCGACCACATCGTGTGCCACTCGCCCCAGTCCCCAAAGCTCATGGCATAATCCAAAACGATTGGGTTCCCTGGCTGGTGATACCGGTCCCGGTATGCGGCCAGAAAACGCTTCATTTTAGGGAGGTAAATAGATTCCCACGTCGGGTCGGCATACGCAGGGCACCTCTGCCTCACTCCACCTTCAGCCTTGTATTCGTGGAACTTCGCGCCCGCCTCCCAAAGCCAGTCCGGACAGACCTTGTTGCCTGGCGCCCCTGCCCAACCGGGATCCGTCGTGACCCAGAGCCGGACCACAAGTTGTTTGTTCCGCGCTTTCCAATAATCAACAACCGCATCGAAGTCTTTCCAGTCATACTGCCCTTCTTTGGGTTCCAAGTCTGCCCACATCCAATCGATCAATACCCAGCTAAAGAGCGGCGCGTCATCGCCAAAGCCCTTCGTGTTGTATTCCACACTGAATTGCCGGCTGTCGAAGAACCTCGGCCCCGCCCAGATGCCCCAACCGCAATACGGGTTTGCCAGCGGGTCCCGAATTTCCTCCGGATGCACAACGGTCAACCCCGCTGCGCGAGGCCCGGCAACCTCCGCCGTGCGCGACTGGCCGGCGGACAGACCTAAATCGAGAGCGCCCAAGGCCGCCGGCGCGAGCAACAAAAGGAGCATCCAGGAGACGGGAGCGACCATAAGACATTTAGGGTTTCCAGCGGTACATCAGCACTTTGGCTTTGTAGTCTTCCTCCACGAAGACGAGATACTCACCGTTGGCGCGCTCGAATGCGGTGATGCCGGTGAGAATATCAATCCAGCCCGTGTTCTCAACGCCTCCAACAGTTGGACCGGGGTCGAACACACCGACTTCGGCGCCGTCGCTGAGCCGGTTGATCCCGATCCGACCACGTTCCTTCCAGCCGCCGGTAAAGACATAGTCTCCAGCTGCCGCCACGCATGCTGCCTCAGTGCCCGCATTCGGTTCGAAGGAGACCGTCTTGCGATTGCCGGCGAGGTAACCTTTGCAAATGAACACCCGGCCAATGTGCCGCATGTCTTCTCGGCCCTCATCCGCCACGATGAGGGTGTCGGTATCATCCAGGTAACAAACGCGGGCCACTTTCTTCACGCCGTCTGGCGGTTCCAGGACCGTGGTCTTGTCTGCTCGGTAAATCGGGTTGCCCTTTTCGTCGAGTCCCTGAAAGTCGTAACGGAAGAAGCCGTAGGCCATCCAGATGTTGCCCTTCTTGTCGACCCAGAACGGGCCCGGCTTTACGCGGTCGGTGTTAGGGGCAAACTCGTCGGCCTGATAATCGCCGTCGCCGTTGAGATCACGCCAGATCGAGGTGCCCTTGGGTTTGTTGGGCGGCCATTTCTGCTCGGTGCGGTAAAGGTCGTTGCCCCATTGGAGAATCAGCCCGCAAGGGATTGCCATTTCGTCGTCGTACCGGAAGATATTGATGAAGTTGCTGGCGAACATGCCCCCCACGAATAGAAAGCGTCGGCCATTGAGATAGACAACCTGCGGCGAAGTGAGGCCGTGTTCGCCATTCTGTTTGACAAACGTCAGCCCACGCGGGTCTCGCGGATACTTGTGACGGTCGAGCGAATAGCCCACTAACTTAGCTTCCTGCCCGGGCGGTTTGGCATAATCCATGACATAGTGCTCCTGGATCCCCCAGACGTCTCGGCCGTCCGTGGCCGGGTCCGCGCATACCACGTCCACAAAGAAGTCGGCGCGCAGTTCCCAAATCAGTTTGCCCTCGGCGGAAAACTTGCGCAGGCACGAGCCCATCTCGCTCATGGCCACGTAAACGTTGCCTACGGCATCCATGCCGATGCCGCGGATGCCCCAGAACTTGGTGGGCGTGACGACGCCCGCCTTGCCACTGGCGATGCCCCCGTAATCCCCGAATGCGCGGGTTAACTTCGGTCGCTTCGGGTCCGTGATTTCGTAGAACAACACCTGCTGCCGCGGGCTAGTCTGCGAATCGGCAACCATGAGTTGACCGTCGTTGGCTAATGCGAGGGCCATCGGCTCGAACAGCCCAGGGAAATTGACTGCTTCACCATCACAGGTTATGCCCCGGGGCTTGAAATCGTATTCGTGGAACTTCGGCTCGACGTAATCGAATTCGATCCTCCACCTGCGGCCGGCCTTGTCCGTAGTTTCGAGACTGTTTGGATTGGCGTTCGTGTTCCCGACCACGTCCCCGTCCTTGTAGACGCCGAACTTCTTGCCTCCTTCGTCCCAGTGGCTCCAGGTGTTTACCGTGCCGTCGGGTTGAACGTGTGTGTGGATGAGGAAATTCTGGACCCACTTATTGCTCGCGCCGGAAAACGAGTTGCCGAGCCAGGAGACCGAATAGTCCAAAGGGGCCGCGTCCAGTGCCAGTGCGGTCCAGAACATCGCGAGGATCGTCAATCGAATCATAGATTCAAAGTGGGGGAGTTATAATGTGTTCGGGACCGGTCCATTATCAGTATCCTGGATTACTTATCGGGCGAAGTCGCTGCGTTCGTAACCGCGTGGGAGGGCTGGTTCTCTGCAATGATAGCATGGTCGCCAATGTCGTTGCGGATGCTCACCCCGTAGTAGCCGTTATTGCCGCGGACCAGTGCGTGTTCGACCCCTGGCTTGAGCCAAATGCTGCCGGGTTGGTTGCGGACGTCGGCTTGGGCCCAGGCATTGCCAGCCTTTCGCTGTTTCGAGCGAGCGTCGAAGGTGCAGTTCTGGACCTGGAGATTACCGGCGCTGGCCATGATGGAATAATTCGTCGTGGTATAATCGTTGGAGAAATAACAGTCTGTAAAAGAGGCGAAGGACGGTCCCAGGATTTGCACGTTGTGCTCAACCGGCCCCCAAAAACCACAGTTCACAAACCGGATATTGCCTCGGCATGTAGGCTCTACTACCACCTGTGTGCTGCGGCCCAAATGGTGCGAGTTGAACTGGCCGTTGCTAATGAGCAAGCCCTGCGGTTGGACCGATTCGACGACCACACAGGTCTCCGTGGCATCGGCTCCAATGCCGGCAAACTGGCCGTTGCAGGCGCCTTCTTTGGTTTCGATGAACCGGTAACCCACCTGGGCGGGGAAGACGAAGGTGTTGTTCACATATTCCCAATCCGTCCGTCCGAAGATGAACGCCTCGAGATGGCTTTGCATGAAATTGAAGACCTTTGTCCAATCGCCATTCGTCACCGCCTTTCGCCAGTAAACACAATGCAAATGGATGTTCTCGATCCGCCCGATATCCCGCGTATTGTCCACCTGGATCCCGCGACGCAACCGTAGACGTCGTAAATGCGATGCCGGCCGTTGTGCGCTGGCCCAACCTGGATGCCATTGTAACTGTTAATCAGCGTGATTTTCTCGACCACACAATCGAAGACCCGGGTGTCCTCGTCCGGTTTTCTTACGTTCATGCTGATGGACCACGGGTAAGGATGGATGTCCTCAGCCCTCTGCTCCGGGTAGAAGATGGTTAGTCCTCGCAAGGCCGTAGAGGATTCCATTTGAAACAGCGGGTCGGCGTCCTCTTGATCACGTCCGCCGGTGGCCAGAATGACGGAGCCTTTTAACGGCCCCGGTGCCAGGCTGCTTTCGTTTAAGCCCGCCAGAGTGACTCCGTCTTTGATGGTCACTTTGCCGTTGATGAGAAATTGACCAACCGGGACGATCACCTTGCCCCCCGTGGCGCTTAGAGAATCGATCGCCTTCTGAAAGGCAGCGGTGTTATCCGTTTTCCCGTCCCCCACGGCGCCGAATTCCTGAACACTCGCCTGGCCCGTGATGGAGGCCAGCGTCTCTCCTAACGCCAGTCGTCCGGGCGCTGCCAACAGCAGGCCAGCCGCGAGGGAGAACAGAACGAGTGGGTGAATGTTGTGTTGCATAGGTTCCCTCCCTTCAATCCTGCACCACCAGCGTCCGAGAACAGCGGCTGAGGATAAGCGCGTCGACGAGGGGGTTTGAAGCATATTCACGCAGATATGAAAATTTTCGGGATTCGGCTACTCTTTGGTCAAAACCAGTTCCTTTGAGGAGCTTCGTTTCGGCAATCAAGTTCCGAACCCGCTGTCTTTGAGAGTCCTCGACGACCAAGGTCACATATCCGGCCTTGGGAAGATCAAATCGGATCGGAATGCCAATCGTGCCCGCGCCAATCGCCGATGCCATCGCAGCCATGGCTCCGAAAATCAAAGCCATTTTGCCAATTCTGGAGGTCCTGAATGCCAGGTTCTGGATTTTAAGCATAGGGTTAAGGCTTTCTCTGCGCACGCACCTGCTGCACGTCTCGAAGCACGTTGTCCACGCAGCGAGTTATCAAGCTTAGCTCCCGGGACCGACGGCAGCCCGCAGCCAATCCCGGAAGTTCTTTGAAAAGCCGGCTCAGATCGGCTTCGTATCCAGCCAAAGCGTCAGAAGACAATCGCGTCAGGTAAATCGGCTCCCCCGCTGTTTCCCCTTTGAGCGGTTCAAAGTCGAACTCACCTGAGGAGATGTCACCCACGCGGCCCATGTAAGCCTTCTCGACCTCCAACAACCATTCAATAATGCCCTCCGAAGTTGTTTTGCTCTTTGGCGAGAACATATGATCGACCACGCGTGAAAGAGCTTGCTCGCAGCTTAGATCCGGACGTTGTAGCAACAATCCCACAAACCGTGTCATTAGGTTGTATTGCGGGTTGTTCAAGGGTCCCATGAAGAACTCGAAAGCGCGGCCTCCATCTTCATGCAGGGACTTGATGCTCCGGGCGGTCATTTGGGCATGGGGGAGAAACCAGCGATCTCGTTCCCAGCGTTGAGGCGGCACGATCACGGCGCCGCCGAGGGAGCCCAACGCACAAGGTAAATGCGCGGTAAGCGAGCGCCGATAGTCACGGCCTTTGCGGGCGGATTGGTCGGTGACATCGGTAAGAAAATCCAGGTGGCTGGTCATCCTCTTCAAGCCATCCGCGCCCCCACCGAGATCCACGCCCCAGGCACTCATCCCGAGAATTTGGTCCGGGTGCCGCTGCTTGATATACGCCGCGGTTTCGTCAATAACACGCGAGTGGAATTCAACGTCGGAGAGCCGCTTGCATTCCGAGCAGTAACAGCGGCCCAGGTCACCGGACTGGAACCCGAAGCCCTGGGTTCCGACCTCGTTCACGCACAGGTCAACGATATCGCGCATCCATTGCCGGGCGGAGGCGCTGTGGTAGCACATGGCCACTCCGTTGTCGGGAGTGAAGGAGCCCCAGGCCATCCGGCCTTCATTGCGGCCGGTGGTGGGGTCGTGCTTGATTATCTCTTCGAAGCCCCAACTATAGACACCAAGGCCAAAGAGCACTTTGATCTTGTGTCGGTCCGCCTCCTTGAGAATGCGGTCGATGATCCGGCGCCGCTCTGGAATCAACGCATTCTTCAAGGGTACGGGCCAGGCGTGACTCACATACAAACCCCAGAGGGTGATTCCGTTGTAGCCGGTTTCTTTTGCGATTCGGAAGAAAGACCGATAATCGGCCACCGTTGCATCGTTCACATCGATAATCGGCCAGCGTTTCCCCATGAGCGGACGCGGGCAATTATCGTTGATCCATCCGAGTAGCAGTCGGTAATCGAACGGCCTGGGCGCGGCTTCCTCAAGCGCATCCTTCGCCGGGGAGCGAAGAGCAATAGCGGTTCCGGCGGCAGCCAGGCCAGCCAGCTTTATCATGTCACGCCGTGTTAGCTGCCGATACGTAGTTGGTTGGAGTGCCGGCGAGTTCATAACCTGTCGCGCTGCTATCCTGCAGATGATTTCACTCTCGATTACTCCACCGTGAGGACACTATGGATTTCAACACTGGGGACCGTAAGCTGAGCCATGCCGCTCTCGAAATTGAATTCCAGAGGCTTGTGCTCCGGTTCGAGGGTGATCTTCGAGGGCCTTTGCTCTAACCGGATCTTCGCAACCAACGGTCCGACAGGCTGGATCGAATCGAACAGCGCGTGGTTCGGATCGGCATGCGGACCAGACGTGTTGACCAAATTGATAGACAATGCTCCACCGTGGCGCATGACCGAAACGTCCACATACGGTGAGCCCGTCACTTCAACCATGGGGTTTGGAAACAGCCGATGCACTAAATCGGCCAAAAATGCACGTCTCGGCACCGAGCGATCATGCAGGTAGCCGCGACTGAATGAGAAGTAGGTGGCCGCGATTTTGCCCTTGCCCAAAGAACTGATTGACGCTGCGGGCAGGGCTGACTGGGCGTCCTGGCCGGCCCGCAATTGACCAATCGACTTAGCCTTATCACCTAACCTGGCGGCGCGGACCTGGTCGCGCGTCTCCACGAGTGCATCGCCGCTGGAGAGATAAAGGTGACCGTCCTCGGGCGGTCCCAGAGTCACGCCCAACTCTGAAGCAAAAAGGTTCGCTGCCTGCGGACCGATGATCAGAAGATCGCCGCCGTTCTGAACGTAATCGAGCAGGTTGGATTTGAATGCCGGCTCTAAATAGTCGCACTCCGCCACGATTATCAAAGGATACTGCCCCATCCGCCCGGCAAGGTGATGTTCGCTTACGATATCCACGGTTTGCTGGCTTTCGATCAACGCTTGCAAGGTTCCGGACATGCGGGACAAGTCCCGGCCAAAGAGACTGTTGATTTCCCGGTAATGAGAAGCGGTCGAATACAGCAGCGCGATCTGCGGGACGGGAGTCGCTCCCTGACAAAATGGCTGTCGGACGCGGCAGAACCGGGCCACTTCCGCGATGGTTGGAACATGTTCCAAGGGCACGGACCCGTCGCGTCTCTGATTGTAGTACGGCTGAAATCCGCCACCCAGCGAAAGAACGACGGCTGCCTCTTGCTCAATCTGAATCGCGGGCTTTTGTCGTGACCCATTCAGCCGATAGGGCGTGGTCGTGAAACTCCAGGCCATTAGATCCCATGGCTTTCCTTGCTGGGCAATGTAGCGGGCGGAGAACCGGGCGGAGTTCAACGCGTCTTCCGGGGTGAAATCGCCGGAGATCCAGTCCAGCGGAGCGCACACCGCCTCGGGCATGTGGTCGGTGAAAGCCCAGTTGCTGCAAAGCTGCGCCTCGGGATCGGTCTTTTTTACCCCCGCGATATAGAACCGCA
>DATGLT010000099.1:0-10976 GCA_035294005.1 Verrucomicrobiia bacterium
GGTGTGCCGCTCGGCGTGCGGGGCAACGCTCCCATCAGCGGAGTGCTGTGGGAAAGCTGTTTGCGGGCGCGCAGCCCGGATTGTTCGGACCGCACCTTGCCGTGTTCGTCCAGCAGCCGCACGTCCCAGCTCGAATAGCCACGCCCACTGGCGAACACCGGCATGACGAAACGCTTCAGCGTCCCCGTGGGAAGTTCCACCTTCATGAGCAGCGTCTGCTCCTGGTTGTTGCCGCCCGTAACCTCGACGGTTCCGACGAACGACGGGCCGTCGTTTTTTACCTCGCAAACAATTGGGAACCAGCAGGCCTCCGGAACATAACCGTCGTACCCGATAAAAACGTCAAACTGCAAGGCGGCCCTGGCGACACCTGCGGCAAGAATGCCAACCGCGCAAGCAATTGCCACGAGGAGCAGCCCCAGCCGTCGATTGGGGCGCAATCGTAGAGGTTCCACAAGTCGCTTAGGTTGCATCCTCGGGTTCTCCCCACCATGTAACGGGCGCGATCACGGTGACGAGCAATCTATACGCAGCCTGCGAGCTTTTAGCAATGGTCAAGTGATGTGCAGGCAGCTCCCCGCGACAGAGCTTAACCGACGGTGGCCGCCAATCCGCCGCTTAGGTCTTGTTTGCCCGCAAGTGCCTCGAGCGGTCAATGGCCTGGCTCACCTGGTTCTTGTGCGTCGAGTAGTGCACGGCTGTCTCTTCAGTGATCGTACCGGCCATGTAGGCTTTCAGCAGGGATTGTTCGAAACTGTGCCATCCGTACGGCGCCACGCTGCTTTCGATAATCTCGTGCAGGTTCCGTTTCTCCGATTCGCCCAGCAGGACAGCCTCACGCGACCGCAGGTTGCTGCCCATCACCTCGGTGACAAGCTGCAGCCCGCCGCCGACTTTGTTGACCAGCCGTTGGCTGGCCACCCAGCGAAGGGTTGCGGAGAGGCGCTGGCGGACCAGTTGCTCCTCCTCTTTGGCGAACATTCCAACAATGCGGCTTAAAGTCTGCCCCGCGTCGATGGTGTGCAGGGTGGTAAAGACGATATGACCGGTTTCGGCCGCGGTGAGCGCCGCGTCCATCGTTTCACGGTCCCGAACCTCGCCCACAAGAATGGCCCTGGGCGCCTGGCGCAACGCCGCTCTCAAGCCGGAGGGATAATTGAAGAAATCCTTCCCAAGCTCGCGCTGGCTGAACGTGGCCTGCTTGCAGGAGTGCAAATACTCGACCGGATCCTCCAGGGTGATGATATGAATCGCCTGAGTGCGGTTGATCTCATTCAACATGGCCGCCAGGGTGGTTGTCTTGCCCATGCTCGCCGCTCCGGTGACGAAGACAATGCCATTACGTTCCTTGACGATATTGGCAAACACCTCGGGCAATCCCAGCTGTTCCAAAGTCGGAATCGTATTGGGCAGCTTGCGCATGACGATAGCGAGCTGACCCAACTGCCGATAGATGTTCACCCGAAACCTGGCCACCCCGGCAAGAGAATAGGCGCAGTCGCAAGCGCCGCTGTTTCGCAGGTCCGCTTCGAGCAATGGGTTTCCATCCATCAGAACAGCGGCGAACGCGGCAGTAAATTTAGAGCTGACCACCGGCTCGGCCAGTTTATTTTCAAACGGCCGCAACTGTCCGAGGCAATCCATTTGGGGTGGCCTCCCCGGGATGAACAACAGGTCCGAGACCCCTTCAAAGGCCTGAGTCATGGCCGTCACAATTTGGTCAAAAGTCGCTTTGTCGCTCATGCTGCAGATTCCGTGGTGAATATGCGGCGGACCAAACGCGGAAAACAAGCGTTGAATCCGCCTCCTTGCCTGGTCACTGCGCGGTCACCTCGGCAAAACCAAAACGGATATCGAAGAGGCTGCGTCCGACGAACGGTATACCCTGTGCATGGCCTTGTGAAAATCTTCGGGCTTGGCGAAGGTGATGTTTTCAAACGTTTGCGGATTACGCTCAGCAAGCGGAAACCAGGTACTCTGAACCTGGACCATGATGCTATGGCCCCGGCGGAAGGTGTGCAGCACATCAGGCATAGCGAATCGAATCGTCGCCACTTTGCCGGGTTCCAGGGGCTCCGGCTTCTCGAAACTGTTGCGGAACTTGCTGCGGAAGACATCGCCGCGCACCAACTGCTGGTACCCTCCCATCCTGACCTTCGTCGGATTGGGGTTTGGATCCGGGTAGTCGCCCGAATACACGTCGATCAGTTTCACAATCCAGTCCGCGTCCGTGCCGGTGCTCGAAATGTGTAACTCCGCTTGGATCGGCCCCGCAATGGTCAGATCCTCTTCCAACGGCTCGGTCTGATACACGAGGACATCCGGCCTCCGGGAGGCGAACCGCTGGTCTTCAAGCGGATAAGACCGCGGGTAGTCAGTCGACATCTCGGCAGTAAAAGGGACCGGCCGGGCGGGGTCGCTCGGAAACTCGTCGTATGCGCCGGCAGCGTCCCGCGGGCGTTCAAACCCGAGCGCACCATCCGGGCGCAGGTAGAGCGTCCGTTGCATCGCCTGGCGCGGCGGCCAGGCGTCAAAGCGGCGCCACGAATCCACCCCCGTCTCGAATACCTGGGCTTCGACCGCGTTGTAGTTGGTGTCGCCTTTAAGGAAATGGCGAAAGAACGGCAACTCGATTTTCTCGCGATAGTACTCGGATGTTTTCGAGTGGAAATCGATGTCGCCAAGGCGTTGTCCGTCGGCGCGCCCCCAGGCCCCATGGGACCATGGGCCCATCACCAGCGTGTTCGTAATTCCAGGGTTGAGCTTCTCGGTCCAGCGGTAAGTCTCCAATGCGCCGAACAAATCTTCGGCGTCGAACCAACCGCCCACGGTCATGACCGCGCAATGCACGTTTTTCAAGTGGGGTCGGATATTTCTGGCCTGCCAAAATGAATCGTACGTGTCGTGGCGCAGAAACTCCGTCCAGGCGGCCGAACGCCCCTTCAACAGAAGCTTATCCGAATTGACCAGAGGGCCCATCCGGAGGAAAAACTCGTAACCGTCGGGAGTTTTATAGTTAAAAGGCCTGGCAGGTTCATGCAACGGATCCTCGAGCTCCTGGGAGAATTGATAGAAGAATCCGAAGTTCTGGCTGATAAACCAGACTCCGTTATGATGCAAATCATCCCCCATGAACCAGTCGGAGACGGGCGCCTGGGGCGACGCGGCTTTCAACGCCGGGTGCGAATCGATCATACCCATGGACGTGTAAAAGCCCGGATAGGAAATCCCGAACATGCCGACTTTGCCATTGTTCCCCGGAACATGTTGAACGAGCCAATCGATGGTGTCGTAGGCGTCGGTGCTCTCATCGGCCTCCTTGGGTCCTTTGTTCTCCTTGAACGGGCGCACATGTTCGTATTCGCCTTCGGAGCCGTATCTGCCTCGGACATCCTGGGTGACCAGAATGAATTTGTCCTTGGCGAACATTGCGAATGAGCCCCCCGCTTCGCTGTAGTTGTCGTCGCCATACGGTTTCAAGGCATAAGGGGTGCGCGTCAAAAGAATGGGCCATGCCTGCGAATCGTCTTTCGGCACGTAAACGCGCGTGAAAAGATGGACGCCATCGCGCATGGGAATCCGGTGTTCGTACTTGGTGTAATTCTCAGCCATCCACGCCGCATTGGTATCCTGCGACAAAACGGGAATTGCGCTCCAAATGATAAACGCGCTCGCGCACCGCACAACCGGGCCCAGAAAGGTCATGCGTGAATCTTCCTTGAGCGCATGGCAAGGATCAAGTTATCAGGTTGCCAGGTGATGAAGGGTCGCGGGCTCGAAATTCCACTTCCAAGCCAAAACCTGGCAATCTGATAACCTGAAACTCGATAAGCTGGTTAACCCGTAATGAGCGTTCAAGAGAGCACAATTTCCGCCCGGTCTCGCCTTGAGGCAATGGATTGGAGCCTTGTGCTCATCAGCCAGGGAATTGAATCGAGCGTTCACCAGTCCGACGAAGGGCTGGGATGGAATGTTTGCGTCTCACCGGGCGATTATTTGGCCGCCACAGAAGCCATCCGAATCTATCGCGTAGAAAACCGGAATTGGGGGCTGCGCCGCGAGGTTTTCCAGGCAGGCATGATGTTTGATTGGGTCAGCATTGTCTGGGTCGCCCTGGTTTGCCTTTTGTATTGGCTCAATGATTGGCGCGTCGATCTGAAGACTCCCGGGATTCTCGACACCGCGGCGGTGAGCCAAGGACAATGGTGGCGTTTATTCACCGCGATTTGGCTGCATGCGGACCTGGCGCACCTGGCAAGCAACTGCACTTTCGGACTTTTGTTGCTTGGACTGGCCATGGGGCGCTACGGCACCGGTGTGGGCCTCCTGGCCGCATACCTTTCGGGGGTCGGTGGTAACGTGTTGTCCTGGGCTTGTGAGCCGCAACGGCATTTCGGCCTGGGGGCCTCTGGCATGGTCATGGGATGCCTTGGGTTGCTGGCGGTCCAGTCGGTTTCCCTTTGGCGCAAAACCCCTCGCTCCGGCGGACATTTTTTGGGCTCATTGTTTGCAGGCCTGATGTTGTTTCTGCTGTTGGGAGTCACACCGGGCACGGACGTCGTGGCGCATCTCGGCGGGTTCATTGCCGGGTTAATCACGGGCTTACTATTGGCTGTCAGATTGAGAGCCTGGCGCAAAGCAGGACCGAACGTGGCAAGCGCCCTGTTGTTTGTGGTGCTGGTCCTCTGGCCATGGTTGCTGGCCTTGAGAGGCACGCGATAACCAGGATTCTGCGCCCACCCCGAGCCGGCGCTATCGGGTGAGCCAGGCCTGAAAGTTACGGTCTTGAGCAAGTTCGTGCGCCAATTGCTTGTATCCGTCGGTCAAAGGATGGCTGGCGTCGGCGTACAATTCCGTGGGGAGTGGGTCGGGGGCGATGAGCGGGACCTGGTTTGATTCGAGCCATTTGATGATGCCCCGGTTCAAAGAGCGAAACGCGGGCAGGTTATCCTCCGCAATCATGTGTTGATTGAAAGGCCCAACCAGCACGAAGACATCGTTGCCCCGTTGCTTTAATATTCGAACCACTTGCTGAAATGCGCGCCATTGAAGAGAAGCATCCAGGGAGACCCAATCAAACCGGGTTTGGCCCTGCCCGGACGAGGTCCAGGGTTTGTGCCGCGGACTGAGCGGCCCGCGCAGGGGGTCGTTGGCAGGGGCTGTCGGAACCTGCAGGGTTATCCGGCTCAGTGGGTTCTTATAGGCATTGGGATACCGCGGCGGTTCATTGCCGTCGTCCTGCAATGTCCAGTTTGGGATGCTTTTCTGGTCAAAATAGGCGATCTGCACATGAGCAACCCAGGCAATGAAATCGACGTGGTTCGCAATCTCGGCGCTGAGCCGGTCATTCGCTGAGGCCCGGTAGCAAGGAATGCGAGGGAAGAATTGCGGAACCAGGGTCGAATGGTTGAACTGCTCCTCTTTGTCGGTGCTCAGGTCCGCCTTGGGACTGGTCATCCAAAGGACATTGCATTGAAGCAGGACTTTCTGCCTGGCCACTGCACCTGCGTAATGCTTGATAAGCCCCTGCTGCGCCAGGGGAAAAAGCCCGTTCAACCCTCCGTTAACAAACCGGTCGCGGGTGCCGGCCTCGGCGTTCAAGAAATGGGATAGTGTCCCGTCCGGCAGGACGTATTCACCCCAAACCACAGAGTCGCCCAGCAAAAGCACTTTTGATCGAGAGACATCCTTTTTGAGCCGTCGCTGATACAGCCAGTAATCCTTGCTCAAATCATAGGGAAGCCGATAGTCCGGGCCGGTATTGAATCGTTCAACCTTCTTCCAAATTACCGGAGTAAGCCACAGCGCGAGCCCGAGCAACGACAGGACGATGCACCAAAGCCGGGCGCCCAGGCGCACTTCATTGACGCCGAACTGAGAAACCGGCTGAGCCTCTGGGCGAGGTGAGGCCGCCTGTGTGATTGTCGCATCTCCGGCCATACTAGAACTGGAAATAAATGAAAGCGCCGCCGCCGGACGAACAGACGCACAGGTAAAGAATCATGAACAGCGCCACCCCTACGCGAATAGCGCTTGTGGCCAGGACCTCCCGAAAGCGGGATTCGTATAGGAACTCATAGATCCACACCAAAGCCACAATCGCGATCATTAACAACGGGACCTGCGGATCCGACCAGGCACCCATGAAAATCCGTCGAAGAATCAGCCCCGCATCCTGAAGCGATTCAGCCCGGAAGAAAACCCATGTCAGGCACACAAACAGAAACACGCCGGCTTGCTTCAGGATTTTTGGAACCCGGTCCCGGTAAAATCCCGAGCGCTCGAGCTCTCGCGTGATAATCACACCAAGCCCGTGGAGTGTTCCCCAAATAACAAAAGTCCACGCTGCCCCGTGCCAGATGCCAGAGATGAAAAAAGTGATAAACAGGTTGCGGTACGTCAGGAGTCTGCCCGCGCGATTTCCGCCAAGTGGGATATACACATAATCCCGGAACCATGTGGACAGACTGATGTGCCACCTGGACCAAAACTCGCCCAACCCGGTCGCCAGGTAAGGGTTGTTGAAGTTTAGGATGAGGTTAAAACCCATTACCTTGGCAATGCCACGGGCCATATCGGTGTAGCCGCTGAAATCGAAAAAGATTTGCCACGCGAACGCGACCGTCGCGGCCAGGAGCGGCCCGGCCCCGAACGCTTTCGGATTGTCATAAACCCGCTCGACATACAGAGAGAGGTAATTGGCCAGCGCCAGCTTCTTGAAGAGTCCCACCAGGAACAACGACGCCCCGTCCGTGATGTTCTGGAGCCGGAACGGCGGGAATTGGTTGAATTGCGGGAGCAGGTGGCGGGCTCGCTCGATCGGCCCGGCCATCAGCTGGGGAAAGAAACAAACGAAAGTGGCGAACCGGAGGAAGTTGCGCTCCCGGTAAACATTTCCGAAGTAGAAATCGATGGTGTAGCTCAGCGATTGGAAGGTGAAAAAGGAGATCCCGACGGGCAACAAGTATTCAAAGCCAAGAGGCATCAAGGAAGACGGATCTGATAATTTGAAATGAATGTGCAGCCAGGCGAAGAGCGTGTTGAGGTTTTCGACAACAAAACGCGCGTATTTAAAAAACAGCAGGAGCGCAAGGTTGTTGACGAGGCTGATCAAGAGCCAGATTTTGCGGCTGCTGTAAAGAGCCCCTGCAGCCATCAACAGCACAAGCGCGCCGAAAAGCGTCATGGCCGGCCGGAGTGTGCGCGGGCCGAAAAGTGCCAGCGCCAGGATTCCCACCGCGGCGGCCAACGCGAGGAGGAAAGCAAATTTCAACACGCGGTCATCGAATCGCCATCGCGTGAGGCGCGCCAGCACGTCGACGCGACCTCCTTCCCGAGGGCAATGATCCATCAATGCTACAAGGCAGAAATCAAGGACAGTCGAGTAAAACACCAGCGACAGGTAGTACGGGTTCCACCAGCCGTAGAAGAAATAGGAGGCAATTGTCAGCCACGGAAGCCACAGGCGCGTCCTGCGCAGCGCGTAAAAGACCGGCACGACAATCAAGACGAATATGAGAAATGGCCAGGTATGGAAAAGCATTCAGCGGCGGGGAAGCGGCAATCCTGGCAATCGCTGGCTGTGCAACGCCGGGTCCAGGGGGGATCCCACCGCCCATCGAGGCGATCGCTGCGCAGAATGAAACCCGCTGGTGGTCACAGCCGGATCCTAGGCGATTCGAGAATTCTCCGAAAGTCCGAAACTCGAAAACGCTCGAGTTTGGGTGGATCCTTAAGCCGCTGGCACTGGTTTGCAACCGGCCTACGGCGAGCAAAACCCTGCACGCCGTCACCAAGGTGGCAGCGTCCGAATACGTCCCCGCCAAAATCAGGCGGTGGTCCGAAGCTCGGAAAAAAGCCACGCCTTGGCGTAATCCCACCAGCGCTTGGCTGTGGCTTCGGAAATGTTGAGCCCGTCAGCAGCTTCTTGAATTGTCATCCCGATGAAATACCGGAGTTTAACCAACTCTGCCTTCCTGGGATCGATGGCAGCGAATCTCGACAAGGCCTCGTCAATGACCAGAAGTTGGTCGTCGGGCGCAGGAGCGGCGAGTTCCACGTCCTGAACATCCACTCGCACCTGTCCGCCACCGTGCCTGAGGGCTTTGCGGCGCCGGGCACTTTCAATGAGAATGCGCCGCATCGCCTCCGCGGCGGCGGCGAAAAAATGGGAACGCCCCGTCCAAATCTGCCCGTCGCTTCCTCCGAGGCGTAGCCAGGCCTCATGGACCAGCGCCGTTGGCTGGAGAGTGAGTCCAGCAGGTTCTTTTGCCATTCGAGCAGCCGCCAGCTTCCGCAATTCGTCATATACCAACGGCAACAGCTTCTCGGCGGCTTGCGAATTGCCCTCTCCTATATCCTGCAAAATGCGCGTGACCTCGCTCATCTCGACGCGCCCGAATCTTCCCGGCCTTCGATCACCTCCCGGGCCTCCTTCAACAGCACTAGAGCTGTAAGCCGGTCGTTCCAAACCAGGCCTTCGACTTTTTCGAGCTTTTCCTTTTCCAGGACGGTCGCGGCATCCAGAGAAGCCTTTGCCGCCTCCACCTGGTGCTGGTGATACTGTGCCATCGCCAGAACGCTGTAAGCCTGAACCGTCCGGGTCGGGTCGGCGCGATTGGCAATGACATTTTGCAAGGGTTCGATCGCGTTCTTGAAGTCTCCCCGACGATATTCGGCGAGACCCTTGGCGAATTGAAAATAAGGCCACTCGCTGTTGCCAGGGCCAGCCCTCAGGGCCGTGTCAGCCATGGTCGACAGCTGGTCCAACTGGTCCGGATCGGGCGGCAGGATCATGCAATCCTTGGCCATTCGCTCGGCGACGGTCGGGTCTTTAGCGGCTCCAAATCGGGCGAGAACGGTCTGTCTTAGCTTTTCATAGCCGGCACGGTCGCCATTAAATGCCAGAAGCGGGGCCAGGTAATGGAAGGCGAAATGATTCGTGGGGTCGACAAGAACCGCGCGGGTAAAATTGGTAATCGCGCCGGACCATTCTTGGCGACGCGCGTGATACTCCCCAATCACGTCAAAAAGCGAGGAGCTCTGCGGGATAATCAACGGCACGTCTTTGAGGAGATCCTCGGCCTTGTCGAAATGCCCCTGGCTCAGAAGGAACCCCGCCTGGTTGAGCTTGTCACCGATCGGGGCGATCTCTCGCATTCGGCGCTCGATGGCCAGTCCCTTTTCGGCCTCCTCACGCAGCAGGGCCTGTTGTTTTTCGGCGGCAATCGCCCGCTGCAAGGCCAGTTTTTCCAGGCGCAACGCCTGGCGTTCCTGCACGAAAAGGTAGAGCGAAATGCTCAAACCGAGAACCAGTGCGACGACAATGCTGGCGGCGGCAAGAAATGCCGACTTGTTCCGGCGAACCATTTTTTGAAAGCGATATGCCCGGCTGGGAGGCCGCGCTTCGACCGGTTCGTTATTCAAGAACCGTTGAACATCGGCCGCCAGGGCGTTGGCAGTCTGAAAACGCCGGGTCCGGTCCTTTTCCAGGGCTTTCATCACAATCCAATCGAGATCGCCCCGGATCAAATGCAACAACCTGGGCGGCTCCGAACCCTGACGTTTTGCCACGGCGGTAAGATCGGCATCCACCAGCGTGCTCAAGCGGGTGCTTGGACGTTCGGGCTCTCTTTCGCGAATGGTGCGGCGCATTTCATCCAGGCCCGCGCGCAACAGTTCACGCGCATCAAAAGGGGTGCCCCCGGTGAGCAACTCGTACAGCAAAACCCCGAGGCTGTAGATGTCGCTGCGAGTGTCGATATCCAAACCGCTCATCTCGGCTTGTTCGGGGCTCATGTAAGCCGGCGTGCCGATAAACTGGTGCAACTCCGTGTAAACAGTCAGGTCGGTCAATCGGCCTTCGGTGGCTTTTGCGATTCCAAAGTCGATTACCTTCGGCACCGGCACACCGTCATGAAGCGTCACCAGGATGTTTGAAGGTTTAATGTCCCGGTGGATGATCCCCTTCTGATGGGCATGTTGCACCGCGTGACAAACCTGCGTAAAGAGCTCGAGGCGTTGCTCGGTACGAAGATGGTTTTGATCGCAATAATCGGTGATTTTAATTCCGCGCACCAACTCCATCACAAAGTAAGGACGTCCGGTTTCGGTGCTCCCGGCGTCCAGGACTCGCGCAATATTGGGATGATCCATCATTGCCAGCGCCTGGCGCTCAGCTTCGAAGCGGGCGATGACGCTCCTGGTATCCATCCCCAGCTTGATCACCTTCAGAGCCACGCGACGCCGGACCGGCTCGGTCTGTTCGGCAACGTAGACCACACCGCAGCCACCTTCCCCGATCTGCTCCCGGATCTTATAATGCTCGATTTGATCGCCGGGTTGTTCAGAGGGCGGCGTCAACACTATCGTTGGCCCAGGAGGCGCCGGCTTTGAACCGGGCTCGAGGAAATCACCCGCGCGTCCGTGGGCATCCACCA
The DNA here is from genome assembly GCA_035294005.1 of Verrucomicrobiia bacterium. Classification (GTDB taxonomy): domain Bacteria; phylum Verrucomicrobiota; class Verrucomicrobiia; order Limisphaerales; family UBA8199; genus JANXQE01. The sequence continues at coordinate 10,440 of DATGLT010000099.1, forward strand.
GCTTTTCCAGGCGCTGCCGCAAGGCGGAATCCATTCCGCAAGCGGCCTGGAGGTAAACCGCCCGGTCCGCATTGGGCAAAGTCACGGCGGCATTGAAAATGGCTTCCTCGCGATTTTGGCCGGGTGAAGGCTTGGCCGCCGGCGCAGTGTTGTCCATGGCGTTGAGCATAAACAAGGCGTCAATTGATGGAAGCCGGATGATGATTCAGGGATTGGATGCCAGTTTGCCTGCGAGTTTCTGATTGCCAGGAAACAAAGCGGCGCCACGAGCCCAAACCGCGTGCGCCTCATCGTTGCGCCCGGATTTTTCATACTGGTCCCCCAGCCAGGCATACGTCTCGGCAAATTGGGGTTGAGGTGTTTGGGTCTCCTGCTGCTGGATTAACGTCGTGAAATGCTGGATGACCTCGTCGGTCTTCCCCATGGCGGGCGGCCAATAGGACATCGCGACGGCTTTCGAAAAGCGGGCTTCCCAATTCTGTGGATCTATGCTCAGCGCCTTGTCGAACAGCTTGTCCGCTTGCATGGCGAGGATTC
>DATGLT010000100.1:0-13282 GCA_035294005.1 Verrucomicrobiia bacterium
TATGCCGGGCGGCGTGGTCCTGGCCAACGGCAAGAATCTGGTCAACCCGGTGGTGAGCCCGGGCTCCACCAACACCATCGCCATCTATACCGCCGCTGAAGTGGCGTTCAATACCGAGGTCGGCAAGACCTATCAAATCCAGGCTATCTCTTCACTCAGCGAGACCTGGTCGAACGTTGGGTCGCCCATCGCCGGAACGGGTAATCCGATGAGCTATGTCACTCCGACGCGCGGCAACGCGCAGCAATTCTTCCGGGTCATTCAAAGTCCGTAATTAGACTGGTTCACAGTTGGTTTGGTCAGCCCCTCCGCGGCAGCGCGGAGGGGTTTTCGTATCGAGGACACTGAAAAACTCTAGCTTCCATTGTATTGGTTGGAGATGCTGCCGCAGTGAGGACGCGCGCCCCGCTCGTAATTGCAGTTTCTTTGGTAGCAACGGTTATCGTTGGAATACGCCTCCTTCATGAGTCCGAGCCTGTTTACAAAGGCCAACGGCTGAGCCTCTGGCTTTCCCGCGGCCGGGAGGGATTTGACGATGGCACGGATGCCTTCCTCCGCGAGAACAAGGAAATCGTAACCCGTCATCTTTTGGCGTGTCTCCGCAAACGGGACAATCCGCTTTGGAAACCATACGTGGCGATTCGTGCAAAGGCGCCCACGGGCGTTTCCGGGTACTTGCCCCTGTGGCCGCAGCCGAGCCTCGTCAGAGCCGGAGCGACCTACTGGCTGGCGCAATTAGGCCACGACGCCGAAGCCGCGGTTCCTGAGCTGCGCAGGGCTGCTCGCCGGGATTCCTCGGTCGAGGTTCGTTCTCAGGCAATCTGGGCATTGGGCCGGGTGGACCGTGGTTCCAGGGAAAGTACCTGCCTCTTGGCCGACGCTCTTGGCAGTGACAAGGATCCGCTGGTGCGTCGCGAAGCCGCCGGCGTCCTGGAAATGTGGACCCCGAAAGATCCGCTGGTGGTCCAGAGCTTCATCCTGGGATTGCACGATTCCGACGCCATGGTTCAGCAGATTTCGGCTGCGGCGCTGAGTTCCTACGGGCAGCTTGCGCTGGCCGCAGTTAGACCGCTCCAGGCTGTGGCGTCGAGTAATGGGCCGGCAAGTGATTTCGCGGCGCGCGCGCTAAAACAAATCACCAACGCGCCGCCCTGATCGCGTCGAGCGGACGAACTAAGGCGCCTGCCCCTTAAGCGCTTTGAGAGCGTCAATGCGCGCCTGCGACAACGCGGCGATGTCTTTGAGTTTCTGGGTGTTTGCGGCCTGCACCGCCTGTAATTGTCTAAGCGCGGCGTCCTGGTCCTGCGCCGAGCCGCTCGCCCTGGACTGGTTCACCCGGCTCTCCGCATCGCGCACCTGGGCTTGCATGTCGGTCACTGCCGCGGCGAACTCTTTAACTGAAGCCTCGCGTAGGATACGCGTGCCTTGCTCCAGAGTTAGGGAGGCCACGTCGGGAAACTGCTTCTGAAGCTCAACGGCCGAGACATTGTTCGTTTCAGTAATCGATACGCCGGTTGCGGACTTTTGTCCCTGCGCCAGGCCGGCCAGGGCCCGTGAGATATCGCACTCCAGTGCCGGTTCCCACTGGGGTGAGAGTTGGGGCAGAACTTGCTTTTTATCTGCGGAAACAAGGACAAGGCCAAGATAGGAGCCCTCGCCTTTATCCAAATCGACACCGGTAATCCCTTCCGATCGCGCCGCGTTTGCGCTGGCATTGCTGACGACATTGACCGCGATTTTTCCCGAGTCGGCCTGATAGGCGTCGAGCAGCTGGTTCACGCGCGCTGAAAAATTGCGCAGTTCAGGTGCGGCATTCGGGTCCAGCACGGAGTAAAATCGCATTTCGACAGGCCGCCTGAGGCCCGCGAGAACCTGGGTGGTGGCTTCCGAAAGAGCAAGCGCCGGCGGCTGGACGGAGGGCGGTTGCGAGCCGTGATGAAACATGGCGAACCCTAATCCGATCCCGGCGGCTGCGCTGAGCGCGGCCACTACCGGAGTGCGTGTGCTCCCGCGCAAATGCGAGCTTTGTCGTAGGGGGTCCCGGGGTGTCGGTATCATGATTTCAATTTGCCACGAGGGGGCAACGTTGCAAAAGCAAAACTTCTAATTGCCTCGTACAAGCCAACGCAGGGTTAACATCTGCCAATATTTGGAAAGCGAGTGCCCTGTGTTTGCCGCTAGCGTTTCGGTGCATGTTGGCGTTCGACAGAAGTCCGCAAAGTATTCTGGGACTCGTGGTTGTGCCGTATCGAGCGAGTTTAAACCCGGAGGAGGTTTTCACTGTTCAGACCGCTTATCCCGCCCCGGCATCGATTCTAAACGATTCTTGTCTTTGCCATTCCAGTTGAAGACTATGAAAATTTCGAGAGACCTACCCGGAAGAATATCATGGAGCCTTATCCTGCTGGTGAGTGTCTCTTGGCACGTTTGCCCCGCGAGCGCCCAGAGCGTGCAGCACCTCAGTGCCACCGTTCCCGGCGGTATTCCAAGCCGCCCCATCGTGACCGGAGTCAGCCCCTCAACCAACGGAGTGACGGTCTCCTGGGATGGCCCGGCGGGGTACTATCAACTCCTTGAAAAGGCGAGCGTGGCCGATCCGACGTGGCGGCCCGTGGGCGGCCGGACAAACCTGTCGCGGCGCGCCTTTGTTGCGGCAGCGGGATCCAATGCGCTGTTTCGCGTTCTGGGTCCAGCGCCGCGTTTTGTGGGATCCCAGGCTTGCCTTGAGTGCCATCAGGAAATTCACGACACCGTGATGGGAACGCAGCACGCGCAGGCGTTTGCGGCCCTGAAACAGATTCACCAGGACAACAATCCGGGTTGCCTGCCGTGTCATACGGTCGGTTACGGCGCTCCCACAGGATTCACTACCGCGGCCGCGACGCCTCAACTGGAAGGCGTGCAATGTGAGAACTGCCATGGCCCGGCCGGCAATCATGCCGCCAACCCGGATGATCCCACCGCCCGTCCCCGGCTGGAGATTGCGGCCCAGGTCTGCGGCGGGTGCCATACCGGAACTCATCAACCCACGTTTGAGGAGTGGCAATCCAGCCCGCACTCGGGTGTGGTCGAGGACATGAACAATGCGAGCCGGATCGATAGCTGCGGCCGGTGTCATTCGGGCTCGGCCCGTTGGAGCATGCTGGAGGGAAAGCCGCTGCCTTTAGGCGATGCCAATTTGGGGATTCAATGCATCAACTGTCACGAGCCCCACAGCAAAACCGCCAATCCCTTTCAACTGCTGAACCCGGTGGCCTCCACGAACGACTATTTCCTGAGCACTACCGACGTGTTTACGAACAAGTACGATCCGAACATCAACGTCTGTGCCCAGTGCCACAATCACCGGGGCGCTTCATGGACCAACTCGAGTCGTCCACCGCATCATTCACCACAGTACAATATGCTGCTCGGGACGGTGGGGTTGCTTGTTTCGGGCGCCGCCCCGAATTTTCCGGCCTCGCACGCTCTGCGCATCCAAGACCAATGCGCGGGCTGCCACATGCAATCCACCAACTATGTGAGCGAAACGCAGCCTGCGTCGACCGGGCATAGTTTTCAGGTCAACACCTTCGACATGTGCCGCAATTGTCATCCCTTGCCCGAACAGTTGGTGCAATTCACCACGGCTTCGGTTTCGAACGAGGTCCAATCGCTGAAGGCCTCACTGGACTTGTGGGCAATGACCAAAGCCCCGCTCGCATTGCGAACCAATTATGGCACTCGCGCGTGGGAATATACGAACCCCGGCGATTTGTCGCCGGGCGGAGCCGGGCCGAATAGCGCCGAGCAGGCTCAAGTGCCGGTGAATATTCAGAAAGCGCGATTCAATCTTTACCTTGTTTTGTACGACGGCAGTTTCGGCGTCCACAACGGCCCGTACGCTGCCACGTTGCTCGATGCAGCCCAGACATGGATCGATCAGGAATTAAACAAACAATGAAGCTGAATCCTCTTTGCTTACTGGCCGGAGTGCCGCGCGGTTGGAAGCGCGCCCTGATCATGGGGAGCAGCGCGGCGGTGTTGTTGGTCGCGGTGATTAGCTGCCGCAGCGTGAATCGGTCGGTGGTTTTGCTGCCGGATGTCCCGGGCGCGAAATACATCGGGTCCAAGGAATGCGAGCAGTGTCACGACAAGATCTACCGGGATTTTGCCACTGCCGATCATGCGCGTTTGATTGCCGAAGGACCCAACGCATTGAGCGCCGGGTGCGAGTCGTGTCACGGGCCCTGCAGCCTGCATTCTGATTCGGGGGGCGAAGTGAAACCTCCGTTCAGTTTTGCCGCTGGAAGAGCCGTGACCGGCAGTTTTGGGGCGAGACAATTGGTCGAACCTCCGCGGTCCAAAGAAACGGTCTGTTTTACGTGTCACGCTGATGTTCGCGGCCAGTTCGGGCTTCCCAGCCACCATCCGGTTCCCGAAGGCCGGATGAGCTGCACGGATTGTCATCCCCCGCATAAAGGTTCCGCTTATCGCGGAGGCGGCACGGCATTGCTGTCGGAAAATGAAAGCTGTTTCCGCTGCCACGCCAACCAGCGGGGGCCTTATGTATTCGAACACGAGGCCTCAAGAGAAGGGTGCACCGTCTGCCACGCCCCTCACGGCTCGGTCAACGCCAAGATGCTTACCGTCCGGGACAATAACCTCTGCATGAAATGCCACTTCCAGCAGCTCAGTGGCGGCCAAATATTGATCGGCGGGTCCGATCACACGTTGCGCGTGCAACAGGGCACGTGCTGGACCGCCGGTTGCCACGAGGCGGTGCACGGGTCGCGTGTCAGTTCGTCACTGCGCTTCTGAACCCCCAACCCAAGTCGCCGATGAAATCATTCAGAATCCTGCATCATTACCGGAGTAGCTGGTGGCTCGCGTTGCTGGGCCTGGGCGCCGGCGTTGCCTCCTCCATGGCTGCCGATACCAATTCTACGCCCGCTTCAGTGCCGGAATTGACCCCGCAGCAGATGTTCGAAGGCGGCACCAACGTTTTCAATAACTGGATTGATTTATCGGCCGGGGGTTTTCTGACGCATGGCAACAAAGCGCAGGCGCAGCAGCAGCACCAAAACAGCGCCGGAGCGTTCGGCGGAATCGAGGACCTGCATGTGCAGGGCGAGGTCTCGAAGGGAACCACTTTCACCCTGGATGGCCATTCCATTTTTGACAATCACGATTACGATCTGGGCCTCGGCCTCTCCAAAGAGAAGCTGGGCTACTTGCGGTTCTCGATCAGTGAATTTCGAACCTGGTACAATGGCGACGGCGGTTTTTACGCTCCGACAGGTTCGTATTACCGAGGCGCCGACGAAGCCCTGGGTTTGAATCGCGGGGAGATTTCGTTTGAGGGCGGGTTGACTCTCGAGAAGATGCCCCAGGTGAAGTTCAAATACACGCACAACTTCCGTGACGGAGACAAGAGTTCTACCAGTTGGGGATTAACGCATCCGGACACCGACGTGACCCGGAGCATCAGCCCTTCGTTTCATGACATTAGCGAGCACAGTGACACCTTCCAACTCGACGTCACGCACCATGTCAAGGCGACCGAATTTGGAGCGGGGTTCAGCTACCAGACCGGCAAGCTTGAAGACTCGTTGAAGATCGATCAATTTCCCGGCGAACCTGTCGAGCAGAAGATTACCGACCGGCAGCAAACATCGTACGATCTGTTCAACGCGCACGCCTTTACGGAAACGTGGATTAAAAAGGACCTGTTCCTTTCCACTGGCCTTTCGTACTCGGACCTTGATAACACCTTTTCGGGCAGCCGCATTTACGGGTCGGATTTCGACGTGAATTACGTGCCGGCCGCACAAAACGGCTTCGGATATTACGGCCTGACCGGGGGTTCGCGTCTGGACGAATATGTCATGGACGTCAACCTCATGGCCCGGCCAGTGGGGCACCTGACGATTGTGCCCTCCATCCGCGTGCAAAAGGAAGACACGGATGCGAGCTTCACGGGAACGGAAACACTCTCGGACAACACGACCACGCCATTCAATGGGAACAGCAACCGGGGAATGCTCGACGTGCGGGAACGGCTCGACGTCACTTACAACGGGTTTACGAATTGGGTTTTGTACGCCAGAGGCGAGGTGACCGAAGGCAACGGGAACCTGACAGAAAACGGCGGCCTGGTCCAGATCAACGGCATCGGCGTGCCGCCCATCCAACGCGAAACCGATGACAGCCGGTTCTTCCAAAAATACAGCATCGGCGCGCGATGGTACCCGTTGCGCAAGTTGACCATCGATGTTGGCGGGTATTATAAGCTCAACGACTATAATTACGATAACAACATCGACAGCACCCCCAACACGAGCGCCAATCGTTACCCCGCTTACCTCCTGGTCCAAAACTTTGAAACATACGATGGGAACGTCAGGCTCACGTTGAGGCCGGCCCAGACGGTGACGCTCGTCACCCGGTACGAGTACCAAATCTCGAGCATTCACACTCGTCCCGACCCTATCACGGGGCTGCAGGAGGCGGAGTCCTCAAAAATGACGAGCCATATCCTGGCGCAGGATGTCAGTTGGGCTCCGTGGACGCGGCTCTATTTCCAGGCGGGATTTAATTACGTCCTCAGCGACACACGAACCCCGACGTCAGATTACACTCAAGCGATTCTCAAAGCGCAGAATAACTATTGGACTCTGAATTTCACCACCGGGTTTGTTATCGACAACAAGACCGATTTGAATGTCGGTTATTTCTATTACCTTGCAGACAATTACCAGGATAATTCGAGCTCAGGCCTGCCGCTCGGTTCCGGGGCTGAGGAGCACGGCGTCAATGCCACGCTGACGCGTCGGTTGACCAAACACCTGCGCGTGTCTCTCCGCTACGGTTATTACCATTACGACGACGAGACCTTCGGGGGGCACCAGGACTTCTACGGTCACCTGGTTTACACCAGCTTGCGATACCGCTTCTGATTGGTATTGCGCCGTTTCGGCATTAAATACCTCTGATTCCCCACCCGACGGGATCCTGTCGGATGCACCTTGAATACTTGCGGCAGGGATGCCAGGGCAAGCTCACCGCGGTTCCGGCGCTTCTGCTCAAACTGTAAACTTTCTGAAACAAACCAAGCTTGTGGCGGGTAATCATTTCAGATAATGAATACCATATCGCCAACATGGCTGGTGGACGGGCAGAAAAGTATTTCGGTCGGCCAACAAGACCGATTTGAAGCGGGGCCCGTCGAGGCTCGGGAGGGTTCGAACGGTAAACCCGGGGTTCCCAAGAAAAATCACCCGCGAGTGCGGGTGCCCGGATGCCCGGTAACGGTTGGACCCCATCGAAAGGCTTGTGTTGAGCGCGATTGGGGCGCAGGCAAGTTCCACAAGAGCGCGCAAGCGCGGGGGGCCGGTGAATCTTCCGTTCCAGCCTACCCCCGGATGGAAGGCGGTTCGAACTCGGAAGCTGTTGCGCTCGGCGTTGTGATCGCCGCCGCCACGACCGCTGTCGGCTACGGAATAGCCTGCGGAGTCAGCCTTGTGCAAAACTGGGAAACTTTCGAGACTGGGATTCGTCACCTGGTGCAATGATTGTGAACAATGGCCATCTACGAAAGGGGCCGAGAAGGATTACCCGGCTGCTTGCGGGTGGGCGCTGGGCTCCGGTTTCAAACTCAAGGCGACCTGATTTCCTGCATGAGCCATCTCAATTTGAACCGTTATGCATCGGCTTTGCTTTCAGCGGCGCTTAAGACTTAGACTAAGCCCGAACCAGGCGTGGCGAATCGATGTCGGATCCGCAACAGTTCGAGGCTTTTATGTTAAAGTACCAGAACATGGTATTTAGCACCGCCATGCGTTTGCTTGCCAACCCATCTGAAGCGGAGGACGTGGCGCAGGAAGTATTCCTGAAAGCATTCGAGCGCTTCGACGATCTCCAACAAAGCCCCACGGCAGGCGGCTGGCTCAAAACCGTGGCCACCAACATGAGCCTGAATCACCTGACTCGGTACCGCTCGCGTTGGAGTTTTTTCTCCGAGTTGCTCAAATCGAACGACGCCGACGATGCGGAGCCCATCGAATTCGCCGCACCCGATACCTTTGAGCAGGATGTCGAACAGGCCGACCGCCACCAGTTGGTCGACAAAGCCCTCCAAAAATTGCCGCCGGCCCAGCGCGTTCCGCTGGTCCTCTTTCACCTGGAAGGCCTTTCTTATGAGCAAATCGCCGCCAAGCTCAACGTTTCGCTTGGAAAGGTGAAAACGGACATTTTTCGCGCGCGAGAAGCTTTACGGAAACGTTTACGTTCACAGTTAGATGAAATCCGCCCGGCATGATATGGCATGAGCTGAACAGAACGCGTTGAGAGAGTAGTGATGAATTCGGAATACGAAAAGCAGTTGGAATTGGAAGTGAATCGGGAGTTGCAACAATTGGCCGATCTCCCAGCCCCGGCGACTCTGGCCAAACGGGTGCGCCTGGCGATCGAACAACGGCGCCGGATCAAGTGGTATATGCAGCCGTGGCAGAATTGGCCAATGCCGTTGCGGGTGGGCGCGCTAGCGCTGTTGTTGACGATGTTCGGAGGCCTGTGCTTTGTCAGTTGGCGCCTGACGCGTGCGGCCGGGTTCGCGGCCGCGCTGGAAGAGGTCGGGGCCTTGTTCTCAGGTCTGAACAGCATTTGGAATGTGATCAACGTCTTGTTTGGAGCCGTCGTTTTGGTGTTCAAACACCTCGGAACCGGTTTCCTTTTGGGTTGCGCCGCGATCGCGGGGCTTGCGTATGCGCTCTGCATCGGGTTGGGCACCGCGTGGGTGCGGCTCGCCTTTGCCCGCCGTTGAACTGACCATTATGAGCTCAGAACAGATAACCAGTTGGGTGTTAAAAAGGGGTCTACCCCTCCGCACATCGGCGATCCTCGGCCTCTGTGTAGTCATGGCCGCGGGTTTGGTCTCGCGCCTCTCGGCGCAGGATACGCCGGCGCCCGAAGCGCCTGCCGCCCCTGAGCAACCCGCCAAACCGCTATCGGCCGAAGAACAAAAGGCGCTCATCGAAGACACAAATAAGGCTGCCGTTGTGGTCAACCCCAACGAGGACGAGCGCGGCGGACGTGAGACCTGGGGCCCTCCGCGGGTTGTTTTTGGGCACAATGCGGAAGTCAAAGCGGGCGAGGCGGTGGAAGCGCTGGTTGTGATAGGCGGCTCGGCCCAAGTTCATGGCCGGGTTCGCGAGGCTGCCGTAATAATCGGGGGCGACCTTGAAGTATGGGGAACCATTGGTCAGGAATCCGTAGCTGTCCTTGGAAATATCAGCGCGCATCATGGGGCGGTAATGCGAGGCGACACCGTGGCGGTTGGCGGCAGGGTAAAAGTATCGCCTGGCGCACAGGTGCACCATCAGGAGGGAGTGGAATTTCCGGACGTGACGTGGATGCGGAACTGGTTCGTTCAATGCGTGCTTCTGATGAGACCATTGTCACTCAAGGTGACGTGGGTCTGGCCGATAGCGGGATTATTCCTGCTGCTGTATGTCCTGATTGCTGCGCTGTTTCCCAGGCCGGTGCGAGCCTGCGTCAATGAATTGACCGTTCGACCCGCAACCACATTTTGCCTCGGGCTTCTGACGATCCTCTTGTTTCCACTGGCGATAGCTATTCTGGGGGTGACCGGTATTGGTCTGCTGGTGGTTCCGTTTGTGCTGGCCGCGATGTTTTTTGGGGTGATGATTGGCAGGGTGGCGGTTCTGGAATGGATCGGCGGGCGGATCGCGCACCAGTTTGGGACCGCGTCGTTCAACAATCCATTGAGCGGGTTGCTGATTGGCGCCGTTGTCATTGCAGCGGTGTACCTGGTTCCTTTCCTTGGTCTGCTAACCTTTGCAATCATCAGCTTGTGGAGTATTGGCGGAGCGGTGACCGCGGCCTTCGGCGGATTGCGAAGGGAGATGCCTGAGAAAAAACCCGCGCCGCCGGCCGCGCCCATGCCCGCTCCTGTAATGGCTGCCGCGGGTGGGGCCCCCTTCGTCGCCCCGACTGAAACTCCTCCCGATTCCGCGCAGGGTTCATCCCGCGTTCCACCCACGATGTCCGCCCCAGTGCTGCCGGACGTCCTGGCTTATCCCCGCGCGAGTTTTTGGGAGCGCCTGGCTGCCGCTTTTTTGGATCTGATCCTGGTTGGCGTTCTTTGCATTATATTGCACCCGATAGCCCTGGTTGTCGCGCTTGCGTATTTTGCCGGGCTTTGGGCCTGGCGCGGCACTACCATCGGTGGAATCGTGGTTGGCTTGAAAGTCGCCCGGGCGGACGGACGGCCCCTGACCGTTCCAGTGACCTTGGTCCGGAGCCTTGCTGCTGCCTTTTCCGTTCTCGTGCTGTTCCTAGGGTTTTTATGGATTGCGTGGGATTCCGAGAAACAAGGGTGGCATGACAAGATCGCGGGCACGGTCGTGTTGCGCCTTCCGCGCGGAACCCCACTTCTTTGAATGCTCCGGGGCTTTCCCGGGCGCGCTGAGTTTGTAGTTGATCCTCCTTGACGCTTCGGCGCGCATGGATCAGGCTGAACTGGTCCATCGGCAAGCGGACTCTCTGCCAGGTTGCATTCGAGTGATTTTGCAGCAGAGTACCTTCCGGGTCCTATTTCGCAGGTATACGGCATCATTATGGGTTCACTAAAAAAACGTCGGAAAGCAAAGATTAACAAACATAAAAGACGCAAGAAGTTGCGAGCTCATCGCCATAAGAAGCGCACCTGGCAGAAGTAAGGGGTGGCGCGCGCAAGCGGGAGGCTTCGCGCCGTGTGCCGATGGCTTTTGGTGGAGGGTAGTAAGATTCAAATGCCGAGTCGTTGCCTGTTTTGGTGCGCCGCTCTGTTGGGCGGCGTACTGATGGCCGGTTGTCAATCACGGCCGGCGCATGTCTCCAAGCCGGCGGGGCCTGCCGCCCCTGCAGCCGATAAGGACTTGTACGCCCCGATCGACAGGCCGGCCGAGAAAATCGCCCAAGCTCACGCCCACTACGCGGCCGCGGTCGTTCATGAAATGAACGAAGAAAATGAGGCCGCCCTCGAGGATTACTACAAAGCTGCCGCCGACGACCCCCGAGACCAGGATCTTGTGCTCGAAGTTTCGCGGCGGCTCATCCAAAGCAAACAACTCGAAAAAGCCCTCGAGTTGCTCTCCCGCGCGGCCGCCGAGCCCGACGCATCCGGCGCGATCTTTGCGCGACTGGGCATCGTGTATGGGCAATTGGGCAAGCTTGACCAGGCCATTGCCGCGGGTCGCACGGCCATAAAGCGCTCACCGGAAGAACTCGCCGGGTACCAAAATCTCTTTGTCAGTTACCTCCAAAACAAGCAGGAACAGGACGCCTTAAAGGTCCTGGACGAGGCAGCCAAACAGTCCAGTACCGATGCGAATTTCGTGATCACCCTGGCCGAGCTCTACCTTAGCTACGCCAACCAGGTCCCGTCCCAGAAAACCAAAACGCAGGCCAAGGCGGCTGCCCTCCTGGGCCGGGCCGAAAAACTCGCTTTGGTCAACCCTTCTCTCCGGCTGCGGCTGGCTGAGGCTTACAACGCCCTGGGGAACACCGACAAGGCCGCCGATCTGTATTTGGAATTGTTGAAAAAGCTTCCCGACCTGCCGATGTTGCGCGAACGTATTCATGCTAAGCTCGCCGGCATTTACTTGCGAAGCAGCGACCATAAGCGCGCCGTCGAGCAACTGGAGGCAATTGTCCGCGAAGATCCGACCAATCCCGAGGCGTATTATTATCTTGGCTACATTTCCTATACAGAGCACAAGCCCGCGGAAGCGGCCGAGTATTTTGCCAAAACGATCGTCTTAAATCCTGATTTCCCCGACCCGTATTACGAACTGGCTCTTTGCCAGACCAGCCTCGACAAGCCCGACGACGCTCTGGCCACGCTGGAAAAGGCCCGAAAAAAATTTCCGCAAAATTACCTGCTCGAACTTTGCACTGGGCTGGCGTATGCAAAGAAAAAGGAATACAACCACGCCGTCGAGCACTACACGGCCGCCGAGGTGATTGCCAAAGCGACGGACCCTTCTCGCCTCGACGACCAATTTTATTTTCAGTTCGGCGCCACCTATGAACGGCTCGGCGATTACACCCAGGCCGAACATTACTTTGAGAAGTGCCTGCAGCTGGCGCCCGATTCCGCCGAAGCCCAGAATTATCTGGGTTACATGTGGGCCGAACACGATCAGAAGCTGGACAAGGCGCGGGAATTAATTGAGAAGGCGGTCAAATCGCAACCGAAAAATGCCGCTTACCTCGACAGCCTCGGCTGGGTCCTTTACAAGCTGCATCAACCCAGAGAAGCCTTGGGCTACATTCTCAAGGCCGTCGAGCTGACCGACCAGCCCGATGCGACTCTTTACGATCATCTCGGGGACATTTACTCCGCCCTGGATCAACCGGAAAAGGCAAGGGACGCGTGGACAAAATCCCTGGCAGTTGAACCTAACGACCAGATTCGCAAGAAACTCGAAGAGCATGGCGGGAAATGAGATTTGAAAAGCATTATACGCGGGACCAGGCCAGGGCTTTGCTTCCAAAGATCCGTACCTGGCTGGAAGGCCTGGTGGAGCTCCGCGACAAGCTGCATAAACTGGACCAGCGGATTAGCGAGCTGATGGCCCCGGGCAAAGACATTGGCGGCCCGGTAGTCAACCAATGGGCTCGTTCTTTCGTCGACGTAAAAAGAATTCTGTTGGAATTTCACGTGCGCGACATTCAACTCAAGGACCTGGATCGCGGCTTGATAGATTTCCCGGCCATCATAGAAGACAGGGAAGTTTTTCTTTGCTGGGAACTACAGGAGGAGGACATTGGGTTTTGGCACGACCTGGACGCCGGCTACGCGGGCCGGGAGCCGCTTTCCGGCGAAGACTTGTAGGGCCTCGGGTCAATAGTTGCTCCGATCGTAAATCGGGTAAACATCAACCCGGCCGCCTGGAAAATACGAATTAGACGGCAGAAAGAACGTCCGTAATTCTCGGTCAAACCGGATGACGACGGGCTTCTCAGGGGCGTTCGGGTCATAGGTCATGAACGCGATGGATTGCGGACCGGCCTGAGCGCCGAAGATCAGAACTGCGTGGTTAATGGTTAATTGGGGGAAGCGCACAAGGTGAACCACCGCAACGCCCTTGCTCTGGAGTTCCGATTGGATTTTGCCGGCCATGCGTTCCTGTTGAGAACGGCTGAAAGGAAAAATCATGCGCCAATTGCCGCGCTGAACGTAACATTGCCAGGCACCGCCGCACGCCGCTTTCAACAATGCCTCGTATTCCCTACT
>DATGLT010000101.1:0-8485 GCA_035294005.1 Verrucomicrobiia bacterium
TTCCAGATACTCCGCATAAACCACGTCGCTCCGAGGCCTTCTCTCGCACCTGAAACGGACGCCGGGCCAAAACGGCACGCTTGCACTGATATCCTCGGCAGTAACGTGGATGACGACCGTGTAAACTATTTTGGCCATTACCGCATTTTACCACGAAACCCGTCCGGCAACTTACCAAATGGAACACGAGCCACCCTACAAACATGGTTTGTAGGGTCTATCGTCCTTGCACCTATCGGAGAACGGCTCAACGGAGCCACAACTGGTTCCCAACGTGTCGTCGGCTACCGCCCGACTTCGCGCTTTTTCCATCCGGCTATCGGGATTCATTCCTCCTAACCGTCGTCCCTCACCAAAAAGCGCGAAGTCGGCCGCACGTCCTATCGTCCTTTAGCGCGCCGACACGTTGGGGGACGGGTGCGAAAAACCTATCGGACATACGGGTGCGGACGAATTCGCACCGATTGGGCGAGGACGACGCGTTTTACATAGCTCCCAATTCCGATCGTTTGGAAAAAGCGCGCGTGCGTCACTTTTCATCCACACAGCCGCGCGACAGCGCGGCGACTTCCCTGCTAAAATTGGGTTCTTCGGGTTTCAAATTCAGTCGCCATTTCCCCGTTGGCTCGCACCCAAAAGCGTTTGCCAATGGTTCCCTTCCGGGGACAGCCATTGTAAACGCCTGGCACCGGTGCGGCGTTTCGCCGCTGCAAACTCTGACCACAACCGGGAGTTTTCGGCTTATGGCAGGCGGATGGCGACTGAATCTGCAATCGTGAATCCAGACCAAATCATTATTGGTACGCGGGAAGGCTGGGGGCAACAGGTTCCCTTTGGGCTGACCGTGAGTGATTTGCGGCACCACGTTTTTTTGATTGGTAAGACCGGATCCGGCAAGACAACGCTGCTCAAAAATATTATCGTCCAACTGCTAAACCAGGGTCGTGGGATCGGTTTCATAGATCCTCATGGCGATTTGGCCGAAGCCCTGCTCGATTACATTCCTTCAAGCCGCATCGACCAGGGCATTTACTTCAATCCCGGCGATTTGGAGTTTCCAATCGCACTCAATCTTTTGGCCAACGTGCCCGAGGATGAGCGGCACTTGGTGGCTTCCGGCATCGTTGGCGCTTTTAAAAGCATTTGGGGGGATTCGTGGGGACCTCGTATGGAATACATCCTTTATAATGCAGTGGCCGCTCTGCTCGATTGTCGGAATGTGTCGCTGTTGGGAGTGAACCGTATGCTGACAAACGACGTTTACCGCGCCTGGGTCGTGCGGCAAATCGAGGATCCTTTCATCCGGGAATTCTGGGAATTCGAGTATGCTCGCTATGATGAACGTTTCAAGCGGGAGGCAATCGCCCCGATTCAAAATAAGTTGGGACAGTTCCTGCTCAATCCGGTCATCAGGAACATCCTCGGACAGATCCAATGCAAAGTGAGCTTCCCTGCCACAATGGATCAGGGAGGGATCTTTTTGGCAAATCTTTCCAAGGGTAAAATCGGCGACGACAAAGCAAACCTGCTGGGATCTTTACTGGTCACACAGTTTCAGTTGGCGGCAATGCGCCGGGCCAACCAACCAGAGGACAAGCGCAAAGACTTTATCCTCCTGATCGACGAATTCCAGAACTTCACTACGGAAGTTTTTACTTCCCTGCTGGCGGAGGCTCGCAAGTATCGACTCAGCCTTATTCTCTCCAACCAGTATATTGACCAACTCACTCTTCCAATTCGGCAGGCCGTTTTTGGAAACGTCGGAACGCTTATCTCCTTTCGCGTCGGCTCAACTGACGCGCTCGCCCTGCAGCATGAATTCGGGCGCGATTTTCCTGCGCAACGGTTCGTTGACCTCGATCGGTTCGAGATTATTGCCAAGCCACTTGCAGAGGGAAAAAATATCGAGCCATTTAATGCCAAGACGCTGCTTCCAATTGAATCGACGGTTAACGAAAGCAATAAATTCGTGATCCAGTCTCGGCGTAAATATGCGCTGAACCGTGCCGTGGTGCAAAGTAAGCTTCGGAATTTTACCACTACTTCCAGTGACGGCACTGTTCCACAAATTCAACGAAATCGTCGTTCTGCAGCACCTTCGACTTTTCCCAAAGCAGCCGCGGGATCGGTAGCGAAAAGAACCAGGCGACGTCTCGGCGTAGCCCTTCCAATTTGAAGACCAGGCCCAGCTTTTGGGCGTAGAAGGTGCTGTTCAAGTGAAGAATCGCCAGATTAACCAGAATCTCCTCCTCCCTGGTAATGTCCTGTGCGCGCACCGTTGCCCGTTCATCAAGTATCCGGTGCAGCTCCGGCCGTCGGTAGAATTCGGCCCAGAGGGTTTTGTGGTTTTCGGTGAGCGAAAGAAGGTTTGAAACCTGGCGCGTTTTGGTCTCCAACCGAAGTGCCGAATGCGTAAAAAGCAAGCTGGCGATAATGCCGGCACTCTGCAGGAGATCGAACCAATTTTGGCTGAGCCAATGGGAAAACTCCATTGGCTGCCATTTTAGCACGCCTCAAATTGGCGCACCAGGCAACGCAAGCTTACACCTTTTCTGGAATATCGCTCTTGGCGTTAACCAGGATGTGCCGCGGAATTCTCACGATTCGCTCATCCGGCCCGCAACTTACGCCAGCGGGCAGATCGGCTGCCGCAGCAGGTGTAATGTCAGAACCAATGATTGCGAAATCGCCGTTTTCAAGTTCAAGAATGTCCGGGCAGCCATACAGTCCAGGAGTGCTCTGCCCACCAGCATGGGGATTCGGGCCAAGTCGTCGTTTGAACATACATTACTTGTGCCTATAGGCACATACCCTGTCAAGCTCGATTTCGATATTTTTTCGACGTGCCGAATTCCAGGCCCGAGATTGTGGGCTCATCCGTTGTTCGTCTATTGCGCCAGAAACGCGAAGCCTTGGGTTTGTCCATGAATGAGGTCGCGAAACGCTCCAAGCTGTCCCATTCGATGGTAAGCCGCGTTGAACACGAACTCCGCAGGCCCACCTTGGACACTCTTCTGCGAATTGCTGACGCAATGAACATCGAGCTTTGGCCGCTCATCAAAAAGGCCGAGGACACGACCAAACAGGCTAAATAGCGTAGTCCGCCATGGGTGCTTTCCATGGTAAAATGACGGCTGATGAGCCGACTCCCCCGTTTCAGCCGTTCCGAACAGATCGCGCCTATGTCTCTCACGCAACGCGATCGAACTATCCTCAGGTGCTTCCGAAGGTACCGGTTTCTTCGCTCCAGCCATTTCGCATCCTTGTTGCCCGGCAGCCACCAGCAACTCCTCCGCCGCCTCCAACTGCTCTATCATCATGGCTATCTGGAACGGCCGAGGTGCCAGATTGACTATTTTACCAGCGGTTCTCGATGCATCGTTTACGGTCTCGGGAGAAAAGGTGCTTCACTGCTGCAGCAGGAGACCTCGGTTTTTTCCCACCGGGTGGATTTCGAAACGTACAACAAACCTGGGCGATTGTTTCTCGAACACACGCTCATGATTTCCGATTTCATGGTTGCACTGGAAAAGGCCTGCCGAACCCAATCCGGTATCAGCTTAATCATGGCGCACGAACTCTCCCTACCAGAGCCGGGCCGAAAGGAACGTCCCTTTAGATGGACAGTCGGCCTGGGCAATGGCTTAAGCTGCGGCGTCGTTCCAGACCAGGTGTTTGCTTTGGAGTTCAATCGTGCATCGCGTCGTAAAAGCCGCGCCTGGTTCTTTCTCGAAGCAGACCGAGCGACCATGCCGGTTATCCATCGGAATGGACTTGAGTAGCCACGCGTGGCTGATTCGGTCAAAACAGCTTTTGATGTCACCTTCGAGCACCCAAACCGGCGCGTAGCTTTTGGCCAGCGCACAAAAACACTGACCGATGGCGTCGGCGCACGACCGGCCTTCCCGGAACCCGTAAGAGTTTCGGTCGCCGAGGGTCTCGGCGATTGGTTTTAGAGCCAGCGCGTGGAGCGCTTGCATGGCTCGGTCGTGCAGGGTGGGGATGCTTAAGGGACGCAGTTTGCCGTTTTTCTTGGGAATATAAATCCGCCGCAACGGTTGCGGCCGGTATCCCCGACGTTTCAGGTTCTGCGCTGCTGCATACTTTTGTCTGTCAGTCCTCCATAGTTTGTTATCTACACCGGGTGTTTTCGCACCCTTGTTTTCCGTCACCCGTTTAACGGCCAATAGTTTGGCCGAGCGCGAGTGTGTGAGCAGCCACGACAAAGCCTTTGCCTTGCCGTATTTTCCTGCTCCGATTGCCTTTGCAATACGCAACTGTAGCCTCCTGACAACCTGCCGGATTTTGGGCCAATCAACTGCCTCCCAGTCCGACACTTTGTTGGAGGACGCACCAGCGAATAAATCCACTGTCATTTGCTTTTCCTCCTCAAGGATGGTTCGACGGTTTCTCTTGCAAAGAGAGACCTGACCGAAGTGGGCATATCCAATGTATTACGCACTGGCCTTGGCTTGTTCGGCCTTCTCAATGCTGCTTCCGCTACCCTGCCTTGCGGTTGGGGCGGCCACGAACCGCGTGGCCCGGAAATACAGCTTTTCCATGTTCTGCATTCGATACGGGAAGGGTTAGGTCCGCTCTGCTACACCGGCAGTCTTGTGAGTGTTCCGCCGGGCCACGTTAGACGACCCGGGCTCAACTGCATGCCTTTTGGCCGAGCCTTAAACAGCCTCGTATGGCTCTTTCGCGATCACGGTGCTTAAAAGCGTTCAGTGGTTTAACCATATCCTCCGACTCTAGCGCTCCCCCGGCATTGAGGCTGCCAGGTTTGCTACATTTCCGGGAAGGCTTCATACCCCTGACAGTAGCCCCGACTTCGGGACAGCCCATCAGACGCATGCTTCCGTGGAGTACCTGCGGACACACGCAGGGCTTGGTCAGGATTGCTCCGCCAAGCAGTACCGAATGCAACTTCATGTCACAACTAACGGTTCCGGCCAACCAACCGGCGCAACTCGCCTGCAGCATGGCACGTACTCCTCATCGCCGGGTTCGTTGCAGCTGGACAGATTCGGCAATTAATAATCGGGGGAGTTGTTAGTGAAAGCATACTCTCTGCCCAAAGGGGGTCCGGCACGAATCAGAATTATTCAAAGCGTCGAAGCCGGTCGCTCCCGAGAAGAAGCGCCGAGCAACAGCCTCGCGCAGCCCGTCATAGGTACAGGCGAGACACAACGGGCCATAGTGCAAATCAAACTCTTCTCGGCTGCAAAACATGGCATGGGCGTACGCAATGAAAGCCATGTCAAAGCTCCCGTCTTGGGCGACGCGGGATACCTCAGCGACAGTGTATGCGTTCTTCTTGCCGAAGCGCCGGCATAATGCCGGAGATAGTCGCCAAAAGTAGCTGCCCACCGCACGCCGACGTTTCAGTGAACGAAACATATCATCACCTTGCCCAACGTCGCGCCTCAGGCACCCGCGCCTCCGGAGTCCAGCATGCGACAAGGACGTAATCGCGGGTTGCCTGCAGGTGCTGGTTCGCCTTCATTGCTATTTAATTTCAAAACTTACCTGCGTGCCATCGGGAAGGTCCTTAAGCTTTTCAAAAATCGGACCGAGCGCTGCATATTGGTCCACGACGTCGCGCACTGCAACATTCTCGAAAACATAGTCGCCGCCTAGCACTGGGATTTGAATGAACGCGTAACATTGCCCCTCTTTCAACGTTTTCCACTTGCGACCAACTGGTCAACCAAAGGTATCAGTAACCAATCGTTTGCAACTCCCGGTTCATCCAGCTTGTCACAAAACTGTTCCCTTGATTCGGCCAAAATCGTTAACGAGCCGTCGTCCAATGCGAGTCGGTGAATACTCCCATCAGGAGTCTTTAGGAAAAGGTCACCAAACCGATTCATCATCCATGTCGTGAACTCCGATGGTAGTAACCAACGCCACGAAACGAATAGCTTCTGCCAATCGAACTTGGAGCAATCGATCAGATAGTCGCTGAGGGTCATTGGGGCGAACTGTGATTCAACGACTGGCGGTCTATGACTATCCCTTGAGACCGAGTTTGTGCTTCTACGTGCAACTCCCTACCTTGAAGCAACAAGCGTGCAACCGCATCCAATGCCAGTTCGTTTGATGGGTGCCGTAGTATGTCATCCTTTTTCGGTTGCAAGCTGTTCATTGTCAGCCTCAGGTTGCCGAAAACTAGCATTCCTGGTCAGGTGATCCAAGCCCAAAGCAGACCTTGCAACCTGCCGCACGTGCGGCGAAAAGGAAAGCTTTGGCATACCCACATCAGGCCAACCAGGCTCAGGGAACAGCGTTGCTTCGCAATCCGTTCGCAACCAGATTGGAGCTAGTGCGCTCGGCAGCCTGGCTCTGCCGTCACCGGGAATCGCGATCCTGGCGGTGAAGTGGGGATTCGTTTACATCATTTCCTTCTTCGCATTTGGATTTTAGCTTACAGTGTTGCCTTGAGAATCTGACGGTGTCTTCAGCCTGAGGGCACGAATCACGAAAGGAACAGACTCCATGTTCGGAAAACTAAAAAGCTTGTTCGGCACCAAGCCGCCTCGGGTCGAGACTGCGATACAAGCGGCGATCCCGGAAGTTTCGTGGATCCCGGCAGATAAAAACGCATTTAATGTTCGGATCCTGGACGTGCGGCCGGTGACACAGACCGTTCTTGCGACCTCAAGAGATCCCAAGTGCGCTGCCAATGCTGTGTCTTACGGACAGGAGGACGGCGGCGTCTTTGCCAAAGACCAGCCCGAGTCTTCGCGGTCGGTGGCCGCGAATCTGTCGTACCGAATCGATCGGCTGCTGGCTCCAGGAGTGTTATTCGCCCCTCATACGATGGAGCACAAATGGGCGCTCTTTTATCACGATGGCCGCATCCTGTGCGTTCAGAGTTGGCTGCGAAAGGTCGCCGCTTCCGCCCGGGTCGAATGTAGCGATGGCTTGGCCAGGATTACCTCGATTCAAGGCGCTTTTGTGTCAGACAGCGAGGAAGATGACTTTTCGGTGCGCACGATGGATTACCTGGTTAGGAGCCATGCCCTCCGGGTGGTTTTCCCAGCCCCTTTTCCTCCAAAGTTGGAGACTGAACCGCGACAGGCGGCTATGTGGTGCATGAGCGTCTTTGGCAGCATGGCTCTGTGCGCAACCCCGCACCGGTTTGAAGCGCCGATGTCCGAGCGGCCACTGCGAACTCTCTCTTTGCTGCACATCGCAGCCGCCAAAGGTGACATCAATGCCGCTGATCGACACCTGAGGTCAGGATTGCCAATTGATCTGTTGGCAGGTGACGGCCTGGCTCCGCTTCATTGGGCTTTCGCGCAAAAGGACACAGCTATGGCCGAATTCCTGATCCGGCAAGGCGCGCCGGTGGACGTGCGATCGGCCGAGGGAGCGACGCCACTGATGACTATCGTGCAGGGTGGTGAAATGGAAAAAATCAGGTTCTTGTTGAGCCGCGGAGCGGATGTAAATGCTGTTGACCTCCGCGGATTCACCTCACTCCACCGGGCAGCGGAGGCGGGTAATATTGAAATTGTTCGTTTGCTTCTCGATCGTGGTGCACGCCGCGACTTCGTGGCGCAGGGACTGACCCCAGCTTCGCTCGCGGAAAAACGAGGGCACGGGAACGTCGTGGAGTTGTTGAAGCCGGATTAAGATAGATCTCTTTTGCGGTGGGAAACGGGTTCCTGTTTGTCGTGGGCGCCGAATGCGCTTCATGTCAATGGAGTCCACCCGGCAAATCAAAACTGGTTCACTGACATTGAACGACCCGCGCTAACTCGCGCCCGGCCAAGGAGGTCAAATATTTATTTTAACATCGCTTTTCAGAGCGAACCCGATTTTCCCAGGAAATCAATCGGTTCAGAAGCGTTTTGCCCCCGCTGTGGTACGGCAGTGATTTCCAGTACGAAATCTTAACGTCATCGAGGAGTCCATGTGCAAGGCGTTGCTAAGCGGCATTGTTTCTGCCCCTCCGGCACCAGGTAATAAATCGATAGGCTGAAATAGCCGCGCAGGCAACCGGGAAACTCAGCACAAATGCTGCAATCAGACCCCAAGTCAAAGCTCGCATTGGGTCAGGAAAAGGGTTGTCTGCGCCAAAAATCGTGCAATCCAGACGGCATCGCCCGGTTCGCTGCAGTTGGCGGGTTACACCGCATCCGACGGTTCCTGGCGGGCACCATGCCAAACGTGAAGAATTTCGACAAGTTGCTTGTCACGTTCAATTCGCTAGAAGATCCGGAAAGGGCGGCACGTGATCTGGCGAACGTCTCCAGTAGTCCTTCGCCGATGAACTGGCCCAATCTCCAGGAAACTGGCCAAAACGCTGACATGGTCCACAATCTTGTCACCGACTCGTATCGCAGCCGCCGCATCGTCCTGTGCGATGTAACGTACCAGCGCTTCGAGATCCTCAAGCGCCGGAGCCGTCCAGACTATCCGGAGGTCCATGACCGGATCAGTTCCCGAATCTCTTCATGATTCCGGACTCTTC
>DATGLT010000102.1:0-2587 GCA_035294005.1 Verrucomicrobiia bacterium
CCTTGAAACTGCGACCCTCGAAAAACCGGAGCACCACGGCGTTGTGGTCCTTTTCCCCGAGTTGCGCCATGGCCGTTTCCAGCACCGGTTCGATTTGCATCCAGGCATCGGATTCAGTTTGGGTCATTTGGGCTCGCATATGGGCTTCCTGTTCGCGTTGCTGCCGACGGCGTTGCATGGTCGCCGCTTTGGCGGATACATAACGGGCCGTCCGGTATAGCCAACCGGAGATCACTGTGTTGGAGGTGAGGGACCCGGCCTTGCGCGCCAAAATGATGAAGACCGTCTGGGTTATCTCCTCCGCCAGTTGCGCGTCTCGAACCTGGCGCAACGCAGCGGAATAGACCAGATTGACATGCCGCGACACGAGGGTGGCAAACGCCTCCTCGGACTTGCATCGTGCATATTGCCGCACGAGTTCCATGTCATCGATCATCATTCCATCTATTACATCCACGCGGATTCAAAAAAAGTAACAGTTTTTGTTGAAGCAGATTAAAAAACCCCGGCCAAAGGTGGGAACCGGACAGTTAAATTGCCCAACTCGCACAGTATCGGGGAAATCACTACTCTACCGGGATCTCACCCAATGGAACACACCACCGATGTGCCCGGCAGGCTCCAGTTCTCGGTGGAGTTTCTCGAGGGCCCACGCGCGACCAAGCGCTTTACAGATCCCGTAAAAGCCAACGGAGGAGAGGCCAAGTGCGGAGCGGGTAGTGCCGCGTTCTCGGTACGGAGGAGAGGAGCGTTCCTTAAGAAACTCGGCCAGGCGCGAAGCGAGTCTCAAGGCGATTTCGGAGCTACCGAATGCTCTTTGGCCGCCTGGACTATTTTGTCAAACTCAGCTCTTCCGCCAAAATAGTTGTAATTAACCGGACCGAGAAGCTGTAGCTCCCGGTTAAGATCGACCCATTGCTGGGCAGAGTAAGCGTACCAGGCGTAGTTGTGATGCCACCCTGTTTCATGAGGATTAAGAACGAAGAATTTATCGAATGCTTGCTTGAGGTCGGCCCACACTTCGGGACGTCTGAAGTAATTTGCTCGCGCTTCTCGGTCGAGGGAAGCGGAAATCAGTTCGTGAGCGTCCAAAAGGATTAGCGGGACATGCCCGCCCCATTTTGGGGAATTCACGCATTCCCCGGCGAACTCGAGCATGTCCTCGGTCGACCCGTACCATTTGGGCTGCAGGTAATTCAGCTTGGCGTAGCAGGCATCATAATAATTTGTGTCGAGCAACATGGCCCTCTGGAACCATTGTTCCATTCGCGAGCGGCCCTGTCCCTGACCCAATTCGACGGTGATCATTTGCCGGGCAATGCGAGGATCCTGTGGATTGAGTTTCCATGCTTTCGTTAGCGCCGCCTCGGCGATTTCCAAGCGCTCGGTAAATAGTTGCCAACCCTGATTGCTGACGGACTTGGCAAAGCCGCTGCCGCGTGCCTCCCAGGCGTAATCGGTATAAAATTGACCTTTGAGCAATAAGAGAAACGGATCCGAGGACCAGTTTCTAAAAACGAGCGGATCCAGGGCCAGGTAGGCGTCGTCGTGTTCGGCTTTGTTCTTTTTGGTAGCCTGAAGCAACCCCTCCCAGGCGTCATAAACTTCGCCAGGTGGCGTGTCACTGGCTCTGACGACCTCGATGAGGAAACGCTTGGCTTCGCCGCGCCACTTATGGACTTGCGACAACGTGCTTGCGCTGCCCATATCAAAGGACTCGGCAGCGCGCAGCGCAGCGTAAAATTTCCGAATAGGGTGGCGCTCACTTTGGCTCATGGCCTCGGCAGTGGATCGATATAGTTCCGCATGATCCTGCGAGGTGTGGTCCTGCGGCAAAGATACAAAACGCGCATATAGATATTTGAGCATTGGATCATCACAACCATTGGTCACCGCCGACCTAGTTGCTGAGGCAAGCTCGGACATGAGTTTTTCGTCGGCTGTATCCCCCGCCCGTATCCTCGCGAAGGCTTGCAGTGCGAGTTTGGTGGAACTGTCCCACTTAGGGTCGTGGTGCCCGTGTTGGTCATAATCACCGACAAGGGTGTCGATGTTCCACTGCAGACGGCGCTGTCGCGCTGCTTCGGTAGCCGGGTTTGCCAAAGCGACTACCGGTGCCTTAGGCTGAGCTGTGTCTGCGCCCGAAACGGGCCCCGGGTTAAAAGCAACGGCAATCAAGATTATCAGAGGAACTGTGTGAAAAGCCGATTTCATATCCTCAAGAGATGGAGGCCAAAGACTCTTCAGTTGAAAGTTGATCGAACTGGCAGCCGGTAAACCGACACGGAACTATCTTGATGAGCTTGTGCCGCACTGCGTAGGCGTTTTGTAGCAAGGCATTGCAAACAGTCGCATTGGGCGCCCCCATCAAAATAAATCACCTGTGGGCAGTTGCAATGTCTCATGGCGTAGTATTTCTGAGACTGCCAGCAACCCAGCAGGCTGTAAACGCAAATCGACGGATCGGGTCGTCGAGAGTGGCTCTGCCGCAGAATGTTGAAATGAGAATCGCCCTCTCAAGTCGGATCCGGTGTGTCGTTGTGGTTCGTCCTAAACCGCGCCGGACTCGAGGTTACAAGCAGCACCT
>DATGLT010000103.1:0-12226 GCA_035294005.1 Verrucomicrobiia bacterium
GGCTGGCATTCAGAATGTTGTAAAAATCGGCCGTCGGCTCGATCTTCCATCGTTCGGTGATATTGATGTCCTTAGCCAGGCGGAAATCGAGTTGATTGTCGCGACCAAAGGGGAAAAGTGTCTGCGGCGTTATCACCTCGACCTTGCACACCGTGCACCCCACCAGATTGGTGTGACCAGCTACGGCATTTACGAACGACACGTTCGAACTCCTGAAGGAGTACGTACCCTGGAGCGGGATCGAGGGCAGGTTTTGCTCGGTGGCGCTCAGTTTTAACTTCCACCACGGCAGCGTGTAAACCGCGATCATCTTGAACTGAAGATTTTGATACCACGGCGCATTGATGTAGCAAGGAGCAGCATCGTTTACAAGCGACGTGACGTTTCCCTGGGTGTTACTCACGTTCGTAACGTTGTTGTTACCGAATTCGAGAATGGAAGAGGCGCTGGGCGAGGGATTCGAGTACCAAAATAGATCTTGTGGCGAATTGACCTGCACGCAGTAGTTGGTAACCTCATGTCCCGCGGTCACGCCGCCTTGCAGCAGCAGTCCGCGCAATCTGGCATTCACGGTCGCGTCGATTCCCGTGAAAACATCGGACACTTTGCCAAAGGCCGACGCTTTTTGCACGAGATAAGCGGCTTTGCCGGCATACTGGGGCTGAGGGTCATAGAGATTGCAGAACTGAATTCCGCCGAATCCCGGATAGGCGGTGCTGGCCGGCGGCGTGACGCAGTATTGGTCGTATCCGGTCGCGGGAATGGCGGTGTTCTGTGCAACAGTGAGATTCCCGAACCAGGTACGGTAATAGCCGATGCTCACGGCCACATTACGGGCGACCTCCTGCTCGACCGAGGCGGACAACATCCAGTCATAAGGACGATTCTGAAAGCCGTGTGTGACGTTATTGGCGTAAGTCACGTTGGGAGTGCTCGACGGATCGTAGAATGCCGCATTGGTTACCGCGCCCAAGCCGCCGCTGGCGCCCGCGCTGGCAAAGTTCGCCCCATCAAGCAGGGGATTGAAGGTACCGCTGAAATCACTCCAATTCCGTGTTGTGGTGCTGGCCAACTCGCTCACAGGATTGGTCAGCATCGTGATATTCGACCCTGCGGTCAGCCCTTCGGTGATCACCCCGCGCGAGATCGACGCCTTAAGCGCCGTCTTGCCATTGCCAAACAGATCGTAGGCCGCACCCAGACGCGGGTTGAGGTCCTTCCAGTCTGCGGCGCTGTGCACTGCGTCAAAACTTCTTGCGGGTAAGGCGAACTGCGGTTGCGCCGGTTGGGTTTGTGCCGGGTCCTTTCCCTGGAACCAATCGAACCGCAGGCCCAGGTTCAACGTTAAGTGTTTGATCCTCCACTGGTCCTGCGCGAAAAGAGCGTGATCTGCTGTCCTCAAAGCGAAGTCAATGGGCGCATAGAACTGCACAACCTGGCTGGGTAGCAGGGCTTGCTGGTACGCAACATTCTTTATCGTTAATGGGGGGCACAGCAGGCTGTTAATCGTTCCGCGTGCGATTTGGGGAGTTGCAAAGGTGGTAGCAGACGGGACCCCGGTCGTGGTGTTGATCGTGTGGTAGGGAACCAGCGGCAGACCGTTGTTAGGGTTGATGGAACCCGCTTGCGTGTCTATGGGTTGGCACTGCATCTGTAACTGCACGCCATAAGGAAAACCGTTGGCGCCCGCAAGATTCGAAAATGTGATGGCTCTGCTTCCTCTCGGAGCTAGTTCGGATATTCCGAACTTGAAAGAGTGTGGTCCTGTCGTGTAAGAGGCGGTAAAGTTTGCGTTAACCTGGACCTGTGATGAGAGGCCGTAAGTCCCGCCCGGAGTCAAATTAATCCCCATGGCTCCGTACGTAAAATTCGCGCTGTTGTCGGTGACGGCAAAACTCGTGGGCGTTTCCCCACTACTCCTGGTATCAATCGCGCTCACGACGGCTGTAAACCCGGCCCACAAGACCAGCTTATTGCTGGCCGTGAAGGTCCAGGTGGCCTGATCGCGCCAATCGTGCACGTACCAGTGATGGGTCGTCGCTTCGGGCGCAAGTTGACCCGAGCTGATCGTGTAGAAACAGTTGCAATTTCTCTCCTGGATGAAGTTCTCGGTGAACTGGTTTCGCTTGGTTGCCTGCCAAGTTAAACGCAATCCTACATCTGTGTACGTATTGATGTCGTAAGCGGGTCGGCTGGTATCCGCGGCGTAGTACAGGTTATTGGGAAAAGCAGCGCCTTCATTCGCGTCATAAAAAAAGTTGGCGCCGGCCTGATACGAAGAACTGATCCAATGCCTCGCCTCGGCAAAGAACCACAACTTGTCTTTTTTGATTGGGCCGCCGACTCCTCCCGCCACTTCATATAAACTCCGGATAGTGGCAGGCGAAGGAACACCGAGCGCCTGAAGCTCCGGCGTGATGTTGCTCGACTGCAGAGCTTTGTTGCCGAAATCACCTTGAAAAGCTCCGTGGAGATTGTTACCGCCATTTTTCGGAATGACGTTGACGTGGCCGCCATTGTTCCAATCTTCGGCCGTGTACCCGCCGGTCTCCATTTGGACTTCCTGTGTGGCAGTGGGGTTGTTGCTGGAAAGTTGATTCGTTCCTCCGCCGGTCATGGCCCCGTAGTACATGCCGTCCCGCAGTTGCGTAAAGTCAGTGGAAGAACTCCCATGGATCCGGAAACCCTGGCTTTGCTCGCCCTTCAAGCCACCCACATCCTGATTGGCGGCGGGCGCGATTGCTCCGGGAAGCAGCGCGGGATAATCGCTGGCGCTCTTGCCAATGGGCAGCGCCTGGAGAACCGCGTTGCTGACGATTTTTTGGACTACAGAATCCTGCGTATCCAGAACCGGCGCCTCGGCGGTGACAGTAACCGTCTGGGTCACCGAGCCCGGCATCAGGCTGAAATTCACCGTTGCCGTGAATCCTGTGGTGATTTCGATGCCCTCACGCCGGGCCGCGCTGAATCCGGCCTGTGTTGCCGTAACGACGTAAACGCCCGGTGGTAAATTTACAATTCGGTAAAGGCCATCATCCCCAGCGACTGTTCGCCGCGACTGCTCGATGAGCGCCGAGCCCGTCACCTCGACCCTTGCACCTGCGATCTTTGCTCCTGAGGAATCGTTCACTTCTCCCGCGATTACACCTGAGTTTGTCCCCGCCTGTCCCCATGCTGATGTTGCCCCAAGCAGACACACCAACAGAAAATGCGCGGTGCAAAGACTTTTCTTCATGTTTATCCTCCGACTTCGCGAGGCAAAGCACCGACCACGTGGGAAATTGGCGCGAGGATATAGCCGCTTACCCGTGGTGTCAAGCTGCTGCCAATTGTGGAAAAGCTTTGGAAGGAAATGCTGCGGAGCTCTACGTTAGAAAAAGGGGAGACTCGCCGCGCGCCGCGACTCAGCGCAGCAGACCGGCGTCTTCTTTCGGCGTGCCCAGAAAGATCAAATCCGCGATCCAGGCAGCAATTACGCCGCCGGCGAGGGGACCAATCCAATAGACGGCATGGTTACTCCAGTGGTTCGCCGCCACTGCGGGACCCAGTGCGCGCGCCGGATTGATCGCTCCGCCGGTAAATGGACCGCCCAGAAACGACGCCACCGTCACGATGAGTCCGCCGGCGAATCCGGCCACGGGCCGCGGAATGCCGTGCTCATCCAATCCGATGGCGAACATCACAAATATGAGGAAGAAAGCCATCACACCCTCGATCAACATGCCTGCCAGGCGCGTAACTCCGCTCGCAAGGTCCGGTGTGCCGAGAGCCACCGCGCGCCAGGTCTCCTCTGGAACCACATACCTGAGCAGGTATGCCGCCAACACTGCGCCACCAAACTGCGCCGCCCAATACAAGATGGTGTCGATGGTGCCAAGCCGGTGCGTAACCCAGTAGCCGATCGTTACCGCTGGATTCAGGTGCCCCCCGGATACTCTCCCGATTGCGACGATCATTGCGCCATAAGTAAGGCCATAGGCGAGGGAAGTTCCCAGCAGCCCCAGGCCCGTGACGTTCGTGTTGCGCAGGAATTGGTCCGCGCAGATCGCCCCCGCACTGAAAAGGACCAGAGCGAAGGTGCCGAAAAATTCGGCAAAAAGTTTCTGCACCCTCGTATAGGCCAGGCCTGGGGGAGGGATATAGATCGAAGGATCAGGACGCGACGCCATCCTGGGTGGTGATTCTATTATGTAGGTAGTCATGCGCATAACGGACCCACGTAATTAGAATCTCTACCATCAGCGCGGGGGCAGGGTAGCAGTGGTAACAAAAGTCCTCTGGGACCTCATTCTACGTCTCGGTGTTGCCGTACGGACTAAAGTATTCATGCTCCTGGGCAGCTCTGACCGATCCGGAAGCGAGACCTCGTCGCACCCAGACGGTTACATTGAGGACTGCGCCAAATAATTCCTTCGCCGAAACCACCGTGGCGGTTTCGGCAGAGAAGCATAAGGGGTGATTTCGGTACGCCGGCAGGCACAGGATATCGGCCCTGAAGGTTTTAAGTTTACTCCGCAGCCCGTCGAATATATCCTTCGCAATTCACACTCATGTAACTCGTTGCTTCCCGATAGGAGACGATGTGCCAGAGGAGCAGCCGATGAGGCCGATTCCAGCGAAAAATCCAGCCAGCGCAAAACGAGCGGCTACGGCACGGTGCGTTGTGCGTGCGTTCAAGATTGTATGTGCAGCTGTCCCGCTCCTCGCAATCGGTTGTGCCCGTCCGCTCTTCGCAGGACAGCAAAGTGCGCCCTCAACTACAAAAGGCAAAAACGACGCATCGTCCTCATCAACTCAGGAAGTGAAACGCCTTCCCGACGGTCATCCTGACCTCAACGGCTTTTGGGCCAGTAGCGCCGGGCCCGATACGCCGGTGGGCGGGTTCGGTCCGCCCGACCCAAGCTACCGGCGTGGAGACAATGGCGCGCGAGCGCGGCAGTCCGACCCCAATCAGCCGCCCTACAAGCCTGAGTTGCTCGCAAAGGTAAAGGAACTCGCCGCCAACGAGAGCAAGCTCGATCCGGCCTTCTACTGTAAACCCGGCGGTGTTCCGCGAATCGGGCCGCCGCACGCCATCATTCAGGCGCCGGGAATGCCCATCATTTTTCTCTATCAGGTGATCGCAGGAAACACGTTTCGCATCGTGCCCACCGACGGCCGCGCTCATGACGCCGAAGCCGACCCGAGCTACTACGGTGACTCTATTGGACACTGGGAGGGCGACACGCTCGTTGTTGACGTCACAAACTTCAACGACGATACCTGGCTCGGCCTCGACGGCTGGTTCCACAGCAGTTCCATGCACGTAGTCGAACGCATCACCCGCGAAGGCGACAGCATCCGTTACCAGGCCACCGTCGAAGATCCCGAAGTTTTCACCCGGCCGTGGGTAATGAATCCGCGCTTCGCCAAAGCCACAAAAGAAATGATTGTCGAAAACGCGCCTTGCATCGAGCGCGATGAAGACCACATCATCGATTTCGACCTGAAAACCCGTCCGCAATAAACGCATCGAGCTCCCCTCTCGCACGAGCGATCGGCAGTGTCTACACATCAGCCCCTATAGACCGCCTTTTCCGAACAGGGATATGCTGCGACAATGACAAAATCACTCCCGTGCAGTCGGATGGTGCGTTCCATTCTCGTCGCGACGTGCCTCCTCGGCCTTTGCGCGTGCCGGCCCGCCCGCGCGCAGCAGGAATATGTGCCGCGCTACGATCTCTTCACCGGCTATTCCCATCTGACCTCGCCCAGCGTCAAGCTGAAGCAAAATGGCTTCAACGGCTCCTTCGGAGTCAACCTGCTTCGCTGGCTTGCCGTCGGTGCGGACTTCAGCGTCTTCCAGGGCGACGGCTCGATCGCATTGGCAAACACCACCGTCGCGCCGCTGCTCGCGCCATTTCTCGGCGGTTTGAACCCGTCGATTCCGTTCAGCGCCACGACCTATACTTTTGCCGCTGGCCCACAGTTCAATCTGCGCAAGTACAAATGGGTAACGCTTTTCGCGCGCCCGGGTCTCGGCGCGCTTCACGAATCCGCTTCGCTGCAGATCCCGCCCAATCTCGCGCCGTTTGCTTCTCTGGTGCCGGGCCTCGCGCCTAACCTGACGAACACCGTCGTTTTCTACGGCGCCGGCGGCGGTTTCGATTACAACCTCAGCCGGCACGTGGCCGTGCGATTCTCGGCCGACTTCGTGCATACGCACCTTTTCGCCAATCTGTTGGAGCCGCGCAACGCCGTGCGAATTTCCGTCGGGCCCACTTGGCGCTGGGGCGAATTGAAATAGGTTGCAGGTTTTTCTATCCGGAACGATTTCCGCCCGCCGCGCGGGTCTATCGGTCCGCCACATCAAGACCCATTGCCCATCTCGTTTCCCGCGCAAACCGGAAGGAACTGTTCTCTAAACCGGAATTTAATTTTAGGCGGACATGGCGAGGACGGGAGCGCGATAGCTTTCATTCTTGCACAAGACCGCCTACGCCATTCGGACCACTTTGTTGGCCAAACGCGACGACGACCACGTTCTGATGTTTACGAGTTAACAATTGAGCTAGCCAGCAGCTGAGACCGGGAGCCTGCCGGTGTCGCTGCTGCAAGACGCTGCGGGCGCCCTGCACGAATAGTCGTCGCAGGTAGCAGTTGCCCCGCTTGCTGATGCCCAATAACGTTTGCTTCCCGGCGCTGGAATGCTCAGTTGGGACCGTGCCGATCCACGCCGCCAAATCCCGACTTTTTCGAAAGGCGTTTCCGTTCCAAGATCTCTTCCGCTATAGCCTCCGCATCGAGTCGCTCTTGTTGATCTGCACGTACGGCTTGAGGTACTCGCTGGCATCAATCGCATCTCGTGTCCCTGCTCGCGCAAGGCGCGTCCCAGAAAATGCGAGCCACTGCACGACTCCATCTGATCTGGCGCGAGCCAGCCAAAACGAGCGAGCCGAAAAATGCTAACTAACTTACTTAATACTATGGCTGGACAGGGTGGATAGAGACCAGTCCCAATGCTTGCCAGCTTCTTCGACGAGAGGCTTGAGGTCTTCGGGCAGCAGATAGCGATTTTTTACCAGCCCTTCCGCAACGGCCTGAACGCGTTTCAGGTAGTCGTCGCGGCTGCTATAGCGCTCCTCGAGCGAGAGCCGCGGGTCGTGATTTTTCTCGCGTTCCGCGCGTGTTTTCGCGAAGGGAATGTACGATCCCGCCATGGAAACGAGCGTATCCGGCTGGCCGTGCGCCTGGCTGCGAAAGGCCCAACCGCCATACGTGCCAAGCGGCACAGACTGTTCCGGCAAGCGAATACCGCTCGTCACATTTCCGTCTTTATCAACCTGCGGCACGAGAAAAGGCAAAACCGAAAGCGGCCCGGCCGGCAAATCGTTGCGGTATCCCCCCGGGACGTGATACGGCCATTGCACGCCCGGCACATCGGGAAATTTGATTTCGCTGTGCGGGATTGCCGTCCCGTCAGCCAGCCTGGGATGCAGACTCGCGGGTGGATCGATGCCTTTTCTGACCCAGCGATCCAAGCCGATTAAAAGGGCTCTCATGGCCCAGCGATAATCCAGTGGATCAACGCGTTGCTGCTGCGCTTCGCTTTCCGCCGGTGGCCACGATCCGGAGCCGTGTTTGGCTCCAGCAAGCATGAAAATTCTTACGTTTGGCGGATCGGGCAAATCCTCGTGCCCATCCATCGAGATTGCCCGAAGCAAGGATACGCGACCCCGGTCGTAGGCTTCCGATTCGGTATCCACGAGAAAAATGTTCGGCTCGAGTCCGGCGGGGATACGAACTCCCAGGCCGTCGCGCTTGCCCGTGACTGGATCGGTCGTTATCTCATAGCGAATCGGGAATTTCGTTTGGGTGTATGAGCCTAATTCATCTGGCTGCGCCCAGCGCTCATTAAAGCTGCCCAGCGACGTGCCGGCGACGTGAACGAAAAGTGCATCGACGGCTTTCCGCCCCTGTTCATCAATCGTGAATCCTTGATAAATCATTTGCCGCTGCCAGCGGCCGACTTGCGAGGCGCCATAGGTGTAGACATATTTGCCGCGCACAATGGCATTGGGGTCGTACTTGACAGCGGATGCAAAATCGCGGACTGCGGCGAAACCCACGCCGGCGACAGGCGGATTTTTCGATTGGTAGGTAACCTGGTAAACCATCCCAGGCTTGAACCCGCCTTTTAGGGCCAGCCAGCTCGGATCGGGCACGGCCCGGCCATTCTCCATTCGTGCGAATTGCCAATCCTTACGTGGAACGAGGCGCGGCGCAGAAACGAGCGCGGGCCTCTCCGTAAGTCGATAAGTGGGATCATTCAGGTCGAGCGGCGGATAGACGGGTCCAAAATATTCGCCTGAAGCGTAGTTGTACGAATCCACCAGCTGATTGGGGATAAACCAGGGGCCCGGAGTAATCCAGCCGATGATGGGTTTGCCGTTGTCGGTCGCAACCGGCGGCTCGAGGAGGATAAGGCCTTTCTTCTTGGGAACATCAAATTCCCAGCCGACCGACACCAGCGTATAGCCTTCACGCATCAGAAGTCCGTCGCCGAACTCGTCCTCAGTCGTTGGGTCCAGTGATGCTTTGGCGCGATCGAACGTGCTTAATAATCCTTTGCCGCCGCGATTGGGAATATCGAGCAAGATCACGCCATTCGCTTTAGCTAGATCTTTTGGCCGCAAAATGAACAGGTCGGCGGAAAATTCCACGCGCCCCTGAGCGTTACGCGGCGCTTTCTCCAAATCGGCGATGATCCTGTTGCGCGGATTTTTGGGGTCAAGCGCGAAATAGATTTTGCCATTCAGCTTTTCGTATGCGCCGACGGTTCCGAAGGTCTTGCCGTCGAGCACATCCTGTCGGCTGGAGATTTCCACGCGGGTGACTTCCGCCCGGGCAACGCAAGCGGCAGACAGCAACGCGCAGCTCAGCAGAAAAATCCCCTTCAGAATCCGAATTTGCCGTTTCATCGCGGCTCCCTTCGGCGGTGGCTTAGGAGTGAATGGGTTCGTTGTACTCTCCGGCCGTGGGTTTTGCAAGGCTCCTCCGCGCGACAGACGCGCTTTCGACCCTGGGTCGGCCAGCAAGCCCAGGTTCCCAGGAATTACAAAGTTTTAAGCTTTTCTTAATGTAAGAAGAATAAAGTCTGGCGCGATTTCTTCCTTTTCCTGAATAGCCGGGGACTTATCCGGGAGCTTTTTCTCTGAAGCGCGCGGAAGTACTGGGGAAGAGGTGTCTTACGGATTTTTTCGACTATTTTGCTGCTGTAACGCGCCTGGTGGGCCGGATTCGGTCTTCTTCGCTTCCGGACTTGTTGCATCTCGTCTTGATCATTTGTCCTTCTCTACGTGTGCTTAGGGAGAGCTGGAGAGTGGTGCTCGTTCAAAACTGAGAGGGTAAGTCACAGGAGGTGTGTCACCTATGAGGAAAAGGGTCAATCTGCTTTTCCGTAGTCCGCTGTTTTTTGGTCTGCTATTCGCTCTTGCGTTCTGGACACCGATTCAATTGAGAGCCCAGGTCGCCGGAGCAACTCTATCGGGTACCATCACTGATCCGCAAGGGGGAGCTATTCCCAACGCGAAGGTCTCCGCACGAAATGTGGCAACAGGTGTTTCTACCGACACCATGACCAACGCAGCCGGCGCCTATACGATCGTAAACCTCATTCCGGGGGACTATGACGTCAGCATATCTGCCCAAGGCTTCAACACATTAGCCACGAAAGTGACGCTGACCGTAGGGGCGAAACAGGAACTGAGCACCCCGCTACAAGTCGGCCAAGTCACTCAGGAAGTTCAAGTCAGCGGCGTGGCGCCAATCGTGGAAACGACCAACTCGACTCTTAGCGGCGAAGTGCAAGGCACGCAGATCGTACAGTTACCCTTGAACGGGCGCGACTGGGCATCGCTGGCGACGCTGCAACCTGGCGTAGCTTCCGTACGGCCTCACGAAGCTGTCGATGCACCCGGTGGATCGACGCGCGGTTTGGGCATGCAGATGACGGTGGATGGCAATCGCCCACAGCAGAACGCCTATCGGCTGAATGGTGTGATCATCAATGATTATTCGAATGCGGGCCCTGGGAACGTTCTGGGCTTTAATACGGGGGTGGACGCCATCCAGGAGTTCTCGGTTCTGACCAGCAACTACTCAGCCGAGTACGGTTTTACATCCGGAGGCGTAATCAATGCCATCACGAAATCCGGCACGAACACCCTCCACGGGAGCGCTTACGAATTCGTGCGCAACAGCGCCTTCGACGCGGCGAATTTCTTTGAGAACGCCAATGGCGAGGCCAAAGGCAACTTCGTTCGCAACCAGTTTGGCGCCTCGGCGGGATGGAAAGTATTGAAGGACCGGTTTTTCTTGTTTGGAGACTACGAAGGGCTGCGCCAGTCGAAGGCCGTGCCCCAACTGGCTCAGAGCCTCTCGGCAAATGCACGACTGGGGATCATCAACGATGCAAATGGCAATGCACCTGGCACCGTGCCGACGAATCCCGTGCTTACGGGCCCCTGCCCCTCCCCTAACATGACGAATCTAGCTCCTGGAAGGGCGTCGGTATGCGTTGATAACAACATCGAAAAGATCATAAATCCCGCGGGAAGCCCTGCGGGCGGCCTTGAGCCGCTCCCAAATGGCGCGCTGCTGGGACCGGATTTCAATATCGGCCCGTATGCAACCGACGGCATACAAAAAGTCACGGCGAACTATGGCACGGTTCGCGGCGACGTCAGGATTTCGGATAAAGACAGCCTGGACGCGAGTTGGTATCGCGAGCCTTCCACTTGGGATAAACCGGATAGGTTCAACCAGGCAATTAGCGGCTTCCAGGTTCCTCATTACGCCTATACGCTGGAGGAGAACCACATCTTCAGCGCATCAATGGTCAATACCCTGCGATTGGGATACAGCAGGTCAGACTTGCTGAGCCCGGCGATTTCGACCTCGAACCCTTTGGCCACTGACAAAACCATAGGCATGCTGCCCGGCTGTACGGCGCCGGGTGTCAGCGTAGGTTCAGGCGGCTTATCGGTGAATAGCGCGACGGCAACCAGTTTCGGTGGTTTTACCGGCGCTTCCGGGTTCAGTGCGAGAACTGGGATTGTCGAGGTGTTCGACGATGTCGCGCGCACCATACGCACCCACAGCTTGAAGTTCGGCTTCATGTATCTCGATCATCACGACAATTGGCTAAACGGGCCGGCCGGATGCGGTGGCAGCGCCTCGTTTTCTTCAATTCAGAACTTCCTCGAAAACATACCAAGCAAGGTGCGAATGCCGCAGATTCCGCCTTTTACGCCTGGGAACACCGTGCACCACTACCGCGAGTCGATTTATGCCGGGTACGTGCAGGACGATTGGAAAGTGCTTTCTAATCTGACGCTAAACCTTGGGTTGCGCTACGAAATAGGAACCATCCCGACCGAGACGCAGGACAAAATCAATCAGCTGGAGAATATCTGGCAAAATCCCGGCACAACCTGCGTCGCCGATGCGCAGGGTCTGGCGGTGTGTCCGGGGTTCTACCACCAAACGTTTCAAAGCAACCCAACTGCCAAGAACTTTGAACCTCGAATCGGTTTTGCCTGGGACCCATTTCACACAGGCAAGACTTCGATTCGCGGCGGGATCGGGCTGTTTGACGTTCTGCCGTTGCCGTACATGTTCGCGCTCAATTCACTGCAAGTCTCTCCTAACGGGACTGAAGTTGATTTGAGCAATCCCGGTCAGGGGACCTATCCATTCGGATTTGCCGCACTCGCTATCGGCAAGTCGCCGAAGGCTACCGGAAGGTGGGGCTACAACACTCCCAACCCGAAGCGCAATTACGTCACACAGTGGAATCTGAACGTTCAGAGGGAGATCACACGGAGCACTTCGGTGACGCTGGCCTACGCGGGTTCGCGCGGCTATCACAACCCCTTCCAAACCGACGAACTCAATACGGTTATGCCCTATAGGACTTCGGCCGGCTGGCTATTTCCGAATCCCATCGGCAGCGGATGTTTGCCCGGGCCGCCGGACTGTACGGCCACCGATGCGCTATTGGGGCTTCCCGCCAGCTTTAATACCAATCCCACCGGCATCGTTCCCGGCTTACTGATTAACCCGCAAACTGCGTTAATCCAGTCGACTACTTTTGATGCCGCTTCCTGGTATAACTCGCTGCAGATCGGCGTGGATAAGCGCCTGTCTCACGGCTTCCAGTTGGGAGGATCGTTTACCTGGGCCA
>DATGLT010000104.1:0-4030 GCA_035294005.1 Verrucomicrobiia bacterium
TCTTTTCCAAAATCGGTGCCGACCCCAATGGCCATTTCCTGCGCCGGGAACTTAGCCGGGCTGGGGTGGATGTGTCTCATGTGCGGGAGTCCGTCGATGAAACAACCCCGTTTACATTTGTTGGGATTCATCCGGGCGGAGATCGTTCGTTCATTCATACGCCGGGAACCAATCTCAGTTTTTCGATCCGGGATTTGGCGCTCGAGTCGCTCTTCCAATGCAAGGCTCTGTTTTACCAGGACCTGTGGGTATTGCCGAAACTGGATGGGCCGTCGGCGCCCATGATTCTTGCGGAGGCACACCGCCGCGGCGTGCTCACGTTATTGGACGAATGCTACGGCTTGGGTCCGAACCGTGAAGTTTTTGAGGCCGCACTGCCTCATTGCGATGTCGTGCTGCCCAGTTGCGATGATATGCGGGTAATTTACCCGGGGCTGGACCCGGTCCAGGTCGCGGGGCGCCTGCGGAGCCTCGGGGCCAAAAGGGTGATTCTCAAGCTGGGCAGGGACGGTTGCCTGGTTTCAAACGAAAAAGGTGATACGCGCCTTCCATCGCTGGCGACGGAGATCGTCGACTGCACCGGGGCGGGGGACTGTTTCGACGCCGGGTTCGCCGCAGGCGTGGTCAACGGGCTCGATGACCTGGCAGCGGCAAAGCTTGGAAGCGCGGCCGCTGCAGCCTGTATCCGGAATGTGGGCGGCGCGGTCGGAATTCCTCATTACAAAACACTCCAATCCATCTTATGAACAGCCAGGAAATCCGCACACGCCTCCAGCAAATGGCAATGCAGACTCCCGCCATCGACGCGCACACGCATGTTCAGGATGACCTGACCCAATTCACGCGCGAATTGGCGTCGGGCAATCTCGCGGGCACCCAGGCATCGGTCAATAAACCGCCTGAAAATGTGGTCGCTGAGGGGATCAAACGCGGCCGCCTGGTTCGCCGAACGATGACTGACCCCGCCCACGGCCTGTTCTACTCATGGTTCGCTCAGATTGTTGAAGGAGCGGACAACCGGCTCGACGAAGCGTTGCGCATCATTGGCAGCAACACCGACAAAGAACGGCGCGCCGCCTCCCGTTTCCTGCTGCAGCAATTACAGGACAGCAGGTACTCCGAATACGCCGACTGGCTTCGGTACATGTTCCGGCTCTATGACGGTGTGCCGAAGACGATGGACCCGCTGGATTCGAAATGCCTCGACGTCGTCGCCGACGCCGTTGCGGCTCAACGCCACGATCCTGCCTTCGCCGAAGCGATCCTAAAGACGCACAACATTCGCGCTTACGTCACGAGCATCGAAAACCGCGATCGGGTGCCGCTCCGCCCGCCGGTCCGCCCCGGCGATGTTGACCTCGGCTACTCCACGCATCCCGAAGTCTGGAACATGTTCGATTTTAACAGCTTCTTCTGGCCCGAACGGGCCACCGATTTTGGCCTGTTCACACAAGGCCACAAGTTCGAGGCTGAAAAATACATTCTGCATCTTGAGGAATACTTTGAGCGCGAAATTACCAACGTCCAAAGCCTCCAGGACGCGACACGCTCTTTCTTCTGGCGCATTTTGCGAAGTCCGAAAACTAATCCCAAAAGCCGGATTCTATACGTGGACGGATTCCAGGCCCAGGACTGGCGCTTCACCCGGCCGTATTCGAAAGCGACGGTCGATTGGGCCATCGCTCACCATCGCACGCAGCTTGACGGCGAGAATCGCAGGCAAGTCACCGCTTGTGTGAGCGAGGCCATGCTGGAAGCTCTTAATGACATTGGCAGGGAGCGAAAGGATGCTGGCGCCAGGTTCGGCGTTTGCATCCAGCTCTGTGGCGGAGCCAGGCATTTCATGGACTGGTCTCGCGAAATTCAATCCATCCCCGAGTACATCCCGAACCTGCCCCAAGACGAATACCCCGTCTGGATTCGGTATCCCAACGTGCACTTCGAATACATTTCCGCGCATGAGCTGCTATACAACGACATGGCCAATGCCGCCAAACAGGTGGGCAATGTATCCGCCGGGCCGTGGTGGCATTATTTCCGGCGCCACAAAATCGCGCGAATGGTCCGCGACCAGTTGAGCATGGGACCGCTCAAATCGATTGCTTGCGGTTTCACCGACGCCCGGTTCGTCGAGATGATTGCAGCCAAGTATCTTTCCCTGCGGTTGGGCGTCGCCGATGCCTTGACTGAGCTGGTGTCCGATCCCTATTCCAGCATGTACCAGGACTTTGATGCGGCGCAAGCGGTGCTGACCGACCTGTTGTTTAACAACCCTGCGGCCGTGCATTCGATCCCGCTGGACGAGCGCTGAGGCTCAACGTTCCGGCGGACGATTGCTCACCGGCGGAATCCGAGCAAGCGGGCCGGAAGAAAGAGGATGGCCCGAATCAATGCGAACGCGGCCTCGAGAGTGATCCCCACGAGCCGGAACGGCAGTGACAAAAGCCAGATGAACGGAAAGAGCACAACGGCCAGCACCGCCAGCGGCCAGCAAAGCACGAACAATACGCACCAGAAAAGCATTACCAGGAGCAGCTTCATAAGATAGGTTCGTTGCCTTTCTTTGTGTAATCACACTAATACACCAAGACGCCTGGATCCACTACAAAGCTTCGGCTTTTCTGGACCCAGGCCCTGTTAAATCTCAGGCGAGCACAACGACGACTCAGGTTGCTTTGGCGCGGAGTTCGGTCAAACCGAATCCGCCTGCCTTCAGGCCTGTTCGCGGATGTGAACCCACGTGTGGACATGCGGCGCGCCGCGAAAATACCACACCATCGCCGGACCTTCGATTTGCCAGACGTCCCACACGCCATCATTGCCAATGTCGGGGTTTTTGAAAAAGGCCAGGTGCAATTTATCAAACCCGTTTTCTTTGATAAACTCGATCGCTTTGTCGGCATCCTGCTTGCGGAATGGAGCCAGCAGGTCCGACATCACTTTGTGCACCTGTTCTTTCTGGTCAGACGACAGTTCACTGATCGGGATGCCTTGCAGTTCGCGGCCTTTCAGCGCCACGGTTTCGGTCCCGTGCTCGCCGCGCGAAGTGTTCAAGAGCGCCGCCTCGCGTTGCTTGCCGTCCAGCATCTGGAAAACCTCGTTCGCGCGTTTCGCCTGGTACCAATAAATATTTCCTGGATGATCCGCGGCCTCGTCATCGCTCAGGGCAGCATGGCCGTAAAAAATCGGCCCGCCAAAAGCCGCACCTTCAACTGAGTTGCCGTCGCACCGCCGGGTAACGTGACGGCCCGTCAGGACAAATTCGAACTTCCCGGCGCCAGGTTCGCCGAACAACGCAACGGAACACGCGCCAAACCCTTCGTCGCCAGCGTCGTGCTCCACCTGCCGAAGCACTTTCGCCGCGTATTCCTCGCTGTGCATTTTGACAAAGATCTCCCGGATCATCGCCTGCTGATCCCTGGTGAAGTCAGTCCCGACTCGTTGTCGCGTAATATGCCAGTTATTATCAACCTTAGAGCGCAGCGGGTGATCGAAAGGAAAGACGACCGCTTTGCGTTGCTCCTCGGACAAGCTGTGATAGAGAGTGGCGACAAGGGTTTCGGAGTTTTGCGACGAAGTGATCCCCGGTTGAACCAACTCACCCGAGAGCGTCGGGAACGCCCCGGAACCCGCCACAGCGAGCCCCGTGAGAGCGGTTTTGAGAAAATCGCGCCGATTGGTTTGAGACCCGGAACAGCAGTCGCAAGCAGGGTAGGAATGTTTTGGACTCATAATCGAGATTAGCACGGCTTCGGGACAAACGCCACCACGGCGGTCTCACGTCACTGCGACCGGCGGCCCCGGCCCGGGTTCAACAAATCTTCGAGGTTAAAATCGAGCAAGTCAGCGATCCGCCCGATCGCGATGTCGGCGGGCGGATAGCGCGCGACAACCGCCGCGTCGGTTGCGTAGTGGCCCTGGCGGACAAAGACGGTCGTAAGGCGGTCGCGCCACTGTTTTTTCATGGCGTCGAGGATTCGGATCTTGTCATCCACCATCACGTAGTGGTCCGCTGGGAAACGCGCGCGAA
>DATGLT010000105.1:0-8735 GCA_035294005.1 Verrucomicrobiia bacterium
CGGCGACAAACCGCGCTCAAACATATTGGCCGCCCGCAGCCGTCGCTTTTCCATCTTTTGGTGATCTCGTTTGTTCGCCATGCCAGAAAAGTACCATAATCAATCCAGCTTGGCTAGAACTAAATGTCATTCTATTGTACTAGTCTCAATATAATCCAGGAAATTCAACTCTCGGTCATTTCTCAGATTGGCGTTACTTTTCCACTCCGGTTACTATATCTTCAAACCTTGCCTGCTATTTTCGCGCGGATATGCAAGCCAATGACCCCAGTGATGCCTACTTTTGGGGTTTCCGCCTTACCGACACGAGTGGAAGCCTGGTAGCCGACATTGATCTGGAACATACCTGGACCACTTCCTTCCTCGGCGGCAACCGGTTTTCCGGTTTCACCACGTCCTACACGATGGGGACCGCTGTGCGTGTGATCGGTGCCTGCCAGTGGACCAATGGGACGAACACCAGCCTCTCGGTCTATGTTTATCCAACTGGTCCAGGAGTCAACCTCCCAGGGGACCAGGCTCTCGCCGGCCAACCCGCCTGGGTTCAAAACGGTCCGGCGCCCAATGTAAAGAACATCGGAGGGGTGCTGCTGGATGGCTGGACCTTCAATTCAACGACCACCGCCGCGATCAGCAATTGCTATTTCGGCACTACCTGGGCGCAAGTCGTACCCGACGCTTACGTGCCCACACAACCGATTGCCTGGCAGGACGCTGACCCGGCCAGCGGCGGCGTTAGCGTCGTCAGCGACAACTCGCTGCTTGTGAGCGGCGGCCAGGCCGATCCCGCTGGCGGCACCAATACGGCCGGCGGTGTAATCTTCGCCGGCACCCACCCTCAATATACCAGCCTCGGCATGTCCGGAGGGCCTGGCGTCACTGTCCGCCCTGGAACGCAATTGCAGGTGCCCTTCACCAGCCCTTCCTTGCTGGCGGGCTATACCAGCAATTATTATGGCGGAGCCATCACGTTCACCGCCGACCTTTATATTCCAAGCACCGGAGCATTCACCGCCGGCGACAGCATTTATTTGCTCGTTCGATACTTTGACAAAAATGGGTATTCGGGACCCACCTATTATCAATATGACGTGACTTCCAACGTCAATATGCAGCTTCTCGACCGATGGCAGACCGTCACCCTCAACACCGTCGTTCCGAACACAAACCTGCTCGTCTTTGTTCAGCCGACCGTTGTCTTCAAAGATGCAAACGATTCCGCCCCCGCCAACACCCCGGTCTGTTATGTGCGAAACATCAACTTCAATATGGCTCTGGCTGCGGTTCGTCCGGTCCTCACGGCGCAACACACGGGGGGCAACCTGGTTTTGAGCTGGAACAGCACAGGCTTCAAACTCCAAACCAAGAGTAGTCTGAGTGCGCCTTCCTGGACTGATGTGCCGGGTGGAACAAATGCGCCGATGACTGTGCCAATCGCGACCGGCAACGCTTCTTCCTTCTTCCGCCTTAACAATCAATAGTTGCACGATTGGATCGGGGTTGTAACTACCGCCCAAGCCGGAGTGTGAGGCTCCGGCTTGGGCTTTTTTTGATTATGCCTGATGAATAGGTCAGTCACAGTCCTTTGGCTCGCGTCCGCGATGGCTTTCGCTCGTGTGGATGCGAATCGCTGCGCCACCGGCGCCGAAGCCACGGCTTTGACAATCGAAGCAAAGGGCCTTCGGGCGGAGTTTGAGTTTTTCCACGAGAACTTGCTGCGCCTCAAAAGCATTCTGCCGACCGATTTCCCGGAGAAAGGATTCTATCCGTCCGTCGGCCCGGAATACGGAAACCTGGTGCTGGTTCAGGTGACCGGTGATGGCCAACAGGAACATCATGGCAATAAATTCATCGGAGGGGACCCCGGCTTAAGGCTCGAGTACGTAGAAAAGCATGAGCAACCGGCACCGGGCGGGCGGCACGTGGTGATCGTCCAGAGGGACCCGAAATTCCAACTCCGCGTCGAATCGCACTTTGAAATCAACGATTTTTCTGCGGTTTTCCGGTGCTACACCCGGATCAGGAACGAGGGCACAAACGATGTCGGAATAGAGTACGTTAGTTCGGCCACGTTGTATAACTTCGGGAATCTTACCGCGGGCAGTCCCCAGGACACCTTGCTCTTCAGTTACGCTTACAACAGCTGGAAACAGGAGGCCCAATGGAAAACGGCCGCGCCCGCGGATCTGGGTTGGAACGATAATGCCGGTTTTAACCTCAATGCCGTTGTTCTCAATAGCATCGGCTCCTGGTCTACCATCAGATACCTGCCCATGGGTATCCTGCAGAACCCGAAGGCTGGGGTGACGTGGTTTTGGCAAATCGAGCACAATGGCACCTGGCATTTCGAGATTTCCAATACTGCAAACGGCGGAACCTACTTGTATCTCGGCGGACCGGACGCCCTGCACGGGGACGCCTGGAAGTGCCTGAAGCCGGCTGAAATCTACGAGACGGTCCCGGTGGCGTTAGGTTGCGTCCGAGGGGGCTTTGATGCGGCCGTGGCGGCGCTAACGCGGTATCGCAGAAACGTCCTGCTGCGCGAGGACTCTTTCACGCGCGACTGTCCGGTCATTTTCAACGACTACATGAATTGCCTGCGAGGCAACCCGACCACGGAAAAGGAGCTTCCCCTGATCGACGCGGCCGCTAAAGCCGGCTGCGATTATTATGTCATCGACGCCGGATGGTATGCCGAAGCCAGCGAGAACTGGTGGGATTCGGTCGGCGCTTGGGAACCCTCCAAGACCCGCTTCGCGGGTGGACTGGAGTATCTGGTTAAGCTGATCCAGGACAAGGGAATGATTGCGGGGCTCTGGCTGGAGCCGGAGGTGGCGGGCATCCACTCCTCCCTGCGAAACAAACCGGACGACTGGTTCCTCCAGCGACACGGAAAGCGGATTATCGATAACAGCCGATTTCTGCTGGATTTTCGAAGCCCTGAGGTCCGAGCTTACATGCATTCGGTCGTGGACCGGTTGACCGACCGCTACGGCATCGGTTATCTCAAACTGGACTACAACAACTCCGCCTGGGGCGGGGATCTGCACGCTGACAGCGCCGGACAAGGACTCCTGGAGCACAACCGGGCGGT
This sequence comes from Verrucomicrobiia bacterium, assembly GCA_035294005.1. GTDB lineage: Bacteria > Verrucomicrobiota > Verrucomicrobiia > Limisphaerales > UBA8199 > JANXQE01. Next base: position 3,095 of record DATGLT010000105.1, read on the forward strand.
TGTGGCGTGGTTGCAACAAATCCGGGATCGCCATCCCAAACTCGTTGTTGAGAACTGTGGTAGCGGCGGCTGTCGTATGGATTATGCGATGTTGTCCCAAGCTCAAATCCAATCCTCCTCGGACCAGGAAGACTACAGGAAATATCCTGCCATTCTCGTCGGCGAGTTGGCTGCCGTTTTGCCGGAGCAACTCGGCATTTGGTCTTACCCTTTGCTACGGGGAAACGCCAGGGAAGCTTCTTTTAACATGGTCAGCTCAATGGTCGGTCGGATTCAGCAAAGCGGCGATTTGAGCCAGTTGCAGGCCGACGCCTTTCAACAGGTGCAGTCAGGTATTCAAATATACAAAAACACCCTCGCTTCAGTGATTCCTAAATCCATTCCGTTCTTCCCTCTTGGCGTGCCTTCCCTGGCGGACCGGCGCAGCCCCATCGCCGTCGGCCTGAGGACCGACAAAAAAGATTTCCTCTACGTATGGCGTCTGGAGGGCGAGCCCGAGGTTTTGATTTCCGCGGTCAATCCCGGCCGGGCTCGTTTGCTTTATCCCAGTTCGCTGGGCGTGTCGGCCAGTCTGGTGGGAACCAACCTGCAGGTTTCGTTCCCTTTCCCTTACATGGCCGCGATCGTCGAAGTGATCAAGGATTGAGGCAGTGTCCTTCGATTAACTCGGAACAGACCCTCACGAAAGAGACCGTGTCAGACATGGTTTGAACAGTATGCATGAACGCAGCTTTTTCAGGCAGTTTGCGGTGCTTTTTAAAACTTTTGGATTTGCCCTGCCACTTCATTAGTAAACACTCCGTCGGCTTGGGGCTCGCAACCGCTAAAAAGCCCCAACTATGAAGGACCAAAATCGTGGCGGCTGGTCTGGCGATGGCAAAACCCTCGTCGGACCTTCGATCAAAAGAATTGTCAGCGGCGGCCAAACCGGCGCCGACCGAGCTGCGCTTGATTTTGCAATAAAGCGAGGTTTCCCGCACGCTGGCTGGTGTCCGGCCAGGAGAATGGCAGAGGATGGGCCAATCGGCCTGTGGTATCAACTTAAGGAAACGCCCAGCAATTCCTACTCGCAATGCACAGAATGGAATGTGCGAGATTCCGACGGCACGGTAATTTTCACCATTAAGGATCGGCTCAAAGGCGGGTCCAGAAAGACAATGCGGTTCGCCAAAGAGTTGGGTAAGCCGTGGATTCACCTGACGCTCTTGTTCCGCCGCAACGAACTGCATTCCCGCAGGCAAAGCAAAAGAAAGGGTACAAGGCCGACTTTCAATGAGATCCAGGAGCGCGGCTCCGTGCGCTGCTGCCACAAAAAATGTCTTTCTTAAATGTCCCAGGCCGTTCCAACGTGGCTAAAAACCCGTTACACTTGTGACGGTGAAGAAAAAGAGAAAGTCCAACCGTGAGCAGGACCTGGAATTCGTCTCTGAAAACCAGAAATTAGCAGGGTTTTCTGGCAAAATCACGGAGGCGATATCCTTTGCTCCAACGCTGGTTTCACTCCGCAAGTCGTCAGCGAGCCGCCCATGATACATACCGTGCTAATGGCAGTGGCCGCTGGCATTGGCGTGGCAATCGTGCCCGGATGTGTGCGCAGCTCCGGGCAACCTGGCGTGGCGTTTCTGTCCGTGCGGTTTCGCCCGTTATTGACCTTGTGCTCACTCGACCCAAAACTGAACCCTCTCCAACAGTTTCCGCCTGGCTGGAACTAGTCCGCGAACGTTTGCCCGCCATTCGCCAACAAATGGAACAGTGCCATTGTTGAACCGAGAGCGCCGCAGACACGCCGCCATCATCCCAAACCACCGGAAAACTGATAATCGTCACCGGTCACTTTTTAATCGTCGCTGGCCATTGTACTGGGGATTGGGGATTTTCAAGAAAAACATACGAGACGCGGTCTTCGACCTATAATGACGTGTGAATGCACGCGATGGGCCAGTAGTATAAAAAGTAGTATAATGTGCCTCCAAGTTTCTGGTTGTGCCTCGACGCGCCTGACGGTTGCATTTTTCATGCAACCTGTTGCGGAGCGGTGGTTTCCGACGACATGTTGAAACAAACTGAAACGCCTTGAAACAGTCTCTGCATTACTACGGATCAGAAGGTTTCAGGTTCAACTCCTGATGGGTGCGCCACACTGCTCGTTGGTTTGCCGCACGCCGACAGGTGCATGTTCGCAACGGTTGACCTCAACTTTATCCTGTTTTTCACGCTTTCCTGCTGTTAAGAATCGGCCCGGATGCGCTTTACAAGCGACAGGCTGGGGCGGCTCCAGCGGAGTCTGGAACTGGCACTTAACCAGGAGTGGCCGCAGCTATCTGCCACCCAGAAGGCCCTTTTAAAGCTGCAGCCCACGGTCACACCGATAGTCCCCACGAAAGCTTCCACTCTCGCCGTTGTGGCCACCGTTGCAACGGATGGCGGAGAAAACCGCATCAGCCTTGACCCCGTCCAGGTGCAAATCATCAGGGTGGCGGACAGCCTGGGGGAAATCTACTTTGAGGACTTTATCGCGCAGTCACTGACGCCCGAGGAGATCCTTCGTTTCTTCTTTCAGTCCAATCAGCGGCTACAGCGCTTTATCAAGTATCTTGAACTGGACTGGTGCGAACTGCTGCCTCGAACCGATTTTCAGCGCAGCCAGTTGGTGTCTATGCTGCGCGAGTTCATGGAGTGGGCGGCACTGTTGAAACTGGCCAGCCAACCCCCGGCAAAGTTGCTCATCCGAGACGGCCTGTTGAGGAGCGTGCTCTTGAGTGATCTCGTATTCTCGCGGCTGCACGAGAAATTCAAAAAGCTCACGCACACGCATGGGCATTTGCTGGTGGGTGTTGCCAAACGGTCGCGAGTGATAAGCTATCTTTCGGTCGCCTTGGACTTGAGCAGGAGCTTTGCCGATCGAAATCCTGCCTACCTGCAAGTCCCGGCCGAGATGGAGAAGGCAGCTGCGCCGGCCCAATACCGTTGGGTTGGCAGCCGTGCCATGGGCCAGCTCCACATTGCGCGTTTGGACCGTGGGGAGGCCGTCCCTCTGATTCCGGTGGACATAGCCGAGTGGCAGGCGGGCCGGTTGGCTGAGGCTATGAGTCTGCTGAGCGAATCCGCTCGGGCAAGCTTTCCACTGCGTGGCTACCCACAAGCCCTGGTCCAGGCCCATGAACACGCGCACCTGGGCGGCCTGGAAATTGAGATGCTGGAAGGAATGCTGCTGGACCAAGTCGCTGAGCGCGACCGGGCTGCAGCCCAAGCTGCGAGGCGATTGATGCTCCTTGGAAAACAGTTGGCCGAGCCGATTCAGAATGAACAATGAGCACTGAACTATACGCGAGCAATGCAGCGGTGGGGCTGCTTAAGGGATTTTCGCCAATGCCGCACCAGCTAGAAGTGGATGTCGTTGTCCCGCACCACGAACGGGTGCTGCCCGGTTTTGGCGAATTTCTCCTGGTGGAGCTGAGCGCGACTGAGGCGCTGGTGGGCCGGGTCAGCCGTTATCATGCCGCCGGTCAGCTGACCACTGAGAGAGGTGACGCTTACTTAATGGATCTGGCGAAAACCGAGGACGTCGTTCCCGAGCCGCTGATGCGCCAAATGCTGCGCTACAATCTGAAGATCCAAATACTGGGCAATCTGAAACTCCGCAAAGAAACCGGAAGGTTCGAGTTTACAGTCGGCGAGCGAGCCTTTGCCACGCTGGGTAGCAAGGTCAGGATTCCATCGGACGCCGCGCTGGCCTTCCTCTGCAACGTGGGGCTGGAGGACGACCCGACTGCCGTGCCGCTGGGGCATCTTGCTTACGGCCAGCGGGAACTCAAGTCGGTGCCCATCCGCTTCAGCGTCGGTCGGCTTAAGGCCAAGCGCAGTTTCGTTTTCGCAAGGGCCGGTTACGGAAAGAGCAACCTGATTAAGTATTTAATGTCGCAGCTCTATTCCTCGCCACCGGATGTAGGCCTGTTGATTTTCGACCCCGAAGGTGAATACGCGCTGCCAGATGCCCACGGTCGTCCGGGCCTGGTGGATGTGCCCGCGCTTCGTGATCGGATCTCGCTCTACACCAACCGAAAGGTCGAGCAGCAATACGCCGACGTGGTCAAGGGAAGTGTTTACGTGGATTTTGGAGATTTCCCTCCGCAGGATATCGTGGCGGGGTTCGTCGCCCAGGAAAAGCAAGACTCCGTCTTTGCCAATCTGCTGAGAAGCCAGGATTGGAAACTCTGGAAGCAGCTCGTCGATTTGCTGGCGGATAAAGGCTTCGCTACGGAAGACGCCAGGATCGCGGCCTTGCTCAATTATAAACACCGTAAGGACGACGTAAGCGTGGCGGCCATCAAGAACAACCTGGTGCCCCCGATTCGGCGGCTGCATAGAAGCGGCGCGACCCTGGGCAAAAATATCCTTGCGGAACTGCGCCAGAGCCGGGTGGTCATCGTGGATGTCTCGCTCGTCGGCAGCGAGGACAGCCTGGCCATCACCAGTATGCTGCTCTGGCGCATTTTTCAGCACAACGTGCGGCATCTGACGGACATGGCTAGTCCGACAGTCCGTTGCCTCGCGGTAATTGAGGAGGCCCAGACAATGCTCAGCGACAGGGTGGTCGATGATCGAAATGTCTTCGTTCGGTGGGTTAAGGAAGGCCGCAAATATGGCTTGGGCTGCGTGTTGGTCACGCAGCAACCAAGCTCGATCTCCAGCCAGATTATTAGTCAGGGAGACAATTTCTTCGTGCTGCATCTGCTCAACGACGACGACCTACAGACCCTAAAGCGTCACAATGCCTACTTCAGCGACGACATATTGGGCTTCATCAGGGGTGAGCCAATTCCTGGCAACTGCTATTTCTGGAGTGCGCCGAGCCAGCCTTTCGTATTGCCGGCACGCGTCCAAAACTTCGAGAGCATATGCCAGCGTCGAACTGGGTTAACGACGAACGCGAAAGAAGCAAAGCCGGATATGAAGCAAATCCAACCGCTGATCGCAAAAGCTGTCCGGGAGGCACTGGTATCGAGCACTCGGGTGTGGATTTTTCGGGTAAGCAAATTGTTTGAGAAGGAACAGGAAGGGCTGGTCGCTTTCAGTAAGGACTATTTGCAGGAAGAAGTGGCCGAGCAGGTCATAAAGCATTCTGCGTTCGCCGAACTGGATAACGGCGATTGGATGCGAACCAACTTGGCCAAGGAAATCGAGACGGTACTCGACCGCCATAAAGTGCGGTCTGGCTACGCTGTGCTCGCAGGAGTGGTCCGTCCTGTCTGGGTCTTGGCCGAATCGGACGTCAAACTCAAGAATGGCAAACCCATGCGGTCCCAGACGGTTGAAGTGTTGGACAGAATCTGATTACTTTCCGGCCTGCATAAAAGCGACGCTCGCGTCGGCGTCATTGCGCAGGGGGGGAACCTTCGTAAGCCCTAATCCGAAGGGCCCCTAATTGCGGGACCAAACATTACCTTTTAAAATGGCGTGCGGCTCAGAACAGGGGAGCCACGCTATTCGCTGCCTCGGAAGAAAACCGGGAGATTTGAATTGGGCGATTGATTGGTCCAAACGGCCGTCCCGGTGACATTGGTGAGATCCGCAAGAGGAGTCCACGCCACGAGATTGGTTGATTGCTCTATCCGATAGACCAATCCCTTGCCGCCCGTCA
>DATGLT010000106.1:0-37781 GCA_035294005.1 Verrucomicrobiia bacterium
TTGTCGTAGTCGATGAGCAGAATGCCTTTTGCGCCAAGGCCGTTGGCAGAAAGCCTCAAGGCGGGGCGTGACCCGCCAAAAATCACGTCGAGGGAATCGCCCTGCGCGACAACGGAGTCCAAAAGGAGATCGTTGTTGAGGTCCCCGAGCGCAATGCAACTGGCCGCGGGCCATTGCGCGGTTGCATTTGTCTCGACAAAGCCGCCGGCGCGTTGTTTGGCGTAAAAGACCGGGGGCGTTCCGTTGCGCGTGATAAATACGCCGGGCACGTCCTCGTTGTTCCAGTCAGCAACCGCGACGTGTTGCGCTCCTTTAAGCGCGATCGGCAACCCCGAATTGGTGGTGTTATCCATGAAATACCCGTTGCCGAGGTTGCGCATGACCTGGACGCCCTGGCCACCGGGTAACACCGCCAGCAGATCGAGTTTGCCGCTGAAGTCGAGGTCAGCCAGCAAACCGTCGCTGGCGCGGACCTGTTTCATGCCGGAGGCGGCGGTCACATCGCGGAACAGGCCGTTGGTGGCAAATCTCAGGACGTGACATGCCTCCTCACCCAGCATGACAACGTCCTCGACGCGATCGTTGTTGAGGTCGCCGACCAGGCAGGCTTGGAAATGGGCATTGCTGCCGGCCGGAACGGGGTCGCCCAGGGGCGTGAATTTTCCTTGGTTATCGTCGAGCAACCGAAAAGAGTCTCCCTGGACAACCAGGAGGCTGTTTCGCCCATCGTGATTGTAGTCCAGCACACCGATGGGTCCGCGGAAGGCGGGGTTTGGCTGGCCAAACGCGGCGGCCGTCGCGTCGACGAATCGGACCGAGACACCGTGTTGGTCGGGCTCTTCAAGCGCGAACGAGACAATCGGCTGCGTGTATTTGCAGCGTTCGAATGCCAGGGCGCTGCCGGAGGCGGGGGAGGTGGTTTTGCCTTGAATTTGTTGGTGGCGCGCCAACTCCTGTGCGGCATCGGCGTCGCGTCCGGCGCGCTGGTACAGACGGCTGAGTTGGTAATGCGCCGAGGGATGGTCGGGCTCGAATTGAACGACGGTTTCAAACTCGTGAATCGCGTCGTCGATGTTGCCGATGCGTTCCTCCGCCAGGCCGAGTTGAAAATTCAGAGCGGTGACGGCGGGATCGATTTTTTGGGATTGTTGGAATGCCTCAACGGCCTGGGTTGCCTGGTTCATGCGCAAATCAGCGCAACCCAATAAATAGAAGGCGGCGGCATTGTTATGATCGAGGGCGAGGGCTTGCTGGCCCTGGGCGGCAGCCTCCTGGTTGCTTTCGGCCAGGAGGTATGCGTTGGCCAGGTTTAAATGCGCGGCGATGTTTTCGGGAGACATCGCGACGGCTTTGGAATAGGCGGTGATCGCATTTGTTCCCTCGCCTTTTTCGAGGTAACCCGCGCCCAGGGTCATCCAGTGATCAAACGAATCTTGTTGGCGAGGCGTTCTGGACCAAAAAAAGATGCCTAACAACGCCACGCAAAATAAGGGAACCCAAAGGAGGCGCTTTCGCATGAAGGGATTCTGGCACCAGGCTTTTTGGGTGGCAATGAGTAACAGGAAGCCGGAGACCCATTACGCGCGGGGCACAAAGGCAGACGCCAATTGCATCCTGCTTCGGCTATTGCGCGGTCCAGCCGCCGTCGATGAGCAAGTCTGTGCCGGTAATGAAGCCGGCTGATTCGGAGCACAGATAGACAGCGAGGTTTCCAACTTCATCGGCGTTGCCCCAACGCGCGAGCGGAATTCGGGAAATGAATTGCTGGTTGAGCTCGGGATTTTGCAGAACCGCAGTGTTGATTTCCGTGGCGAAAGGGCCGGGGCTGATGCCGTTGACGGTGATTTTGTCGGGAGCCAGTTCGAGGGCGAGAGCGCGGGTAAATCCCAGCAGCCCCGCTTTGCTCGCGCAATAGGCGGTGCGGCCCGGGAGCGCGATGTGGCTCATAATGGATGTCATGTTCAGGATTCGGCCGTAGCCCTGCCCTTTCATGAGAGGAACAAAAGCGCGACACATGAGGAAAGCGCTGGTGAGATTGGTCTCGAGAACCTGGCGCCATTCGTCGAGGGCAAATTCCGTGCACGGTTTGCGAATATTCATCCCGGCGTTGTTAACGAGGATGTGAATCCGTCCGCACTCGTCGGCGACCTTTTTTTCCAACTCGAGAATTTGCTGTTCCTGGGTGACGTCGACCTTAAACACGGATGCTTTGGTTCCGGCGGCACTGATTTCGTCCGCAGTCTGTTTGAGCGAGTCGACATCGCGAGACGCCAGGACCAGCCGCGCGCCGGCTCGCGCAAGACTGAGGGCGACGGCTTTGCCCAAACCACGGCTGGCGCCGGTGACGAGGGCAACTTTTCCTTCGAGAGGAAGCGAGCTCATGACGGATGCTTATAGCATGGGGTTGGAAAAACGAAAGCAAATGCAATGCAAGCATTTTCGCACAAAAGAGAATCCTGCTTGAACATGTGCGGACGAGGTGTCGTCAAAGACCCATGCGAACGTGTCCGTTTCGAGCGAGCAACACCCCATTGCTTTTCAATTGCGGTACGTTGAATTTTTTCATACCTGCTTACTGCCCGGTTAAAGTTTCAAAATGAGCCGTTGGGTTACTTCTTTGGCGTGCACCGTCCTGGGTCTGGTGATGCTCGCGTTCGGATTGATAATCCCTGCGCATCTACGGGCATTGGACGCTGGGGTTGCGCAAAGAGCGGGCGGCAAGACGGTGACGCTGGTCGCGAGCGGGGTGCAACTGGCGGAAGAGAACCAGTTGGGGGCGGCTCAACTGGTGAACCAGGTGGCGAGGCAGGAACGATTGCCGGGCCGCGAGAAGCTGGAGTTGGCGGTGGATGAGTTGGCGCGCCAGCACCCGATCTGGGTGAGTTGGGGAGGGCCTGAGCCGCATTTCGAAAGCATCTTCGCCAAAGACAAACCCAGGCAAAACGCAGGTTCGGATTCCCTGACGGAGTACGTGATCCGTTTAGAAAACCGGGAACGGGTGTTGGGGATTTTAGAGGCCTCGCGGGCTCCTGCAGTGCAAGAACTGTTGCACCTGCGGCTGCTGACAAATACGACTTACTTCCCGCCTTCGAGCTCAAACGCCGGGCAGGCGTTGGACGCGGCCATTTCGATTTGCGGTTTATTGATCGAAGACAATCGGCTTACGGGAACCCTGAGCAATACTGTGTATACCGCGGTGGCAGTGGCAAACCGGTCCGGCAACACGCAACTGATCGAGCAACTCCTGCTGGACATGATGTCGCTGGGCCAGCGTTTCAACTGGGGCCAACTGGTCGTGTTTCTCAAGAATATCGAGGACCCGGAGACGCTGAGGTATTTGGGCAACTTGGTGCGGCGGGCGGACGGCGAGGTGCCAGCGCTGTTTGCGGCCGTGGATCTTTCGGGGGAACCCCGGCAAGTGGCTGATTATCTGATGACTTATAGTCGAACAGGCATTGAGGACGTGGGGGCGGCGATGCGGTATGGGTCCGGAGGCCTCAAGGAACTGCTGGAGCGAAAGCAGAGGCTGCATTTTTCGCAAATCAATTCGGCATTAGCGGGTTATATTCCTTTTGACAGTTTGATCCTTGCCGCTGCGGGTTTGAGTTGGCAAAGCCCGTTGTTTGCGCTGATTCTGAAATGGGTTTTATATTTGATGGCGGGGTTCCTGCTGGCGTATGGGGTGCATTATGCGCTGCCCGCCGTTTCAGCATTGGAACGGCCGTTGCAGGTGCGCGGGTTTCATATCGCGCGCGAAGTTTTGTTTGCGCTGGGTTTCCTGCTCGTGGTGTTGCTCCTGAGCGAGCCGTTTCTCTCTCAGGAAAGCCAGAGAGTGGAGTTTCCCTTTCGATTAAGCTTGTCCACGGTGGGCAAGCTGGTCCCGGCCGGAACCGCCAGCGTTAAATCGCTATTTATGAATCAACTAAGCTTACTGACCTTGCTGTTATTCTTTGTCCTGCAAGGGCTCATCTACACGGCCTGCGTCTTCAAGCTGGCCGAAATCAAACGGCAGCGAGTTCCTCCACGAATGAAGTTGAGGTTGCTGGAGAACGAGGAACATCTGTTCGACGCTGGATTGTATCTGGGATTTGTGGGGACGATTGTCTCGCTGATCCTCGTGTCGCTGAACATCATCCAGTTCAGCCTCATGGCCGCTTATTCGTCGACGTCGTTTGGGATTATTTTCGTGTCGTTTTTCAAAATCTTTCATTTGCGCCCGGCCCGGCGCAAGCTGTTGCTGGAAGCTGAATCCTTGTCCGAGGAGCCGGTAGGAACCGCCGCTCGGCCTTCGTTTGCGACACCGTCATGAATCGATCGATCCTCATTGTCATTTGCGATTTCCTTTTGATCAGTCTGCTGGCCTTTTCGACGGTCGATATTAATAAGGTCACCGATCAGAAGGCGCAGCGGCCGCTCAAGCTGGAGCTGGCCACCAACCAGGCGCCCGATGCCGGCAAAGACCTGGCCGCCGTAATGCGGCTGGCCCTGGACGAGGAACGCAGAGGACGATCGCAACTGGTCGGCGAACTGGCGCACGCCCGCGAGGAGCTTGGAAAACAACAAGCGATGCTCGGCGAACGGCAAAAACAAATCGAAACTTTCCAACAGGAGATGCAGTCGCGCGAAGAGCAGGCGCAAAAGCTGCAACAGGAACAGGCTAACTTGCAGCAGCAATACGCCACCGCCCAGGCCAACCTGCAGTCGTTGAATCAGCAGCTGCAAAACAGCAGCGCAGAGGCCGTCCTCTCGAAGGACAAGCTTGCCGCCATGGAAGCCGAGTTGAAGAAAAAGCTGGATGAATCCAGCGCGATGCAACAGCAGCTGGCTCAGCTGGCGCAGAGCAACCAGATGGTTCTAAACCAAAAACAGCAACTCGCGACTCAACTCCAGGTTGCCGAGGCCGAAAAGCGATCGGCGACTGAGCAAGTGGCGCGGATGCAGGACGAGGTGCAGGCCGAGCGCGCGGAAAAAGCCAAGCTTGCCGAAGGGGTCAAAGCGTTGGCGAGCAAATCCGGCGAGCTGGCACAGGAAGTTCGCGAGAATCGGCCGTTGGCTTCCAACACAATCTACAACCAGTTCATGACCAACCGTGTGGCGGCTCATTTCGACGCCTTTCGCCAGGGGATCATGGGAACCGATAAACGGCGCGAGACCCAGACGGTGCTGGTGAGCGACGGGCGCAACACGTTCGCGCTGTGTCATGTCCAGGACACGCCATTGACGCTTTGGAACCCGGGCACGGATTGGGAAGCGTTGACCGGCACGCTCACTCACGGCAGCGGCACGGTGCCGATCGGGTCGCTCTCGTTTCAGTTGCAAGACCCGCGCGTGGTTGTGATGCCGGTGACGTCGGCCCAGGCGCGCCAACTCGGTTGCCAGGTCTACACCATTTCACCCGACCCGTTCAAATTCCAGGACGCGGTGCTCGTGGGCACGAAGGAATATTACTACGGCGAATGCCGGTTTGAAATCGACGCGAGCACGCCGGATTATCTCAAACTCGACCGCAACGTCCTCAAAGGGATGTTCGGCAAGTTCAATCCGTCGCGCGGGGATTTGGTCTTCAGCAGGACGGGCCAATTGCTTGGGATCATGGCCAATTCAACGTACTGCATGATGATCAAAAACTTTGATCCCGCGGCCACTTTCCAGTTTGGCCAGGACATGCGCCAGCAACACACGGGGGGGACGTTGTCGGCCTTGTACGCGCAAGTGACACAGCTGCCGGCGAAGTTGCAGTGAGGGCGCGGTCTGAGGCTTTTCCAGTAGTGTCCAGAAGACGAGTATCTCTTTCCGGCCTGATGGTCTGCTAAGGAGGGAACCACCGGTTTGTAGGAGCCTGGTCCGTATAAAACTGGTGAGTTGTTGAGAATGAAAACTGAGGGGCACCGTCATTGTGTTTTGGGGGCACTCGAAGACCTCTTGGCGGCGTTCTGCGCCACGGAGAATCTCAATCAACGATCCCGCCGCGGAATTTTGCCATGCGTTGAATGCTGGCATCCCTGGCGGGATGCAATATTTTTTTGGCGGCTTTCCGTGGGTCGGCCGACCCGGTCGGCCGACCCACGGCTACTGGCTGCGAACCCTGCGGGTTCGGGGTCCGGCGACGAGCCACAAATTGATCCAGGGACGCAATGATTTTTTGCCGCGGGTGGAGAGATACGACCTGCTACCTTGGCTCCGCCATTTTTGCGGACTTGCGCCAAAGAGATCTCAAGGAGAGCGGATCCGGTAGAATCGGGCTTTGTTTGTGGCTGGAGAAATGTTGGTGATGGCAATCACGCCGAAGATTCCTGCGCCGTTCGGCAACGGAGTCCAATTGGCAATCGGCGTTGAAATATCCGTGGTGGTCAACACCGTGTACTCACCGCCTGAAGCACCTTGGAAAATCAGCTGAACGGCCCCGGCGCCTGCTGGGTTGATACCGCTCCACGCGGGCAGCGTTTGCGTTCCGACGTCGCGCACCTGCAAGGCATTCAGTTGGGTCACGTATGCAGCCGGATTGCCCATCAACGTAAACGTCTGATTAGTGGCATCCGCAGTGAAAGTCCCGACCGTGTACTGGCCGGGCCCGCCCGCCTTATTGAGGGCGTTGGTTGAAAAGTCGAGAGTGACGGTGTTCCCGCCGGGGCTGGTGATCGTTTCACTCCGGTCGTTATACGGCCCGCGAGGATCATTTACCCACACCTGCACGGCATATTTGCGGCCGATGGTCAGGTTGGCGAGCGTCACCTCCACCGAGAACGGGTTGCCTGCGGCTACGTAAACTGCGCCTTCGAGTATAGTTATATATGCGCTAGACAAAGCCGAGAAGGGCGGCGAACTGGAACTGAAGTAGGTCGAGCCCGAGTCAAGAGAGTTGGGAACGAAGAAAACGTTTGTTCCGCCATTGACTGTGTACGAGCTCGTGAAACTCACCCCATTAATGGTAGAAGGCATAGTGCCCCATTCATAAGCATAGACGAGCGCGCCCGTATTGATGACGTCAGTGTCACCCGCGATGTCGGAGGCAGGTCCCCAGGTAATGGCTGCGCCATGTAAACTGTCCGCCATCATGGCGGCGGCTGCGACTGCCATTGTTATCAGGAGTGAGTTCCAACAAGGGAATAGATGTTTGAGTGAGGAAATTCTTATACCCACAATTATTTCATCGACAGCTCCTGCCACGCAAATGTTGCGAGCTTAAATCACAGGGACGTGCTCAGACTTTAAGGATTTCTCTGGCCTCGGCCATTCCCGGCGCGGGCCGACCATATTCACTTGCCGTCACGCGGGCCAAAGCCACGAGGTGCCGCCAGCGCAAGGCAGGGCGTGTGGCAGCAAATTCCTCGAAGACGGTTCGATAGTACTTTTCGGCATGCAGCGCGCCGTCCTCACTCACAGCATAGCGTAACAATAAATCGAATACCGGGCGCGGCGCATAGCCGGCCTGGCCGTACTGATGAATACTGGCGGCAGCGTGAGCTTGCAGGTTCTGACGGATCGCCTCGTCGGCCTCGTGAAGCAGTCCAGCCTCGTCTTTGCTCTTGAGCGGTTCCAGGTGGTAAGACACCGGTAAAGGATCCCAATGCAAAAAATCGCCGCCGCGGTTGACTCGATCAAAGGCAACCTGGTATGCGCCAAGGATGAGACAGGCAAAGGTATTTCGAGTATTGCTGACCCGGGCAAGATTGCGCCAGGCGCAGGCTGAGTCGCTGGCGTGAACGCCAATGCTATCGCCATGAACGCTGCCCGGTGGTTTTCCGGGCGATTCCTGGCCCGGCGGCCTGCCCAGATCGCGAAGCACCAGCTGATTGGCAGCCAGTGAGACGGCCTCACCAATAACAGCGGGTGAAAAGCCTTCGCTGAGGGCCGAAGCTGCGGCTTCCGCCGCCTGTTCGGGAGTCGACTTGAAAATCGTCTCGCTCAGCTGAAGAACCCAACCGTCTTCAGCCTCTTTAGTGCCGGGCTGGCGCTCGAGCAGGCCGTGTTGCTCAAGCAACTTGGGTAATAACGCGCGGGGTTCTCCTTGATGGACATTGCTTGGCCACTTTTCCGCCTGAATACAATAGCGCACGGACTGGCGCAGCAGTGTCAGCGCTTGTTCTTTTCCGATCAAATCCATCAAATCCCAAGCGCGATACGGCAGGACGACACGATGCACTTCCGTATGGTCTTCCACTGCATAGAGGAGCTGGTTGAATGCGTCATCAGTCGAATGCCGGGTTGCGGCAGCGAGCAATCGTTCCGCAGTGATTACGTTCTGGCTTCGGATCGCTTCCCGGAGCTGTTCATCTGGTAAGCCTCCCGCTGATTCGGCCGGTTCAATGCCGTGCAAGACTTCATGCTTACGGCCGCCTTTTTCCTGAATCCTGTTGCAGTTGCGGTAAAGGACCTTGAATACGGGCAATGGCTGCAGCTCCTGGGGCATTTCTGCGGCCATATGAAGGGCAGGTGCCAGCGCCATCATCGTATGAAAACCGACGTAATCTTCGCCCCCGAATGTGCGGGCGTTTGCCAGTGCCGCAGCAGTGACCAGGCCCCGCAACGCGGTTCCCGACCTGAGCTTGTCCGCCAACTCGGGCAGGAGTTTATCCGGCGGGGTTTCCTGCATGAATCGGACCAGCGGTTCAAGTGAACCAAAGTCGAGAGCCGCTGGCACCTCGTCTGCGAAGCCGTTGATGAGGCCGAGGTCCGAAGCCACGCCCGCACCTACTGTGGCGACGAGCATTCCGCGTCCCACTTCCGCCAGAAACGCACGACGACTTTGAAACGGAGCACGATCCGGGACGATCGAAGGCTGTGGGTTCATGAGTTGAACCTTAAGCCTGACGCACAAGCCAGTCAAATTGCATTCCGAACCGCTGCCCCGAAAATTTCAATCAACGATCCCGCGACGGAGTTTTGCCGTACGTTGAATGCTGGCATCCCTGGCGGGATGCAATGATTTTTTGGCGGTTTTCCGTGGGTCGGCCGACCGGTCGGCCGACCCACGGCTACTGGCTGCGAACCCTGCGGGTTCGAAATCGGGTGACGAGCCACAAATTGATCTGGGGACGCATCCGATATGAACCCGCAGGGTTCACAGCGAATAGCCGGGCGTCGTAGCGCAGCGGAGACGCCCGGTAACGCCCCAAAAAATAATCAGTCCGCACCCGGACGGGTGCCAGCAAATGCGAGCGGCGTCATGCGCCACGGAGAATGCCAATCAACGATCCCGCGACGGAGTTTTGCCGTTTGTTGAATGCTGGCATCCCTTAGCGGGACGCAATGATTTTTTGGCCGTTTTCCGTGGGTCGGCCGATTCGGTCGGCCGACCCACGGCTACTGGCTGCGAACCCTGCGGGTTCGAAATCCGGTGACGAGCCAAAGATTTATCGGAGAACCATTCCGACCCCAGCGACAATTAAGCTTGACAACGACGCACGCTCGTTGAGACTTGCGATTCGTGAGGAAAAGGCCGGCGCTACGGAGGCACAACACTGTGTGGGCGGGGATTTGCTCTTTCTCGAGTAAGGTCGGGGCATGTCTGGGAAAACTTTCTCGGTGTCATCGCCGGTTACGGTCCACGCTGAGCCTGGTGTCGGTGGCAATGGTTCTCCCGCTATGTCTTCCGGCGCAGATCCCCGACGGATTTAATCCCGGCCCGAATAATATGGTTCAGGCGCTGGCGATCCAGGCGGACAATAAGGTCCTGGTCGGGGGGCTTTTTTTGGGTTTAGGCGGAACAACTCAGCCGTACCTGGCCCGGCTTAATCCCGACGGAAGCCTCGACACCAACTTTCTTGTGTTGCCGCAAATGACCTCCCGACTGACGCAGGCGTCCATTTCGGCAATTAGTGTTCAAGCGGACGGCCGCATCCTGGTGGCGGGCCTTTTTGGGTCGATTAACGGCCTGGTCGCCGGCAGCCTGGCCAGGCTCAGTTCTGATGGCGTGGTCGACACCACGTTCAGCACCAATGCCGCGAACGGGACAATCTGGACGTTATACCAGCAAAGGGACGGGCAGATACTTGTAGGCGGCGCCTTCCTTTCGCGTTCCAGGAGTTCGGCCAGTTACCTTGAGCGTCTGCATCCGGATGGAACAGTGGATACGAACTTTTTGCCAAAGATTGCACTGCCCCCGTTTCCGCCGCGCCCGACCGGACCCAACGGCGCTGTTTACTGTTTGGCGGAGCAACCGGACGGCAAGATCCTGATTGGCGGCGATTTCACATCGTTCGCAATGCTACCCTGCAACCGGTTGGCACGGCTCAACCCGGATGGAACCGTTGAGAATGCGTTTGGACCTGGGGCCGACGGTTCAGTGCGGTGCCTGGCGGTTCAACCGGACGGAAAGATCCTGGCAGGCGGCAGTTTCACAAATGTTTTGGGAAGCCCGCGCGCGTGCCTGGCGCGCCTGAATCCCGATGGGAGCCTGGATGCCGGCTTCGCGCCTTCACCCGACGCGGCGGTGCAAACGATCGGTTTGCAAGCGGACGGCAAAATCCTGGTGGGCGGTCTCTTCAAGAATATCGCAGGCCGGCCACAATCGTGCCTCGCGCGTCTGAATTCAGACGGCAGTTTGGATGCGACGTTTACAAATCTGTTCACTTCAGCTGCCGACAAAATTTGGGGACTCATGCTTCAACCGGACGGCCGCGTTTTAATCGGAGGCACCTTCAACAACGTGGCCGGCCAGGTCAGGACCAACCTCGCACGACTGGTAAACACCTCGGCCCCAACCAATCAACTGACTTTTGATGGTTCCACCATCAATTGGGCCCGGGATGGAACCGCCCCTGAATTTGCTTCCGTCGTTTTTGACGCCTCAACGAACGGAACGGATTGGATTGAGCTGGGACAGGGCTCGCGCAGCGGCGGGGGATGGGGCCTGGCCGGGCTGAATTTGAGTGCGAATGCCACGATCCGCGGACGCGGCCTTGTTACAGGCGGGTTTCTGAACGGCAGTTCCTGGTATGAAGTGGCGACAACCGGGCAGCCGGGAATAATCGAGGAACCGGCCGACAGCACCAATGCGCCGGGAACGGTTGCGCAATTCAGCGTCCGGACGGTTGGTTCAGCACCTTTCAGCTTTCAATGGTTCAAAGACGGAGTTCCGCTTGCCAACGGCGGCAAGATCTTTGGACCCGACCAGGCAACACTGAGCATCAGCAATGTCTTTGGCGAGGAAGCCGGATCCTATTTTGCGGTGATTGCCAACAACGCGGGCTCGGTCACAAGCCACGTCGCGAGCTTGACGGTGCTCGATCCGCTGGTGACCACTCAACCTTCGAGCGTGGCTGCTTTAGTAGGACAAACAGTTTCGTTCCAGGTGAGCGTCGCGGGCACGCAGCCGATTCGATTTCAGTGGCGAAAGGATGGTTCATCGATAGCTGGAGCCACTACCGCCAGCCTGGTATTAACCAACGTCCAGGTGACAGACGCCGCACACTATGACGTAGTCGTGAGTAACGTGTTCGCAACCGCGTTCAGCAGCGTGGCGGTGCTTACCATCAACCAGGCCACCCTGGATTCTTTCAGTCCGGCTCCCAATGGGACGGTGCAGACGACCGCGCTTCAAAGCGATGGCAAGCTGCTGGTCGGCGGCAATTTCAGCACTCTCTCGGGTCAATCCTGCTATTTTCTGGGCAGGCTTAATTCCGACGGATCGCTGGACACCGGCTTCCAACCAAAACCCAATGGGCCTGTAACCGTAGTGGCGGTGCAGCCCAATGGAAAAATCCTTATCGCGGGCCAGTTCAGTTCTATAGGAGGACAAAGCGGCACGGGTTTAGCCAGGCTCAATGCGGACGGCACCACCGATACATCATTCAACGCGTCCATTGGTGGCGTGAACGCCATCGCGCTTCAACCCGATGGTAAGATCATCGTCGGAGGATCCTTCCAGGGAGCGAACAACACGGCGATGACCTCCATTTGCCGGCTTACCCCGACGGGTGGACTCGATAGCGGTTTCCAAACCAGCACCGGCATCAACGGACCCGTCAGGGCACTGGCCGTGCAATCGGACGGCCGCATCGTTGTGGGTGGTCTATTCTGGAATTGGTCGGGAAACGCCCGTGCAGGGATTGCTCGCCTGCTGTCGGATGGCTCAGTGGATGCCACGTTCAATCCGGGCGTCGGGCTCAGCAATAACGTTGATTGCCTGACGTTGCAACCGGACGGTAAAATTCTCGCGGGAGGTTCGTTCACTCTCGTGGATGGCAGGCAACAAAATCATTTGGCGCGGCTGAACCCGGATGGAACGATCGACGCGAATTTCACCGGCTCTGCCAACGCGCTCATTTCGTCGATCGTGCTTCAGGCCAACGGAAAAATTATCGTCGGCGGTCAGTTTACCAGCCTTGGCACGGCAAACCGCAAATACCTCGGGCGCCTTTACTCGGATGGTTCGGTGGATCCCCTCTTTGACCCCGCAGCAAGCTTCGTGGTGAATTCATTGGCTCTGCAGCAGGATGGAAAACTAGTCGCTGGCGGAACATTCACGACGATTGGGACACACCCAGTCGCGTATTTGGCGCGTTTAAATCCAACCGACACGCCCGATGAATCGCTCACGCTGGAGGGCAACACGTTGACGTGGCTGCGTGGCGGGGGCAGTCCTGAAGTTGTCGGCACTTTATTCGAAGTGTCGAGCAACGGAACGACCTTCAACTCACTCGGGCCCGGCGTCCGGATTCCTGGGGGTTGGCAAATGAGCTCACCCGTGCTGGTTTCGAACGTGTCGATCCGGGTCAGCGGCTTCTTTTCCGGAGGACAATTTGACGGGTCAATGTGGTCGACGGCCAGCGCGCTCGGGCCGCCGGTCATTACCGGTGAGCCCTCCAGCATCCTGGCTAACGCGGGCAGTTCAGCGACCTTCACTGTGCAAGCTATCGGCTCCCCTGCCCTCTTTTACCAATGGCGCAGAAACGGGGACCTACTACCCGGCGCCACCGCCGGCTCGTTCACGCTTACCAACGTTTCCTGGGCGGACTCAGGGACAAGCTATGACGTGATTGTGAGCAACGTGTTTGGCTCGGTCACGAGCACGCCGGCGATGCTCACGGCCAACCTGGCGGTGCCGGACTCGTTGAATCCGGCCGCAGATACGGCGGTGCGCTCGATTGCCATTCAGCCTGATGGAAAAATTCTTTTGGGCGGAGACTTTTCGGTGCTCGGAACGCACCCGCAAAGCAACATCGGACGCCTGAATGCAGATGGATCCGTGGATACGGCCTTCGCCGGCTCGGCGAATGGTTCGGTCAGTTTTCTGGGCGTTCGAGAAGACGCGCGGATTTGCGTCAACGGCAACTTTCAATTACTGGACAATCAACCGCGAAGTTACCTGGGCAGACTGGACCAGGACGGCAACCTCGAATCCTTTGCGCCCAACCTTCCGGGTGGCCCCGGCTCCCTGGCGCTGGATGCCGAGGGCAACCTGTTGGTTGGGACTTCCGGTTACAACAGCGCCAGCATTGTTCGGTTTCTAGGCGACGATTCACTCGATCCGTCGTTCAACATTGGGGTGACCTCTTTTGCCAGCCCATTAGTGAGCAGCATGCTGGTGCTCAGCAATGGACAGGTCATTGTGACCGGCATTTTTGATTCTCTGGCAGGCCACTCCTGCAACGGCTTTGCGCGCCTGAATGCGGACGGACAGGTGGATTCCAGCTTCCAGGTCTCCTTCGGCGGTGGCCAGGTCATTTGCATGGCGCCGCAGGCGGATGGCAAACTGCTGATCGGTGGCGATTTCACTTCAGTCAACCGAATGGATCGACAACACATCGCGCGGCTGAACGCCGATGGCGCCGTTGACCCCGATTTCAATCCTGGAGCCGACGGACAGGTCAGTTCTCTCGTGGTGCAGGCCAACGGCAAGATCCTGGCTGGCGGTTGGTTCACTACTTTGGGCGGGCAATCCCCGCCTTACCTGGCCCGGCTCAATGTCGATGGCTCTCTCGATCCTGGATTCAGCCCGTTTCCCGACACGGGGGTCTTTGCGATAGCCATCCAGAAGGATGGCAAAATAGTTGCCGGCGGCTACTTCACTCGCATTGGCGGCCAAAGCCGGGGTTGTGCGGCGCGCTTGCTGAACAGCGATGCCGCGACGGAAAGCCTGAGTTTCGACGGCTCAACGATTACGTGGCTGCGCGGCGGGGGCAGCCCGGAAATCTGGGCCTGCAGTTTCGACCTGTCCCCAGACGGAATTCATTGGATGAGGCTCGGCCAGGGAAACCGGATCAGCGGCGGGTGGCAACTCCCGGGCATCACCATTGTCCGGCCCTGCCTGCTGCGTGCGCGGGGCTTTATTCCAACGGGAAACGGCTCGGCCGCGGGTTGGTTCGTTGAGACGATAACACCAGTCACGCCCCCATCGATCCTGGCAAACAATTCGGGGTTTGGTTTGCGCAGCAACTTATTCGCATTCGATTTCGCCGGGTTTTTCCAGCAAACGGTCGCGATTGATTGGTCCACAAACCTGCTGAATTGGAATTCCATCACAACCAACGCTCTCGGCACGGCGCCACTCACTTTCTCCGACGCAGTCCATTCCAACGTCCCTGCCCAATTCTATCGTCTGCGGGTCGTGCCGCGGTAAGGCGGAACGCCCGGTAATGCCCCAAAAAATCAGGCCGCACCCACAAATGGGTGCCAGCAAATGTTAGCGGCGTATGGCGCGTCGAAGATTTCAACCATCACCCGTTACCGGGATTTACCGTTTTACGCTGGCATTCCTGGCGGGATGCAATGATTTTTTGGCGGTTTTCCGTGGGTCGGCCGGCTCGGTCGGCCGACCCAAGGCTACTGGCTGCGAACCCTGCGGATTCGGGAAAAACGACCAGTCTCGAAATCGATGATCTCTCAAAAATATCGATTCGCGTGGGGTCGGCAGATGAGTTATCCTAAAGGTCAATCCTATGAAAACGCTCATTCTTTTATCGGCGGGAGTTACGCTTTTGCTGAATTCAGGGTATGGCGAACCGGCGGCTCAAAGGGGCCCGTTATTACCGCCGGCGAGATTGCTGGAAGGCGGGTGGAAGCCGTCCTGGTCACCGGACGGCCGGCACATGATTTACGGGAAAGGCGCCGGGCAGGGTTTAGAGAAGCTTGATTTTGTGTCGGGTGAGGCCACGCCGTTGCTGGCTTCGGCAAAGGATCCGTGCTGGTCGCCCAATGGCCGCTGGATCGCTTTTGTGCGGGAGGAATCCTACAACAACTACCTTACGGAACAGGTTTGGGTGGCGGATGCCGAGGGCAAGTCGCCGCGCCGGCTCATCAACGGCGGGTTTCCAAGTTGGTCCGCTGACAGCAAAAAGCTCTTCGTGCATTCTCGCCAGGACAATCAAATTCTGGCGGTAAACCCCGACGACCCGGGCGCGCAACCGGTCGTAATCTTTTCCAACACACCGTCGTGGTATTTTTCCGTTTCACCGGATGAAACGAGGGTTGCGTTCGGATGCCGGGGACGGCTGGATATTTGCGAGCGCGCTTCAGGCAAAACGGTCGCGAGCTGGCCGGTGCCGCAAGAACGAGGACTCTTGCCAGCGTGGTCGCCGGACGGAAAGCTGATTGCCTTTGGCGGATTTGACGGTTCCCAACTTGGCGTCTGGGTGTTTGAAGTATCGGCAATGGCGGCTGCCCCAATCATCCAAGGGGATTACACAATGCCGGCCTGGACCGCCGACGGGAGCTGGCTCGCTTTCGACAACCGCAGCGGGGAGCGTGAGATTTGGACTGTGGGCCGATCGTATATCGAAGCGAAATTGCGAGAACCCAAATCCGCGCAGCATCCCGCGCGGCTGGCGCAACCGACCCCGCCGCCGGAGAACGAGGACACGACCAGGCTGGTGGGCCAGCCTGCGCCCGCCTTTAACCTGCAATCCCTCGAAGGCAAGCCAGTAGAGTTGTCCGACTTCAAAAGCAAAGTGGTGGTCCTTGATTTCTGGGCGACGTGGTGCCCGCCGTGCCGCAAGTCGCTTCCGCACTTGCAGCGCCTGAGCAAGGACAGCCAGTTGAGGGACAAAGGACTGGTCGTTGTTGCCGTCAACGTCCGCGAGCAAAAAGACAAGGTGCAGGATTTCCTAAAACAAAACGATTATAGCTTCCCAGTGGCCATGGACACCGATGGCGGAACGACGGACAAGTATCTGGTCAAAGGCATACCCACGACCGTGATCATCGACGGCTCGGGCGTCATCCGGCGGGTCTTTGTAGGGTTTGGCGATCAAAGCGAGCCCCAGATGGACGACGCGATCGAGAGAGCGTTGGCGAAACCCTGAATAAACGACAATTTATGGTCAGCACCGGGCGGCACGACTCCTGCGGTTGGTTATCGTGGAAATATGAGCGCCTGTTTGACTTTCGAGGACTATCTGCCTGTTGCGGAGGCATTACCCTCCACGCCGAGGGTATTGCCCCGGCTATTGGGGTTGTTATCGGATCCGGACAGTGAAATTGGACAGATCGTTGACGTCATTTGCATTGATCCCGGCCTGACGTCCAAACTGCTGCGCGCGTGCAACAGCGCCTTTGTGGGGCTGCCCGAACCGGCGGGGGACGTGGCGGAAGCGGTGCAACGGCTGGGTGTCAGCTTTATATACAACTTAGCTGCAACCGCCTGCGGGGGAACACTTTTCCAGTCGGCGACGCGTCCAGAAGCCGCCCTTAGAGTTTGGCAACTCTCGGTGACCAGCGCGTTTGCCGCCGATATGCTGGCGGCCGATCTGGGACTGAATCCTGGAATGCTGTTTACCGCGGCGCTCCTCCAGGACGTCGGCAAGATGGTGCTGGCGGAACGCTGGCAGGAAGCATATTGGGTCTTGCTCGAAGAGTCCACGGCCAGTCCGGCTGAGCTTATCGCCAAAGAGCGCGAGACATTTGGCATTGATCATGGCGAACTTGGCGGGCGGTTGCTGGCGCATTGGAAATTTCCTTCACCCATCGCCAGCAGCGTGTGGCGTCATCATGTGCCGCAACCCGGCACACCATTTGAGCACGAGACAGCGTGCGTGGCCGTGTCGGATGCGATCGCGCACACGGTCATGGACAGCCAAAGAGCGGGAGCCCTGACTTTAAGCGCCGACCAGGAAACGGCGTTGTCGCTGCTTCGCTTGACGAGTGACGGACTCCAGCCGTACCTGAGCCGCGCGCAGGAAAATTTCCAATTTGTAAACGCGATGTGTCAGATCGGACTTTGATCCTGTTCCGCAGTTGAGTGGGCCGGTCTTGGGGCAACCGCGGGGAACTCCGATTGGGGCAAGCGAACTTGAAAATGTCCTTCGGGAGTTGACTGACATCGTTGGGCAAACTTCGAGCGGTTTTCCGATGAACTGAGAAAACCCTTGCAATCAGCAGCCGATAGTGCATCTTGGCGTTGTCTGACAGCTAGCTTGTAGCTTCCACAACATGGTAAATCTCAGGTGAACGTCGTTCAGTGATGATTTGAAACCCGGCAATCGGGAACAGTATTGGAGAAAACAGGGTAAACTAAGGACAATTTAATCATCACATGAGCACGAAACTATTCGTTGGGAACCTCTCGTTTAACACCACCGAAAACGATCTTCAAGACGCCTTTGCCGCGCACGGCGCGGTTACAGAGGCCAACCTCATGACGGACCGCACCACGGGACGCCCGCGAGGTTTTGGCTTTGTCACGATGGCAACGCCCGAGGAGGCGCAAAAAGCCATTGAGGCCATGAACGGCGCCAATCTGGATGGCCGCAGCCTTACCGTCAATGAAGCGCGCCCCAAAACTGAGCGCGCTGGCGGCGGCGGACGCGAACAGGGCTCACGTCCTGCCTACAGCCGTCGTTACTAAGAGGCTTTGAACACTCAGGCGCGGCGCCCGATGGCACCGCGCCTTTTTTCTTTTCTCTAAATCGGGCGCGTAGGCAAAGCTCGTTTGCAATCGAGCCAGTCGTGTCCCACACTATCCCGCATGGCTGGCATGTACCAATTGAAAGATTTGCTCCGCCTGGCGGTCCAGGAGAGCGCCGATGAATTGCTCCTGGAACCAGACCAGCCGCCGCGAATGCGTTTGCAAGGCAAAGTGCGCGTGCTGGATGGTCCATTGCTCAGCAACGACCAGGTTGACGAACTGCTCCGCAGCATCGCCACGGACGAGCAATGCCGGGAGCTCGAGCTTTGCGGCGACGCTCGGTTCCGTTATGCCGGGGATAATCTGACGCAATTCAACGTGCACGCCCAATTGCAGCAGAACCGTCTGCGCGTAGCGATCCGGTGTTTGGGTCCCCGTTGATCCATCTTCACCAATCGTCCGAAATGGCTGTTTGCTTCTTCCTATCGTGCGGAAACCCTCTACATTCTCTCAATCTCTTGATACGTTTTTCACTTCCATGACATGGAAATCTTCAGGTGGACCCCGGTCCAATGAGGATTTGAGACCCGACCCGCGGGAACATTGTGGCGAGCGCGGAACCTGTCCAGGGCAGCAGTGTTACCACTTATGAGCACCAAACTGTTCGTCGGCAATCTCGACTTCAAAACCACCGAAAACGATCTGCAAGACGCCTTTGCGGCGTTCGGCACCGTACTCGAAACAAACCTTGTGACCGACCGAACCACCGGCCGGCCTCGCGGGTTTGCTTTCATCACCATGAGTTCGCCTGAGGATGCGCAGAAGGCCATTGATGGAATGAACGGCAAAGATCTGGGCGGCCGCGCGCTCAACGTGAACGTTGCCCGCCCTCGCGAGGAGCGTTCCGTTGGCGGCGGCGGTCAACAGGGCGGAGGACGGCGGGACAGGTACTAACCTCGACGCTGCCAAGCCGGTCGATTTTAGACGGCCAGGTAAAGCTCTGGCTCGCCGTGCCAGCCGCCGGCTTGGGTGCCCGACTGGCCGGGCGCGCGTTTGTTGCCGTGAGTTGGAAAAGGGCGACGACCGCGGAGAATTGTCGCACGGCGCGCCTTAGAGACAAGGAACCGGGCTAGGCCGGCGCCTCGCTTACGGGCACTTCTGCGGTGGGTTCCGGGGATGCCTCGCGCGGGTTCTTGGCCCGCTTGTTACGAGGCAAAGGGCTGATGACCGCGTTAAGGTCGCGATCCCCCAGCATTTTGGGAGGGGCATCGACGCGACCGTAAGCAGCCACATCCTGAATGAATTGGTTGACAACCTGAAACCCAATTTCCTTGTGGGCTTTTTGACGACCACGGAAGCGCAACTTGATTCGCACTTTCATGTCGTCGCACAAAAATTGGATGGCGTGATCGCGCTTAGTAGCCAGGTCGTGGCGGTCAATCACCGGTGAGATCTGGATCTCTTTCATCAGGCCGGCGGTGGAACGGGTGTGCGTTTCCCGCTTGGCCTCTTCGTAAAGCAGTTTGCCGTAGTTGACGATTCGGCACACCGGCGGAATGGCCTGTGGAACGACTTCCACCAGGTCAAGATCTTTGGCTTGCGCCAGGCGAAGCGCTTCGTTGAGAGACATCACGCCTAATTGTTCTTTGTTCTCGTCGATGACACGGACCTCGCGAGCGCGAATTTTTCCATTGCGCCGATGCAAGGGCTCCCGAGGATGCATGGATCGAGGCGAATAGGGGCGGCTCAATGGCACCCCGCCAATCTGAGGTTCTTCATGCGGAAGGAAACCGAAACCAAAAGTTGTAAATAATAACTGATACCCCATTACCCTCGCATGGTTGAAGCCAAGCGCAAGGTTTTATTCCTGCCGGGTATCGAGTTTACGGCCAAAAACCTGCCATGCCGTAGGAGAGTCAAGATAGCGAGTTGGATCGGCGCTCTGCCGAGCACAGGCACGGGCAGGAAAAGGGGCCGGCGCTTTTAGATTACAGAAAGATCCGTGTTTTCCTTACAGACGGCGCACCGGATTTGGAACATAGTCGAGGCGGCAGTCGAGAATCGAGAGCAATAGAGTTCTGAAATGTTCAAGGCCTTGCGCAAGGCAGCCATTGTCCTCGTCGTCCTGGTGATATGCGGCATCGGGTATCATTTCCTGGCCAATGCTGGATACCGGCGGTTTCTCATACAGAGGTCCACAGAATGGATTGAGCAACTCCAAGACCCGAAAAAGTTTGCCTGGACAGGGACTGCGGTTGTGGTGGACGCGCTGAAAGGAGACCGGCTCACGGTCGACACGGAGGCCGGTCACAAAGTCGTTGTACGGCTGGCGGGTATCGACGCCCCCGAACCGCCGGTGGACCGGTTCCACAAGGGCCAGCCTTTGGCCGAGGAGAGCCGCGACCAATTAGCGCAGTGGATCAAGGGAAAAGCGGTCGAAATGTCCATCCTGAAGCCCGATCCGGAGAAGCATCCGTGGGTGCTCGTGACCGTCGACGGAGAACTGGTCAATGCCAAAATGATTTCGGCCGGCCTGGCGGAAGTTTCGCAGGAGTGCGCGGCTGAGATGCCTCTTAAAATCCGGCACCAGCTGGAAAACGCCGAGTTGCAGGCAAAAGAAGGCCGTATCGGGATTTGGAGCCTGAGCAATTATGTGAGGCCGGTCGAGTTTCGGATCCGGAACAAGGTCATCGCGGGGCCGCGTTATGGAACAGATTAAGCCGGGAACAAAGCTGCACGAAATCCTGAGCTGGGTGCAGGATATGGGAGCGTCGGATTTGCACCTGCAGGAGAACAAAGCGGCGCGCTATCGGGTGGACGGGCAACTCAAGATGCTGTCGGCCGAGAACCTGCCTCCGC
The DNA here is from genome assembly GCA_035294005.1 of Verrucomicrobiia bacterium. Classification (GTDB taxonomy): domain Bacteria; phylum Verrucomicrobiota; class Verrucomicrobiia; order Limisphaerales; family UBA8199; genus JANXQE01. The sequence continues at coordinate 20,645 of DATGLT010000106.1, forward strand.
TAACGCGCGAACAGATGCTCTCTCTGCTGGGGGAAAATTTTTCTCAAGCCTGCACGGACCGGATTGCCGCGGAAACGGAGGTTGATCTCAGCCTGCAGATGGGGCCGACGCGGTGGCGCGCCAATTTCAGCAAACAGCAAGCCCGGCAATCCTGCTCGTTTCGAATCGTTCCAAAACACACCCTGCGGCTCAAAGACCTGCGGTTGCCCGAAACTTTGCGAGACGTGCTTCGATTGCCGCGCGGACTGGTCTTGCTGACAGGCCCGACGGGGCAGGGAAAAAGCACGACAGTCCGCGCGCTGGTGCAGGAAATCAATGAAACCCAAGCGCTGAGGATTATTACGATTGAAGATCCAATCGAATACATCTTTGAGGACGCGCTGTCCCAATTTGAACAACGGGAGGTTGGGATCGACACAGCCACGTTTGCCGACGGCATACGCAACGCGATGCGCCAGGACCCGAATGTTATCTTCGTCGGAGAGATACGAGACCGGGAGAGCATCTTCACCGCGATGCAGGCTGCAGAAACGGGGCACCTGGTGTTCACCACCCTGCACGCGGATTCCTCCGCGCAGGCCGTTGGACGCATTCGGGAGTATTACCCGGCAAGCGAGCAGGACAACATCAGTGTGATGCTTTCGCGCAATCTCAACATGATCGTTTGCCAGCGGCTCATTCCGGACGTCCACAACGAGCGCGTGCCGTGCGTCGAGGTGTTGAAACGAGACCGGACGGTTCAGCAGGCCATCGAGCAAAACGAATTGAACCGGCTCACGGAGATCATCGAAATGTGCAATCACCAGGGGATGCATTCCTTCGATCAATACCTGGCCGAGTTGATGGCTGCCGGGGTCATCTCCGAGGCCACCGCGAAGACCTACGCCGCCAATCCACACCGGCTGGAAATGCTCATCGCGGGCTATCAATCCAGCCCGGGAATCCTGCTGCCCGAAAAGCGATAAAGCGATCCATGATTCTCTCCCTGGTAAGAATCCCTGTTACGTTGTTGTTCGCTTACTCGCTTGTAAAAGCCGTTTTAAGGTACCAGTCGATCGAGGGAGCAGATATCGTCTTTCTATTGGGTTACGCGCTGGCGGGGTCGGTGGTGCTCGCAGTCCTTTGGGCGCCAGTTATAGGCGAGAAGCTCAGTGATCCGCTGACTTCAGTGCTCAATTCCGAAACGTCTCTGCCAACGGACCCCAACCGATGGGTAAGCTCGATTCGGCGGCTTCAGCGCCGGGGTTGGCACCGGGCGGCGCTGGTGCTGGTTTTCCTCGAGGGCATGCGGCATCCCAACCTGCCACAGGCGTCACTGCTTGGTTTGCGCAGCGCCAGGCCCGGATCGTTTTTGGAAAAATGCTTTGCCCGCGAGGTATTCAAGTTCAACAATATTCAAAACTGCCTCCACGCTTACCGGATCCTCACGGAACGTCATGGGATCACCCCCCCGTTGCACTCAGCGGCCGAAGTGAACCTCGCGATTCTTAACCTCACCCGGGAACGGCCGCTAGAGCCCGCCCCGTACAAGCTCGATGTGCCCGCAGAGAAACCGAAGCCGGCGAGAAACCAGCGCATTAAGTTGTTTGAACCCTGACTCCGTGCGGCGGGCGCTCACCTTCGACGCCACCTGGCCCCGACCTGAGAAACCTCCAATTTCCAAACAGCGGGGTAAAGCAGCCCTGCAAACGGTTCAATATCGTGGTATAGAATACGAGGTTGAAGGAGACATTGCGTAATGAAAACCGTTTTGATCACCGGGGCGTATCGAGGCCTGGGCTTTGAGGTCGCTCGACAACTTTCAGAGCGCGGCTGGCAGGTAATTCTGTCGGCGCGTAAGAAGGACCAGGGTTCGGCTGCTGCTGGCAGGTTGAAACAGGCCGCGTTTGTGGAACTGGACATTACGAGCAACGCCAGCGTGGCTCGCGCCGCGAAGGAAGTCGCGGCGCTCGATGTTTTGATCAACAACGCCGCCATCATCAGTGACGGAGATGAAGACTTGCTGACCGTACCGCCCGAGCTGGTGTTGCGCACCATCGAGACAAATGCTTTGGGCGCATTGCGAGTATCGCAGGCATTCGTACCGCACCTGGTCAGGAGTTCTGCCGGCAGAATTGTGAATGTCTCCAGTGGCGCGGGCCAGCTTAGCGACATGGGCAGTTGGTCCCCGGCTTATGCAACGTCGAAAGCCACTCTCAACGCAATCACTTGCCTGCTTGCCACCGCCTTGAAGGGGAAGGGAGTTGCGGTCAATTCCGTGTGCCCAGGCTGGTGCCGAACCGAGATGGGCGGATTGGCCGCTCCTCGTTCGGTCGAGGAGGGTGCCGCAGGCATCGCATGGCTGGCAGCAGATGCGCCTCAAGATAAGACCGGCCTCTTCTGGCGCGATCAGCAGGTTATCCCCTGGTAAGAAGTGATTTGGCTGGAAAGCCGAAACGGCTCGGCGGTATTGTCGGTTCATGACGAGGGCCAAACTCATTGCCACTTGCCTGGCGCCCATTACCGGGGCGGGCGTCTGTTCCGCGGCTGCTTCACCTCCCACCGCCGATATCACCAATGGCGTTGTTCATGTCCGGCTTTATCTGCCGGATGCGCAGACTGGCTTTTATCGCGGAACCCGGTTCGATTGGGCCGGAGCGATTTTTTCATTGAAGTTCGCCGGCCACGATTACTTCCCGCAGTGGTTTCAACGCTCCGATCCCAATGTGCGGGATTTCGTCTACGAAGGCGGGGACATTGTGGCAGGCCCTTGCACGGCGATGACCGGGCCCGCCGAAGAATTCGTCAACGACGGCGGCGCGCTCGGCTTCAACGAAGCCAAGCCCGGCGGCCGGTTTGTCAAAATCGGTGTCGGGGTGTTGCAGAAACCCGACGACGCCAAATACGAAATGTTCCGGCTGTATCCGATCCTGGATCCGGGCAAACGCGCCATCCGACAGGCGCCGGACTCCATTGAGTTCACGCAGGAACTTTCGGACCCCGCCACTGGATACGCTTACCTTTACCGCAAGAGGGTTTTACTCTCTCCGGGAAAACCCCGGATGGTATTGGAGCACAGTTTGCGAAACACAGGGAAACACGCGATTCACTCCAGCGTCTATGACCACAATTTTCTGTACCTGGACCACCACGCGCCGGGCGCCGGCACGAGCATAACGGTTCCTTTTACGATTCAAGCTTCGCCGCCCCCGGACGAGCGCCTGGCCTCCATCGAAGGCAACCGGATTTTGTTTCGCAAGACCTTGGCCGGCGAGGACAGGGTGTATTTCACCGTATCGGGATTCGGTCCGGACGCGAAGGACTACGATGTGCGGATTGAAAACGCGCAAGCGGGCGCCGGGGTTCACATCACTGGAGATCGGCCTCTTTCGCGCGCCGCGTTGTGGTCGATCCGCGCGCCGCTTTCCTTCGAACCGTTCATCGACGTTAATGTGGAACCCGGGGCCGAGTTCACCTGGCGCATCACCTATGATTTTTACGCACTGCCGGTCGGCAGCAATGACAGTCGGCAGTAAAACCGGCACCAGTAAGCCTACCCCCTCGGCCGATCAGAGAATTAGATTGAGTGGTTTTACCGTTATGGGCAGGAAGTTTGGAGAGTGGAGTCACAGCACCCTTTTTCGCGGACACATCGACACGCGAACATAGCGAGCACTGAGCCGAGGGTCGGAGCGAGAAGATAAATCCACAAAGACTTAAGGTGGATGGAAATCAGGGCGGGCGCCAGGGAGCGGGCGGGGTTCATCGAAGCGCCGCAGATTGGCCCGGCGAAAAGTGCTTCGGTGGCAATCAATGAGCCCACGGCGATTCCCGCGGTGATTCCTTTTTCTTTGGCGCCAACCGACACATTGAGAATCGTTAACATGAGGAGGAAGGTGAGAATAGTTTCCAGGATGAAGGACTGGAGATCGGAGCCGGCCGGGAGAGTGGCTCCCAAGAGCTTGCTGTCGGGAAAGAGAATTCGAAGGATAACACTCGCCAGTAGCGCTCCGATGCATTGGCTGGTGATGTAAGGAAAAACGGATTGGCGGGGAAAGCGACGCGCGGCCCAGAACCCGATGGTCACGGCAGGGTTCAAGTGTGCGCCCGAGATGTCGCCAAATGTGTAGATCATCACCACTACGATCAGGCCGAAGGTAAGAGCAACTCCAACGTGCGAAATGGTACCCCCGGTTTGCTGATTGACGATGATCGCCCCGGTGCCTGCAAATACCAGGGCGAATGTTCCAATGGCTTCGGCGTACAACTTTTTCATGAGTATCGGCCGGGAAATAAGGCTTGGAAGGCAGAAGCGGTCAAGGGGTTTCTGAAGATTCTTTGCCCGAAACTGGCCAGGGCCGTCGCAAAACGATTGCCCGAAGGTTTCGGATAAAATCGATCGTGAGATTTTCCGTGGCGGCCAGACTGAAATCAAAGACTCGACGCGATGTCCGCCGGACATCGGAATGACTATTTCTGCCGGACCCGATAGAACCCGCATCTGTCCGGTTTTACGACTGGTTGCAAGTTGGTGGTTCCGCTGGCACCGAGAGGAATCGTTTCCAGGCCGGCAACAGGGCTCCAGCTTCTGAGGTCGGTGGATGCTTCCATACCCCATTTCGTCCCCGGAGCCGCAGTCAGGCGAAAGTTGAGCTGGCCGCCGGAAAACCCGCTCAGGCCCAGCCTTGCGTTAACCTCCGGCAGGCTTAGCACGGCCGTCTGAGTCGCGACGGTGCCTCCTTCACTCCACAAGAGCGCCCAGTACCGGGTAGTGGCCCTGAGCGGCGGTGTTGTGTAGCTGTTAATCAGCCCCGAGGCCACCGGGGTGTTCGTATCGCCGCTTTCACCCAAGTACCATTGGTAAGTGATCACCGGCGGCCCGGTTGCGATGACGCTCAGAGTAACGGATTGGCCATTAGTGATCGCGACGCTTTGCGGCTGCTGAATAATTTGGATTGGTGAGACAACCCGAACTGCGACCTGGTCGCTGTCGGCCACCCCGGCCTCGTTGCTGACGCGGACCTTGAAATAGGCCGTGCTCGTGAGCGGCGCGGTGGTGTAAGTATTTGTGTTATCCCCGACCGGCCAATAATTGTTGCCGGCGCGCACCTCGTACCATTGGTAACTCAGCGGTCCTGTTCCGGAGGCGATCACCGACAACGTTACAGTCCGACCGGGGTTAATAATGGTGCTCTTAGGCTGGCTGCTGATTTGCGGCGGCAGTACCACCGGTATGGTGATCGTAGCGGTGGCGCTGTCCGCGTGGCCCGCAACATTGCTCAGGCGAACCCAGAAACTCGCGGTCTGTGAAAGTGACACGGTTTTGTAGGTGTTGGTCGTCGCTCCCGGGATCGGGTCCCTAGTATCGCCTGTGCTGCCGCGGTACCATTGGTAGCTCAAGGTTGCGCTCGGTGTGCCTTGCACGACCAAAGTGGCAGTGGCGCCGCTTTTGATGGTTTGGTTGGTAGGCCCGATGGTGATCTGAGGCGGATCCACCATGCCCAATCGACTCAGCGAGCTTACCGGTTGGCCGCCTCCGCACTGGGAAGCCAGGAAGAGCGTTCCGTCCAGGGCCACCGCTATTGGCCCATGAATCTGGGCCGGCGACGGCAAGGGCACCGCCCACTCGAATCCGCCGCTGCTTTTGCACTTGGCAATGTACCACAATAAGGCTCCGGAGGTGGTATTGGTCAGGCGCGTCCCGCCGATGGTGCTGACGGTGTCCACGGCGCCATGAACGAACGCGGTGCCTGAGTTGTCGCAGGTGAGTTCGCCCGCGACGTCCATGTTGGTTCCGCCGTCTTTGCAGGCCCAGAGCACATTGCCGGCGCTGTCGTATCGAGTCACTTCGAGGTCGGTGTTTGGCGTCAGGGGCGCAGGCGGCGCAATGAGTGTGACGTTTCCAAAAACATTTGTTCCCATAATAGTTCCGGCCACGCTTACGTTGCCCTGAGCATCGGCAGCGATGCCGGTTGACGTCGCACGCGACATATCCAGGATGGCCGTGCTCCTTGAGGTTCTGGTCCACACCTGTTTGCCCGAACTGTCGAATTTGTACACCGCTTGTCCCGAACTGCCCACGGCCAGGGAGTTGGCCGCGGTGTACGCATTGCCCGCTTTGTCGACGCAAATGGCCATGCATCGACGCACCGCACCGTCTCCAAAGCGGGTGGCCCAGAGCACTTTTCCATTCGGGTCAATCTTCGCAACGAATCCGTCGCAATCCCCCACCGTGTAGTTGTTGATGGCAATTCCGCCGATCTTGACCTGCAAGTTCGGTGTGGCCGAGGACCCGCTGAATTCTCCGGTGACGTACGAGTTGCCCGAATCGTCCGCGGCGATTGCCCAGCCTGTTACCCCCGCTCCACCCGTGCTGCCCACCGCCCAAAGCGCCACGCCGGCCGGGCTGTACTTGGCCACAAACGCGGCGCTAGAGCCGCCCGAATCGGTGAGCTTGAAGGGTCCGAACTGCCCATTCCTGGTGAATTGCCCGGTCAGATAAGAGTTGCCGACCGAGTCGATCGCGCCGGCAAGAAAACTCGGCCCGGAGTTAGTGCATTTAGACGACATCAGCAGCATGCCGTTGCTATCGTGAACATGGAAATACGCATCCACGCCCTGGTAGCCGACTGTCCTTACATTTCCCTGGTTGTCGATTCTCGCGGCGAGAGGGGTGTCCGGGGTTCCCATGCTGACCGTCCACACCCACCCAGGCACCGCCTGACCAAAGCTTAAGACTGTGCCCAGGAACGTACTCGCTGCGATTGCGGCGCCAAGTTGTTTCGTGCTCATGATTTCCCTCGCTTGCCTGTGTGCCCGGAAGTTTCCTGCTTGTTATTCGAACCCAGCTTAAGGATAGCGCAATCATCATGTCAAATCATTTACGTATTGCACTTAATTAGTTTGAAACATATTTGGAAATCCAGAAAATGACTCACCAGTCCGCCCACGAGCCCCGGGTACGCCCGCAGCACAAAGCACAGTTCGACAAAGTACCGTTGCAATCGTAGTGTTGCTGAGAAACCAGAGATTAACCCGTACCCATGACTCGACCTCCAGAGTTGAGCGATGGGCGCTTGGATGTCTGACCGTTCCCTGCCCTGGCGCAGGCTCGGCAATTCTTATTCTGGAAACTTTAGATAAATGATACGTCGACGGACCGCTGTGATCGTTGCTGGGTTATTGCTGGCCATCGGCGTGGCGATGTTGTGGCAATCACAGTCGGCTTCAGTTGAACTCAGTGACTTATCGCGCCACGAATTCCTCGCGATCCAGAAGGCAGTCCGACAAGCCATATGGCGCAAGGCCATTGGAAAGGGATCGTTCTGGAAGCTTGTCACTGCGCCGGGATCGTTGTGGGCGCTGGCAACCAGCAGCATCGATCAAATAGAGTTGCTGCCCATTCCAGGTGAAGTGGAAGTGCGAACTCAGTCCCGCTCCGGTACTCGCTTCTACTATGTCGCTAACCGAAATCACGGCGCCGGCGAATCGAATTGGCAGGTAATGTCGGAGGGTGCAACCAGACAGTCCCACACTGTGTCGCTTAACGGGTTCCAAAATTTGCGACTCATCAAGGTTCAGGGCGGGCTTGGCTTAATTGGGGGAAAACTGTCGCATTCGACCGCCAGCGATGAACTGGACGAATTCATTAAGCAGGCCCAGACCAGCAGCATGCGACACGACAACACATCGTCGACCAACGAAACCAAAAGTTCTTTCCTGGATCCGGTCAACATGGGTTACGACGTACAGCCGTTGGACCCAAGCCGTTACCACACCCTCCCATTGAACCCAATTGGCTCACGCGGCGAGCGGTCTCCGGGCGGCACGCTACCCTCTGGCACGAGATAGCGTTTCAAGTGGCGCTTTGGAGCGCCAACGGAAGGTTGAAAAAACTACCGAGCCCCTGCGTGGCCAGGCGGGGTGTCCGGCTCGTTATCTCGGCGCCTGCTGTTCTAGCCGTTCAGCGCCTGGAAAGAGCGGTGGACGCGGCAAGTTGAAAATCCCGGCGGACGTCGCTGGCGTCGCTGTTAGGGAGATCGGAACGCTGGATCATGAGAATGTACGCAACACCCCGGACCGGATCGATCCAGGCTTGAGTGCCCCAGGCACCGCCATGGCCAAAGGTGCCTGGCGAGAGCATGGCCGCCACGCCCGGATGCGGTTGGCGCAGGATGCAGGTCCCGATCCCCCAGCCATAATTGGTTCCATAATTGCCGAACTGGGAGGATTGAAAGAAACCCGTGGGCAAGTCGCCAGTCTGGACATGGGTGAGCAGGTTGAATGATTCGGGGGTGAGATAACGCTTCCCATTCAGCGTTCCCCCGGAGAGCAACATTCGGCAGAACTGGGCGTAATCGGGGCCGGTTGAGAAGAGGCCACCATTACCGAGCGGCGGGTGGCCTTCGGCCCCAATAGGACCGGAAGGTGGAATGGGTTCGAGCTCACCTGTGGCGCGGTTCTTTTTATACCCGACAACCAAATGCAGCGAGGGTTTGCGCGTCGGATAAAATGTGGTGTGCTTCATGCCGAGCGGATCGAGAATTCTCTTTTGGACAAAAACGTCAAAAGGCATGCCGCTGGCAACCTCGACAATCCGCGCGGCGGTATTGATGCCAGACTGACAATAGCGCCACTGCGAGCCGGGCTCGAATTGCATCGGGGCTGCCAGGAACAGCGGGACCAGGTCCGAAAGAGTGGCAGCTTTGGACGCTGCTTCCCGGTCGGCTTCGCCCAGGCCCGAAGTATGGGTCATTACTTGAGCAATCGTGAGGTTGGCTTGAGCGCCGGACGGCGTTTTCAACGCGGAGAATTCAGGAATGTATTTTGCCACGGGATCGCTGATTTTGAGTTTTCCCTCGTCCTGGAGCATCAAAAGGGAGACGGCGGTCACGGGCTTCGTCATCGAAGCAATCCAGAAAACGGTATCCGGCCGCATGGGCGTCTTTGCCTCGATATCCGCCAGGCCCACGGCTTCGGAGTGAAGCACTTTGTCTTTTGAAACAACGACGGTAACGGCACCCGATATTTCGCCTTTCTCGACTTGCGCTCGCATGGCCTGGCTAACGGCGCGAAGTAAGGGGGCGGCTGAAGAACTCGCGGATGCAACACACAAAAGCAGCGATAAACTGAGGATACGAGAAGTCATATGGATTCAGGGTTAAACACGGGTTAAACAGCCATCAAGTGGTATGGTGCCCAAAGCTGCCAGTCAAGCGAAGCTCAAAGCAGTCGGCCAGCGTGGGCGTGGGGTAAGACGCGCAGTCGGCATTGCTTGACGCTGCCGCGGAGGGGAGCATACTGGCCATCGAGGTCATGAAGGCATGGACCGCCATTGCGGTAGCCGCGACGTTGACGATAGCAGTTTGGATTACGGTTCGAACGGCTTCTCGAATCAGGAGTGAAACATCAACTGGCCAATCAACGCCTCGCGCGGCGGCTGCATTTCCGGGTGATGGTACGCCACCCCGCAAAAAGAATTCTACAGCCACTGCGGCGGCGAGTCGCTCGCCGGGCAATGCAGGCGCTTCTTTGCAGATCGCAAAGAGAACTTGGGACACTAATTTTCTGTCAACACTGGGCCAGGTCTATGAAGGAAAAGCGATCCGGTTCGAGTTGCTCAACGGTGAGATGGCCGTGGGCGAAATCCTGAGACAGCAGTCGAGGGAAGGCCAGTTAACCTATATCTCGGGGCAGTTGACGCAACCCGTGCCCGGTCGATTCTTTCTGGAAAAACAGAGCATGCCGGGTGTGGCTGGGCCTTTTGCAGGAGTCATCGAGTTGCCGAGCCTTGGAATTGCTTACCGTGTAGAACCGTCGGCCTCGAACCAGGGAGCCGAACTGGTGCAGCGCCCGTTAAGGAGCGTATTGTGCATGGATTTGCCGCAGCCGGGCAAGCGCGGGGGCAAGAAGGTGGGAGACGTCCCGCCGCTGAACCCAGGTCTCTTTCCCACAGAACCCATCCCAGAATACCAAAACGGCGTGATTGTGTTGGAAAGCTTGCACGGCGCCACGTCAGTGATCTACCTGGACTTTCAGGGCGGTTACACCGAGAGCTGGGGTGGAATTGCCTATGAACGCTCCAATTACGGCAACGCGGAAATTGTCGAAATCTGGCGACGGATGGCTGAGGACTACATGCCTTTCAACATTAACGTGACGACTGATTTGAAGGCATTCGAGAACGCGGGACGCAACAGCCGGCAGCGGGTGATTGTCACTCCCACCGACACGGCGCAACCGGAAGCCGGCGGCGCGGCTTACGTCGGTTCTTTCAATTTGACGGTCGACACCCCGTGCTGGGTCTTCGTGACGCAGGCGGCGAAGTACGCGGCGGAGGCCTGCGCACACGAAGCCGGGCACGGCCTGGGCTTGATTCACGACGGCCAGGAAATCAACGGAGTCCACCACGAATACTTCTATGGGCAGGGCGGCAGCGTCGACACCGGCTGGGCTCCGATCATGGGTGTGGCGTACTACGACAACGTCACTCAGTGGAGCAAAGGCGAATATCTCTACGCCAACAATCTCGAAGATCAACTCCTCATCATTGCCAACCAAAACAATGTTCGGTTCCGGACCGACGACACCGGAGACACGCTGGCAACCTCGCGTTACCTGGAGATTTATGCCGATGGCACCGCCAGCGCTGAAGGGGTGATTGAAACCACCGAAGATACCGACGCCTTCCAATTCACCACCACCGGTGGAGCGGTTTTTCTGCAAGCCAACCCAGTGGATGTGGGCCCCAACCTGGCGGTCCAGGTCTCGTTGTACGACGCTAACGACACCTTGCTGGCCAGCAACAACCCCCAGGATACATTGTGGGCGTCCCTTTCAGCGAATCTTCCGGGCGGCACCTACACATTTCGCGTAACCGGGGCAGGTCGGAAGAATCCGCTCATTGACGGGTTTTCGTCCTATGCGAGCCTTGGCTACTACTCGATAACGGGCCAGGTCGCAAATGCGAGGTTGCCGAATCGATTCGCGATTCCCGAACATGCGCCTGATGGGACGATCGTGGGCATCGTTCCGCCGTGGGGGCCCGCAGCCGATACATTCAGCTATTCGATTCGGTCCGGCAACCGGGGCAACACGTTCGCCATCGACAATTCCGGCACGTTAATCGTTGCCGATAACGGTTTGCTTGATTACGACACCCTAATTACCAACAACAGCCACGCGCCGGTTCAATTTGAGTTGCTGGTCAATATCGAGGATGACTCGCAGGCGTCGTTCAATGAAACCAATCGCCGCGTTTTGGTCACCATCACCAACCTCAATGCTCCGCCCGTTATCACCGGGTTCGTTTCGAGTAATGCCCTGCCCGAACCGGGTTTTTTCGGCCTATACTTTAATTTAATTCCCGGCACTCCTCTGCAGGGCTTGGGTATTTTGGAAGATTCCTTTGGAGCCATTCCGCAGTTTTCGGCTGCGGTGCTGGAACACGCAGCCGCGGGCACGGCGATAGGCGCTATCCTCGGTACGGATCCCGACTTGTACACGGTGCTCTCCTATTCAATTATCGGGGGCAACAGCAACTCGATGTTCGCGATCGACAATGGCTCCGGGATCATTACGGTCGCGGGTGATCCCGCCGCCGAGATCCAAAGTCAATATGCCCTTACAGTGGTGGTCTCAGATCAAACGCCGCCCGTCCCCCTGATGGTCACGTCCATCGTGAACGTCGCCGTGGAACTTCCCTACAAGCGGGGGGGCATTGCGTGCGCCGCTTATACCAATATTAATGGGGGCGCAGTTTCCAACCTGACCAGTTCCCCCAGTTTTCCTTTGGACCCGGCCTTTGAATTTGAGGTCCCGACGGCCGAAGCAGCTGCTATTGAAGGAGCCTCGATTGGAGCCGTGATGCGTGGTTATTTGCTGCCGCCGGCGACCGGCACCTACACTTTTTGGATTGCCAGCGTCAATGACAGCGAACTGTGGCTGGGCACGTCCGCCAGTCCCGCGTCAGCGCAGCGAATCGCTTCTATTACGGGCGCTACCAATCTGTCCGCTCCCGGGCTATGGACGAATCATCCGAGTCAACAATCCAGCCCGGTGTGGCTCGCGGCCGGTTATGCCTATTATTTGGAAGCACGAGTCAAAGCCGGCACTTCGTCCAATTACCTGGGCGTGGCCTGGGCCTGTCCGAGCAATGGAATCCCGCAACAAATGGTGCCAGGCGATTATTTGTCGCCGTTCCACATGAATTACGTGCCGCACCCAATTGCTTTCAACGGCATCCTGCCGCGGAATGCCATTGCCGGGTACCAGGTGGGGACCGTCTCGGTATCGGATGTAAACTCACAAGACACAGAAACCTTGGCGCTGCTGTCGAGCGATGTTCCAGGGGCCTTCTCCCTTGACCCCGTCAGCGGAGCGATGCGCCTTGTAGACGAGGACGTGCTGGCGGACACGAATCGCACCCAATGCACTCTGCTGGTTCAAGCGACTGATAACGGCGTACCGCCGCTTAGCGGCACCAATACCATCACCATCAACCTGGTCGCTGCCAACACACTGCTTGCCGATGGGATCGCGGCGGAGGTCTGGACCAATATCCCCGGCACCTCTCTGACGAATCTCACCAATGACTCCAACTTTCCTCAACGGCCCGATATCGTGCGAAGCCTCCCGGCGCTTATACTGTCCGACGGTTTTGGTGTATTAAGTTCGGGAGGAGTGTTCACCAATTTGGGGGCTCCGTTTGGAATCTCACTTTCGACGGATCCTGGGTTGGCGTGGTTACTGCCTGTGTCTCCTGTCCAGAACTCAGTGAGCATGGCTTCGCCCCTGACCACTGAATTTGGGGCGCGCATTCGGGGCTATCTAACTCCTACCAACACGGGTCCGTTCACATTCTTCATTTCCTCAGCGGATGAAAGCGTTCTCCGTTTCAGCACGACAATGAACCCATCCGACGCTCAACCGATCGCCTCCATGGTCGGCGGCCAATCGAGTCCTTGGGAATGGACGAAATATCCATGGCAACAATCGGCGCCGCTTTGGCTTTACTCCAGTAACCGGTACTATTTTGAGGTTTTATTAAAGACCGGGGGAGGTCCCGGCCCTTCCTGGCCAATCACGGGGTTGTACATGGCTTATGGCCACGTTGAGGTCGGTTGGGCCGGGCCAGGTCTGACGGGGACCAATGTCATTGATGGGGCGTTCCTCTCTCCGGTGGATCTCGAGTACCCGCCCGTTTTTACCAATTTCTCAATTGCACTGCCCATTACAGCGGAGAATGGAATGGTGGTGACAACACTTGCCGCCCAAGCCAGCGCAGCGGATACGCTCGCCTATAAGATCCTTTCCGGAAACACCAGCAATACCTTTGCCCTCAATCCTTACACGGGCGAACTATCTGTGTCAGACAACTCCTCCTTTGCGAGCTATGCAGTCTCCAATTTCACCCTCCTCGTGGAAGCGCAAGACGCCGGTTACGGCGGTTTGTACCCCCTCAAATCGGCGCTGGCAACTATCCGGGTGTCGGTGGTGGACAACTCGCCGGCGGTTGTTTGGTCCGGCGACGCCAATGCCGGCGTATGGAGCCTGGCGGATAATTGGGGCGGCGTTTTGCCCAATGAACACAGCAAACTGATATTTCAGGGAACAAACCAACTGACCAACCACAATGATTTCCTGAGAGGCGCGGCTCTGGTGAAGATTAATGCGAACGGCTTTTACATCGACGGCGATCCGATGGTCTTGCAAGACGGCTTGCAAAGCCTCGGCACCAATACGTGGGCAATCGATTCCACGTTGGGTTCGCCGGCCCCCGTGAGCGTCGGTTCCGGCGCGCTGACCATCCGCGGGGCGCTCAAGAACTCGGGTTACCCACTGAACGTCCAGGTCACTTCGGCGATGTTCATTGAGGGCGAAATCTCGGGCGCGGGCGGGTTGAGCAAACTTGGCGGAGGCCGGCTCGTGATCAGCGGGATCAATCGTTATACCGGACCCACCGACATCAAATTCGGCTCTGTCCTGGTCACCAACTTTGGTTCGCTCGCGACAAGCGCTGCCCTCAATGTCGGAGTGACGGGCACTTTGAACGTCCAGGGAAGCTCTGGCATATACACGATTCCGCCGTCACAAACGCTCACTGGCAATGGGACCGTTATCGGGCCTGTATTCATCCAAGGAACCCTGGCGCCCGCGCTGCCTGCAGCGGGCCAGTACTTGCTTTGGGCAATGCATTTTAGCAACAACCTGGCGTTGGCAGGACAAACAACTCTGATTATTGGCGCCGGCGATGGCGGCCCAAGCGGTTCTTTAAATCAAACGATTAGAGTGGATGGTGAGGTGCAGTACGGAGGTGTGCTGACGGTTGTCACTAACTCGGATATTCGCTCAACGTTCCCCCAAACGTTCCGTTTGTTCGATGCCAGCAACTACGTTGGCTCTTTCAGCGCATTCAACCTGCCGGCCCGCTATAAATGGGACACTAGCACCTTGATTACAACCGGAACCATTCGCGCGGTCGGGTTCGCCGCTCCCCCGGTCCTGCCTTTGACCTACAGCAATGGAATGGTCTATGTCCGTTTACAGTCCACGGTGGGCACCCGCTACGCCTTGGAATCCACGGGGTCGCTGCAGCCGCCCGTGCATTGGGTGCAAGGGGCTTTCCAATATGGATCCGGCAAAGTAATTTCGTTTCCATTCCCGGTCCTGAAAAACGCGCCTCAACGGTATTTCCGCATAAAGATCTACTGATGGCGGCGCTTTTCCGAGCGCCGCTGAGCCGAAAAACTTCGTGCCACGGGCCTCCAAATCTGTTAGGCCTGTATCATGAGCGAGATGCGTCCCATTCAAAACCTGGCGCTGATCGGGTTTATGGGGACAGGCAAATCGGCCGTCGGCCGGTTGGTGGCGCAATTGTTGCATTTCACTTACCTGGATACGGACCAGGTCATCGAATCCAGGGCCCACAAAACTATTCGTGAAATCTTCGAGCAGGAAGGCGAACCTGTTTTTCGGAACTGGGAACAACTCATTGTAGGAGAACTGACACAGCGCACTGAAACTGTGATCTCGACCGGCGGCGGGTTGCCCATTCATCAACCCAACATGGACAGTCTCAAAAAGCATTCGCTGGTCGTGTGTCTCTGGGCTACCGCTGAGACGATTTACGAGCGCGTTTGCGCCCACGACCACCGGCCGCTGCTGCAGGATACAGACCCTTCTTCCCGGATCCGGGAATTGCTGGCGGTGCGCGAACCTTTCTACCGGCAGGCGGACGTCCTTATAAACACGGAACGACGCTCGATCCGGGAAGTCGCCGTTCAGGTAATTCACCAATTTCACATGGCGCAAGCGGCGCAATGAAGGAAGAAATCCGACGGAGGGCCCGGGAACTTGGGTTCGATGATTGCCGGTTCACCACCGCAGCTGGGCCGCGCACCGCGGGCCGGTTCGAGGAATGGCTCAAAGGGAGAAAACATGGCGAGATGGCTTACCTGCAGCGCAACGCGCAAAAGAGAGTCGAGCCACAGCTGGTTCTGCCGGGCGCAAAATCGATTATCGTTCTGGCGGCCAGCTACGCGACGGCTGCCGACTGCGCGTCGGAGAGTCCGAACCCGCACGAGCCGCTTCAGGAGCCGGTCCGAAACTCACGGTCACGTGGTGAAATTGCGCGTTACGCTCGGTACCAGGATTATCACGACGTACTTGGCGCGCGGCTGAAACAACTCTGCGCGTTCATGGACGAGTTGGGCGGAGCGGGCACGCGCTCGCTGTGGTATGTCGACACCGGCCCGATTCTCGAACGCGACCTGGCCCAACGGGCAGGTCTTGGCTTTATCGGCAAACACACGAATCTGATCAGCAGAAAAGCAGGCAATTGGATCTTTCTATCCGAGATCCTCACGACTATCGAACTCGCGCCCGATTCGGGAGAGATCAACCGCTGTGGCACCTGTTCGAGGTGCATCGGGGCGTGTCCGACCAACGCGATTACCGCTCCTTTCCAGTTGGATGCGCGAAGGTGCATTTCCTACCTCACCATTGAGCTGAAGGGATCCATCCGGGAAGAACTTCGCCCCTTGATTGGAAACCGTGTCTACGGATGCGACGATTGCCTCGCGGTCTGTCCCTGGAACCGGTTTGCGGCCCAGGGATCGTTGATGCGGGAATATTCGCGCGAAGACCTCGGCAGTGCCGATTTGATTGAACTCCTTTCGCTGGATGACGCCGGGTTCAAGTCAAGGTTCGCCGGGACACCCATTTTGCGGGCAAAACGACGAGGTTTTTTGCGCAACGTGTGCGTCGCGCTGGGCAATGCGGGAGATGAAAGTGCCTTGCCGGCGCTGGAGCGCGCCGCGACGGACCCTGAGCCGTTGATTGCGGAACATGCGCGGTGGGCGATTCGCCGAATTAAGAAAGCCTGAAGGTCCAAGTCATTGAGGCTAATCGGTTGACATTCGCCTCGATTCAGTCAATCGTCCCGATCATGACAATCGACCCCGCCCCTAACCGTGAAGCATCCTCCGAAAACTCGTGGCATCAGCCATCAGGCCAGACCGGAGCCACGACCATCAGACGCTTTCAGACGCGGCTCAGCGCAGGTTTGATCGTGCCAATCATTGCCGTTTTGGTAATAGTCCAGGGCATGGCGGCAGACTCTCACGGCTGGCTCCTGGTGGACAACAAAGGCGACAAAACCCTGGGCATTATTGACCCGGAATCGTGCAGACAAATCGCGGTGGTCGATGAGGAAGGCGAGACCGGGCATGAAGTGGCGGCCTCCGCCGATGGCAAACGGGCGTTCGTGCCAATCTATGGGAACTCCGGCGTGGGCCACCCAGGGACCGACGGACAAATACTGCGCGTGATCGACATTGAAGCGCGAAAGATCGTGGGCACGGTGGACTGGGGCAAAGGCGTTCGGCCCCATTGCGCGGTGGTTGGGCCCAGGGACGGTCTTTTGTATGTCACAACGGAATTGGAGAACTCCATTACGATTATCGATCCGCAGAGCCTCAAGATAATTGGCAGCGTGCCTACGGGACAAGCCGAGTCGCACATGCTTGCCATCTCCAGCGACGGGCGGCGCGGCTACACCGCCAACGTAGGCCCGGGGACGGTCTCGGTGCTCGATCTGGACGCTCGGAAAGTCATCAAGATTATCCCCATTTCGCGCACCACTCAGCGCATCTCCATC
>DATGLT010000107.1:0-8943 GCA_035294005.1 Verrucomicrobiia bacterium
ACAACCGGCCCGCGCACCGATACGAGTCGCCCAATGATGCTGTGAACCTGGCCATGGCGCTGGGCAAACTGGATCGGGGCCTGGCCTTCATCAAAACCAACGCCCTCTTTGTTCTAACACACCGCTATACCAATCAAACCGAAGCGCTTCAAACCATTGCCACCACCCTTTCGGAACGCTACTCGTCCGAGCCCAGGATTCGCGCCGCAATCGATGTGGTCCAGCAGATTTACACCAACAATTTCTTCCCTGAAATGAAAGCAAGCTGGAAGGCCTACCCCGAGAACATAGGCCACAAAGACTGGCCTGGCTGCTTCAGGTGTCATGACGGCCAGCACAAAACCGCCGATGGCAAGCGCACGATTAAGGCCAACGACTGCAATGCCTGCCACACCATCCTGGCTCAGGGCTATGGCGCTGATTTGGATCAACTCACACCGAACGGTCAGAAGTTCAAACACCCTGGAGACGATGTTGATGGAGCATGCAACGATTGCCATAGCGGCGGATTCTAGCGACAACAACGTTAGCGGCCCGCAAGACAGCTTTTACAGGCTGCTCAAAGCGTTCGTTTGCGTACTTCTTGTCTCTGGCTTCTGGTGCGGCGCTGGCGCCGCTTCCCAGGAAAACCCAAACTCCGCCTGTCTCGATTGCCATTCGGACAAAACCCTGTTCAAAACCAACTCGGCCGGCGTGGGGATTCCTCTGTTTGTCGACGAGGCCAGGCTCAAGACGACTGTTCACGGGACCAACAACTGCTCGAGTTGCCACGCGGATATCTCCAACAAGCATCCGGATGACAACGTGGCTCCCAAGCCGGTGAATTGCGGGGTCTGCCACGAACAACCTGCAAAGGACTATGCCATGAGCATCCACGGAGCGAGCCATAGCCTCGGGGCCTCCGGAGCGGCCGGTTGCAAGGATTGCCACGGGTCCCACAACATTTTGCCGGCGAAACACTCCGACTCGCCGGTTTTCAAGCTCAACCTCCCCAACACCTGCGCCACTTGCCACAGCAATCCGGGGCTGACGAAGGAATACCAGATGAAATACCCGGAGGCGGCTTCCCAATACATGGACAGCATCCACGGGCGGGCGCTGCTGAAGATGGGGTTGATTGTAGCTCCCTCGTGCAACGATTGCCATGGCGTGCATGACATCAAGCGGGCCGTCGACCGTGATTCCCCGATCAACCCGTTGAACGTGGCAAAGACTTGCGGGAAATGCCACGTCCGCATTGAACAAACGTATAACCAGAGCGTTCACGGGCAACTCCTGGCCAAGGGCGATAAGCGTGGTCCCGTGTGTACCGATTGTCACACGGCTCACCAGGTTGAGACTCCCAAGAACGGGCACTTCAAAATGGCAAGCGACTCGCGGTGCGGCCGTTGTCATGAGGATCGATTGGCTCACTACCGGGACACGTACCACGGCAAAGCGATGGCGCTGGGCAAGCCGAACGTCGCCTCCGATGTTGCCGCCTGTTACGATTGTCATGGGCATCACGATGTTTTGCCGGCTTCGAACCCCGCTTCCAGGCTCTCGAAAGGCAATATTGTGGGTACTTGCAGGCAGTGTCATGCTTCGGCGCCGGTTGGCTTCGCGCTTTATAAGCCTCACGCCAATCCACTGGATGCGAAGAACTATCCGCTTCTGCACGCAGTCTTCATTTTTATGACCTTGCTGCTGGTCGGCGTGTTCGCCTCCTTTGGAGCACACACCGGGGCATGGCTGTTCCGAGCGGGCTACTTGTACCTTCACGATTCCAAGGCTTTCCGGGAAGCCAAGGTCCATACCCAAACTGGCGGCGAATGGTTTACCCGGTTTGTGCCGTTTGAGCGTTTCCTGCATTTCCTGGTAGTCACCAGCTTCCTGCTGCTGGTGCTCACGGGCATGCCTCTCAAGTTCTATTATACCGCCTGGGCGAAGACCCTCTTCGGCATCATTGGCGGGGCTGAAACGGCGCGCGCCCTCCACCGGCTCGGCGCAATCGTCACTTTCCTCTATTTCGGGCTGCACGTGGCCTCCTTGGCAGGCAAAGTGTGGCGCGGCCGAACGCAGATCCGGGATCCCCAATCCGGCAAGCTCAGTTTGAAGCGACTCTGGAAGTCGGCATTTGGGCCTGACTCGATGATGCCCACGCTCCAGGATTGGCGTGACCTGGTGGCTCATAACAAGTGGTTCTTTGGCCGCGGACCCAAGCCGCAGTTCGACAGGTGGACCTATTGGGAAAAGTTCGATTACTTCGCCGTGTTCTGGGGCGTGCTGATCATTGGTTCCTCGGGGCTCATCCTTTGGTTCCCGACGTTTTTCACGCGGTTCCTTCCGGGTTGGATCATCAATATCGCCCTGATTATACATTCCGATGAAGCGTTGCTCGCGGCTGGGTTCATATTCTCCATCCACTTCTTCAACACTCACTTCCGCATTGAGAAATTCCCGATGGACACGGTGATCTTCTCGGGTCGTGTGTCAAAGAATGAGATGTTGCACGAGCGCCGGCGCTGGTACGATCGACTGGTCGCCGAAGGCCGACTTGACGAATACCGTGTTCGCGACGAATGGCTGCGCTGGAAGAGCATTGCCAGATCATTCGGTTACTTCTTCTTTGGGCTGGGCGTAGTTCTCCTGGTATTGATTATTTACGCCATGCTCACGCGTTTGACCCACTAAAACTGCAATAGATGCAAAGCAATCGGCAACCTGTGTAGAGCGCTTTTTGCCGCGCTGCGCAATACCTGGGAATGGTATGAGCAAGAGCGCAGCCGTTGTTTTGCTGGGGTTACTCCTCTGTATGACGGCACCGACTGCCGGTGCTGCCGCCGCCGCAGGCGTCGAAATCAAGGACAGCGCCTGCATGGAGTGTCATTCCGACAAGACGCTTTACCGCACCAACTCCGCCGGCAAAGGCATCTCGATGTTCGTGGATGAGGAGAAGCTCAAAGCGTCGGTCCATAAGACGAATACCTGTTTCAGTTGCCACAGTGACCTTACCTCAAAGCATCCTGACGACAATGTTCCCGCCGGGCCCCCCAGCTGCGCCAGGTGCCACGAAAAGCAGTCGGAAAGCTACGGCGCCAGCGTCCACGGGCTCGCTTTGGCTCGCGGTCAGAAAGACGCTGCCACCTGCTCAGATTGCCACAGCGGGCACAACATCCTGCCTCCCCGCTCGCCCGAATCCCCACTGAATTTCTCGCGCCTGGCAGAGACCTGCGGAACCTGTCATGACCAGGAGGCCGGGGACGTCGCCGAGAGCGTTCACGGAAAGGCGGTCGCCGCCGGCCATCGCGATGCGCCCACGTGCACCGATTGCCATTCGGAACACAAGATCGTGGCGCTCAAAAGCAGTTCTTCTCTGAAAATCTCGGCCGACGTGTGCAGCAATTGCCACGCATCCGAACGGATGAACACCAAGTACAATTTGCCGGCTGACCGTGTGAAGACATTCTTCCAAAGCTACCACGGGTTGGCCGCGCAGTACGGCTCTACCCTGGCCGCCAATTGCGCCAGTTGCCATGGCGTTCATAAGATCCTTCCATCCACCGATCCGCGCTCAACTATACACCCGTCGAACCTTGCGGTTACTTGCGGCAAATGCCACCCGGGCGCGACCGCCAATTTCGCGCAGAGCCGAGTCCATGTGGATATCGCCTCGGCCACCAGCGGCGACGGCCTCGGCACCAAAATCAACTGGTGGGTTCGACGCGTTTACCTGGTTCTAATCGTCGGCACCATCGGCTTTATGCTTGCTCATAACGTGCTGTCTTTCGCCCGAAAGGTGGCCGCACGGTACCGGCAGGCAGACCTGAGCGTGCTGCGCATGAACAGATCGCAACGCATCCAACACTTTGTGCTGGCCTCAAGTTTCATCGTCCTCGCCGTGACCGGGTTTGCGCTGAAATTTCCGGAGAGTTGGGTGGCTCGAATCATGGGATCGAATGAAATGTTCCGCCGGTGGACGCACCGCGTCGCGGGGGTTGTGCTCCTGCTGGTCGGGTGTTACCACTTGTTTTACTTGATTTCCAGGCGGGACGGTCGGCGTCTCCTCAAAGACATGCTGCCGGTTAAGAAAGATGCGGGCGACCTTGCGCAGAACGCGCGTTACCTGGCCGGATTGGGGGAAGAGAAAGCCAAAATAGGCCGCTTCGGCTACGCGGAGAAAATGGAATACTGGGCGGTCATCTGGGGCACAATAATCATGGGTGTGACCGGGCTTGCGATTTGGTTTAAAATGGACGTGACCCGGTTTTTGCCTCGATGGGCGGTCGACGTGGCGACGACAATTCATTACTACGAAGCCATTCTCGCGTGCCTGGCAATCCTCGTCTGGCACTTTTACCACGTCATCTTTGATCCGGACGTTTACCCGCTCAACTGGGCGTGCTGGAAGGGAAAGGTCTCGCAGCACTGGAACGAGGAAGAACACCCTCTCGAAATTTCGCCGGGTGATCCTCGTTCAGCGACAACCCTTACTCCAACGCACAACGGTTCCGACTCCACCCAGGACCACACCCTGGATCGCCGGTTCTGAAGGCAATCTAAAAAGCGGCGGGAAGGGTTTAAGGAGACAGGGTGCCACCGGCATTAGACGGGTGTGCAGCGCGAACCGGACCGCAACACCACATCGTTCAAACCCTAACGCAAGCAGGCCTTGGAATCCTGTTCAGCACCTTCTTCGTGAATGCCAGGCAAAAAAAATCAAGTGTTCGCCAACAATGGCGAAGACATGGAATGAGGGGCAGGGGATTGTGCCCAAGAATGAACGCCACTTCGCAGATCAACCATATCTTTTCCTCCAACCCGGTGTTATACTGATGTCAGTCCCCGTGGCCAGGCATTTTAACAGCGAGAGTTGGCCTGTCGCACGCGAAGATCTCGCGGCCAAAGCCGCCGAGATTCGCGACAAGTACGGGCCTGTCATCAGTTGGGACAAGTTGCAAGCTCTGCTGCAGGACCGCCGCCTGATCCCCTTTCCCTGCGAAATTCAATTTGATTCCACGCCCCTGTTGCCCGGCGAGTTCGCTCACTCGGTTGCAAAACCGAACGTTCTCCAGGACGGATTCATCATTTATCTTCACCCACAGTATGCGGACCAGTTGGGTCTGGTTCCATACCTGGTCCTGCACCAGTTGGTGCTGGTGAGTTGCGATCACGCCACGATCGATGACGCCGAGACGTTTGGTTCTCTGGCGTTGGGCCTCACGAAGGAAGCGTATTACAAGACGCTTTGCGAACTCTCCGGCCAAATCGGCGGAGACGACTTGGTGTAATCACAAAAGGTTGAGGGCACCGGCAAACTGCCGCCAACGCGTTCTCCCATTTTGGCTTCTTACCTCCAAAAAACGTCCAGGTAAATTCCAGCGGTCGAGTGGCCAAGTTCCGCGGATTTTTTGCCGCTTTTGCAATCTCCTGACTTCTCCTGCCCTGCGGCTACGATTGAAAGCTGAAAAATCAGTATATATGATATAGTAAGCGAATAGGATTAGTAATACATGTGCATGAATTGCTCCTCAAATGCAAAATTTGTAAAGTAATTGGCAAGGGAGGACGAGCCCTAACCTGCTTTGGATGTAGCGTAGGCACGTGAATGCTGCGTCCCAATCACAATTAGTAAAACCGATTGCAAAATTGGGTGAGCAAGGGCTGTCCGCAGCTTGGCCCCTCAACTCATCTTTCCAGGAGTGCCAATGAACCTCTTTGTTGCCGGACTCAGTTACAAGACTGCACCCGTTGCGATTCGCGAAAAGCTGGCGGTCTCCGCCGGGCGACTGCGTTGTTGCGGCTGCCGTTTGAAGCTGCGCGGCAAACTGTCCGAGGTTGTCCTCGTTTCGACTTGTAATCGCGTGGAAATCTATGGAGCCGCGCCGAGCGTCAACGGCAGGATGGAGCGCCTGTTTGAGGAACTGGGAGGAACGGAAACAGATTTCGCTCCGTACCTCTACTTCAAACAAGGGGTCCAGGCGGTGGAACATCTCTTTTCAGTGGTGAGCGGATTGGACTCGATGGTGATTGGCGAGACCGAAATCACGGGCCAGGTCAAGCAGGCCTACCAGGCCGCCCAGGAGGCCGGCTTGACCGGGAGGTTGACCAACCGGCTGTTTCAGACCGCGCTTCAGACGGCCAAGGAAATACGAACCCAAACCGGGATTGGCCGCGGGTCAACCTCGGTGGGCAGCGTGGCCGTTGAGCTCGCCGAGCGCATCTTCGACAAGGACCTCGGCCAAAAGACGGTGATGATCATCGGCGCGGGAAAGATGGGAGAAGCTTGTGTGCGGCACCTTGCGAAGAAGGCGGCCCGTGCCGTTCTGGTCACTAACCGGTCATTTGATCGCGCGCTCAACCTGGCCAGCGAATTTGGAGGGCGGGCGATCCGGTTCGACGAACTGGATTCGGCCCTGATCGAGGCGGACATTGTTGTCAGTTCCACCGGCTGTCCGCACACGATCCTGAACCGGGACGATTTGGCCTCCATAATGCCGGCGCGCCGCAATCGTCCTTTGTTCCTGGTGGATATCGCGGTCCCGCGCGACATCGATTCCGATGTTCAGGAACTTCCCAATGTCTACCTCTACAACGTCGACCACCTGGAAGCCATCGTCCGTGAGAACGTCCGGACGCGAGAACAGGAACTGAGCCGGTGCCGCGCGATCATCTCCGAGCGGGCCGCCTCGCTGATGAGACGGCTGACGCCGCCGCCAAGGGTGCTTCCCGAAGCGTCTCCTGAAGCGGGTTGGGCACTAGCGGGCGCCGCCTGCCCGGCCTGATCAGGCCCGTATCCATGTTCTATGGCCATGCCTCACATTTTTCAGATTTCGACGGGAGCGCTCCTCCGCGTGTCGCGGTGGGATTGGTGCTTTCGTTGGAAAACGCCGGATTCGTCCGAATTGGCGTTTGTAAACGTGGACGCCCCGACAGGCCACGTTGAGCCCGAAACCAAAGCGCAGCGCTCGTGATCGATAATCTCAGGATCGCGAACAATAAACATATGAAAAACAAAACCCTCCTTGCAGCTGCTCCAGTTCGCCTTGCGGCGATTGGGCTGCTTATCCTGGCCGCCGCATTGCCGGCGCGAGCGGCCACGCCTGCCCTGACAGGGCAGGTTATCGCCCGGCCTCTCACGCCTGGAGACAAGGTGAGTTATGGCTTGCCTTCGAGCCTTGAAGTCTCCGGCGGTCTGACCACAGTGGGTGTTGGAACCCCTGTGTATCTCGAAGCCCAGATTAACGTCGCTATACCCGCTGCGGATATCACCGGGGTTACCTGGGTGCTCACAAACCGGCCCGCGGGTTCAGCCGCGGTTCTCCAAAGCAGCCCTCTGGGCACCAATGTCCCCATCTACGAGCCGGGCGACCGAGCCGCGTTTCAAGTCGCCTCGCGAACTTTGTTGCGTCCGGATGTGACCGGCCAATACGCCGTCATGGCCACCATTACCACTGCGACCGAGGGCACAACCAACGTCCTGTTTAACATCACTTCGGGCACGTACGTCGGCGTAAACACCTGCGCGCTGTGTCATAGCGGCGGGCTCGTCGCCAAGGACATGGTTCAATCCTGGCAGACCACGGGGCATTCACAGATTTTCACAGAAGGAATCAACGGCTTGCTTGGGCATTACAGCCAATCCTGCCTCCAATGCCACACCGTGGGCTATGACTCCAATACCAATGCAGTCGACGGCGGGTTTGACGACGTCGCCACTCAAACTGGCTGGCAATTTCCTACGGTGCTCACCAACGGAAACTGGGACGCCATGCCCTCCGCGCTGAAGAACCTCGCGAACATCCAATGCGAAAACTGCCATGGCCCCGGCAGCGAGCATGCCTACGCGCTGGGGAATACCAACATCTCCAATTGGCCGCGGCTTTCGGTCACGGTGAACTCCGGGGACTGCAACCAATGCCATGACGCGCCAACTCATCATATCAAAGGGACCGAGTGGTATTCATCCAAGCACGCGTTGGCCAGCCGCATCCCCACCGGTCCAACCCGCGCAGCGTGCGTTGCCTGCCATACGTCCCTTGGGTTCCTCGCCCGGATCGACGGTTGGTCCAGCACCAACACTTCCTATGCGGCGATCGGCTGCCAGACCTGTCACGAGCCTCACGGCATGACTTCCCCGACCAATAATCCGCACCTGCTGCGGGTGCTCAACAACGTGACCATGCCGGATGGCACCGTCGTAACGAATGCGGGCGAAGGCAGCTTGTGTCTCGAGTGCCATCACACCCGCAACGGCGCCGCGGCGACGAACATCGCAAATTATCAGCAAGGGCTGCCCACCTGGCTGGGAGGCTCGAGTTTCGGCGTTCATGACAGCCCGCAAGGCGACATGATCGAGGGAATCAACGCTATCACTTACGGCAAAACGATGCCCAGTTCCGCCCATCGTTATACCGTGACCAATCTCTGCGTCGGATGTCATATGCAAGCGACCCTTGCGCCAACGGATCCGACGTTCCTCAAATCCGGCGGCCACACCTTCCACATGAGCGCCACGCTTGTCTCCACCAATGGAGTTACGAACATCGTTGACCGTGTCGACGCCTGCGCGCAATGCCACGGCCCAATCGCAAGTTTCGACATGCCCGTCCAGGATTACGACGGCGACGGTGTGATCGACGGCGTTCAAACCGAGGTGCAGCATCTGATGGACAAACTCTCAACCATGTTGCCCAGTTCGGCCTATGTCTCCAACGGGAACTACCTGGCTGACGGCCTGGTCAAGACCAGCGTCTCGGTCAAAACCAATTGGCCGACGAAGTTCCTCAACGCGGCGTATAACTGGCAGTTCGTCAACAACGACGGCAGCCGCGGTGTCCATAATGCGCCGTACGCCACGGCCTTGTTGAAAGCGTCCATCGCCGATCTTACCGGAGACGCCAATAACGACGGCTTGCCGGACTCCTGGCAGGTTCAATACTTCGGCTCTGCGAATAACGCGAA
>DATGLT010000108.1:0-24430 GCA_035294005.1 Verrucomicrobiia bacterium
CTGTTCTGCAATCGCACTCATAAAATCGTTACGCGGGGATCGGGTCAGTCAGTTGGACGGCCCATTTGCCGCCGCACATACCCGGCTTGCCGAGAAATTTCGGGATGTGGCTGAGACGGAATTCCACCTGGGTGGCGCACTCCGGGCCAAGCATGAGGACGTCTCCAAGCTTGAGCCTGGCGATGTGGGCGGCGGAAATTTTGAGACCGTGCCATTGCGCGCTCGCGCTGACCTTGACGTCATCGAACTCGCGGTTCCAGGCCAGCCTGGCGGGCCTGGCGGGAGCCGGGTCGGCTTGAGGCAACGCCGGCGACAACTGGCGCATCAAAGGCTCAACGGCAGCGTAGGGAAAGCCCATTTGAACTGATTCGAGCTGCTCTCCGATGCCGGCCTGCATTGTAACGATCAGCATCGACGTGTCAGGAGGAGCCGTTTGCAGGAAGCGACTATTATTCTCGTGGCCGAGGAGGACCGGCCGCAATTCCTTCATTTCAGGCCAATGGTTGCACCATTCACCCAGAATCAAGGTCGCCAGCTGATCGGTAAGAGCGATCTCAATTTCGCTAAGGTCACGAGGCGCTTCGGGCATGCTTCCGGATCCGCCGAGCAACCGGTCCACCAGGCTTAAACCGAGTTTGGGTGATAAAATCAACAAACCCACGCCTTTGAGCGGGTCAATGCGAAACAGGGTGATGTGCGTCTGGTTGGAGAGGCTCTCCGTGAACTTCTGGTAACTGACAATCTGGAGTTTGCCCAATTGAACCGTGAATTCGAGGCGAAGGAAAATAGCCAGGCGGGCAGCCAGGGCGCGAATAAATTGCTCGTGCCGCAAACGAATGCGTCGCAATTCGCTCGGTGCAAGAAAACCGGATTGGCGGAAATCATGGCCCCTAACGGCGCTGGCGGGCTTGCGTTCGCGCTTGCCGGAGGCCGAAAGAACCACAACCTCGGCCTGCGGAGGTTCGGGTTGCGAGCCGGAGGGTGGGGGATTGTTGGCCGGAGTCATGGCCGGGCTATTGGATGGCGAACTCGGTGAGGTAAATCTCCTGCACCATGGCGCTGCCGAGGATGTTGTTGAACCCGGACATCAATTCGCTGCGGATCATGTTTCGGGCTCCCGGCTTTTCGAGGTCGGCGATGGTTTTGGTTGCAAGGACGCCGCAGGCAAAATCGCGCAGTTGGGGATCATGCGCGGCCAGTTTGGCTTTAAAATCCTGGTCGGAGCCGGAGACCGAAAGGCTGACGAGCAAATAGCGCGCGCCCATTGTGCCGGCGACGTTTACCAGGAGCTTGTTCATCGGCACGGATTCGCGTTTGGCATCCGCGGCGGCTTTGGCTTCTTTCCCTTTGGCTGAGGCCTGCTGGGTCGTTGCGCCGAGCGCCTTTTTGAGTTGCGGCAACAGAACGAATTCGGTCATGGCATAGGCGATGAGCGGCATGACCACTACGGTAACAATCAACGGCAACCAACTCGCAATGCCGCCCCCGGCAGCCGCAGGTGCCGCCGTGTCGGCCGCGGCCGGGGCAGCGGCTTCTTCCTGCTTGGGGGCGGATTCGAGTCGATTGGCAGCCATAAAAAGCGGTTAACGTTTGAGGTTGACCAGGGTCTGGAGCACTTCGTCGCTGGTGGTGATGACCTTCGAGTTGGCCTCGAACGCGCGTTGGGTGGTAATGAGATTGGATAGCTCGGTGGTCAGGTCGACGTTGGAACCTTCCAGGGCGCCAATTTCGAGCTTGCCCAGACCATTCGTCGAAGGGGCCGAAAGCTGCGCCAGCGGACCAGCGCCGGCCATGCCTGAGTAAAGACTGTCACCTTCTTTCACGAGCATCTGGGGGCTGCGGAAATCCTGCATAAGGATTTGGCCGCGGCTGAAGGTGGTATTATCGGTCAGAGTCACGACAATGTCGCCGGCGCTATCAAAATTCCAATGCTGGACGGCTGCCGTTGATCCACCGGGCGCGCCGGTATTGTCGATTTTAAGATCGCCAAAGGTCGTCAATCCGGCATCGGAATAACCCTGGACCCGCATTCCATTCAGGAGCAGGTAACCGTTGGTATCCACGGTAAAATTGCCGTCACGCGTTGCGAACTGGGCGTTGCTGACCTGGTCGCGAACGACAAAAAAGCCGTTTCCGGAAATGGCCACATCCAGCGGATTGCCGGTAGCATTGATAGCGCCCTGCGTGAAACGGTTGGCGATGGAATCGGTGGTGACACCGGTACCGACTTGCATGGCACCTGTGGCGCCGGCGCCCTGCATAGTCTGGCTGAGGGCATCGGCAAACTGAACGTCGGCACCTTTGTAACCGGTCGTGGCAACGTTGGCGATATTGTTGCCGATGACATCAAGTTCCTGTTGGAACTGCTGCATGGCACTGACACCGGAACTAAGAGATTGGAGGAGAGG
The DNA here is from genome assembly GCA_035294005.1 of Verrucomicrobiia bacterium. Taxonomy (GTDB): domain Bacteria; phylum Verrucomicrobiota; class Verrucomicrobiia; order Limisphaerales; family UBA8199; genus JANXQE01. The sequence goes on from DATGLT010000108.1 coordinate 2,409, forward strand.
CATAGGCTTTGTATGGATGCTAGTTGAGTACGGGCGGAGTTACGCTGAGGACCTGGTTCAAATCATATTCGACGCGGTCGACCACCAGTTTGGGTCGGCCGGTTTCAGTGACAACGCCGGCGACGATGCCGTGAAACACTCGGTTGGCGCGGCCGCGCAGGCTCACGGTTTGACCGACGAGAGCCAAGGCCATGTGGCTTGGAACGGTTTGAGAAGAAAAGACGCCGCAACTTGGGCGTTTGCGTAATGGCCTGGTTCTAGGAAGCATAAGGATTCGCAGGGTGTGTGGTGGTTTGAGTGGGAGCAGGTGGCGCCGGCGTGATGGGAGCAGGGGCGACCGGCTGCGGTGCCACTGCTTGTGCGCTGATCGAAAGCACCTGGTTCAGGTCATACAACGAGCCGTTTACGACAACTTTCGGAACGCCCGAAACCATCTGAACCGACGTTACGATCCCTGTCGGAGTGCTGCCGTCATGGGCGGCCAGGGTTACGGTCCGGCCGATAAAAGAGTTTGCCTGTTGGACCAATTGGCTCGCCTGGAGCACGGACATGTCACTCTGAGTCGCCTGGGACGTCTGCAACGCGCTGAATTGCGCCATCTGCGCCGCAAAATCTGTATTCGATTGAGGGTTGAGCGGATCCTGCGCGGACATCTGGGCGACGAGGAGTTTCAAAAAATCGTTTTGGGTCAACGTGCTGCTTGGCGCCTTCGTGCCTGACAAAGGATTGTCGACCACATTTCCCTGGGGCAACATCGGTGTTCCGCTGACTGGAGTAGTTGGTGTTGGCATGATTTTAGGAGCTAAGCCCAGGTTTCCCATCCCCGGTGTGTTTTGGTTCGAGCAGCCGAACGTTTCTCGGCATCGGCGACAGAGCCGTCCAGAGCAAACTCGGCAAACGCGCTCCGCGGAGGAGCATCCTCGGCGGATTGACCGTTGGAGCGGTGAGATTGGCGCTGGTCAGCCAGGGACGGGTTGGAGCATTCAAGCGAACCCAGTTGCACGCCCTTAGGTTCGAGGCGTTGTTGCAACTCACCCCAGTGTTTGCTTAGAAGTTCAAAATCTCCACGATGCAGGATTGCTTGTGCATCAACGGTTCCATTGTTGAACCGCAACTCGAGCGACAAACGCGTGCCCGCGCTCGGTTCGATGACCACGCGCATCGATTCACCCCCGGACTGGCTCAAGCGCAACGCGTGCATGGTGACCAGGTCGTGGGTGCGTTCTACAGCCGCGGTCCGATTGTCGCCGGGTTGAACGTGCCCGACCGTTGTCACCGGAGCGGCCGCCGCGTCTTGCGACGACTCTAGCTTACCGGCAGAAATCGCTGCATCCCCCGGCAGATTTTGCTGTGGGACCTCGGCAACTTTTAGCGTTTTCTCGGCCTTTTTCATCGGCAATTCGTATTGAGCAACGGATATGCCAATGAGGGTTTGGCCATCGTTGCCAGTATCTGTGGGCGGGCCCGATCCAGATGAGGCCGCACCCAGTTCCTTGGTTGGGCCCGCTTCGGGCGGAGATGAACCCGACCCTGAAAACGGTTGGACCCCTAACAGATCATGCACCCGTGCAGTTCGATTCTGACTCTCGAAACCCAAAGTGCTTCCCGGCAATTGTTCCTGCGGTTGAGACTCGGTGGGAGGCGCTGTTTTTCGCGGCGACTCCACGACGCGAGGCTTTTCTGAAGGCTCCAGCCCGGGCGCGATCTTCTCGATCGGAACGGAGACTTTTTCTTGCGCGACCGAACTCTGCCGATCAGGGCTGCCCGACGATAACGAATCGCTTCCCTCATGACTGGGCGCACTCCCCAAGGCCGCGGGCCAGGTTCCACTTGGCTCCGCGCCGACGATACAAAGGGTGGGCGAGGGAACGACAACGATTGCCGAACTAGCGGCCAAATTCTGCGTCACTAGCAAATTCAATGCTGTCTGGCCGTTGTCATTCTGGTCAGACTTGCCGGAAAGTTGCCGCGGCGCGGTTCGATTCACGGGCGAGCCATCGCGCCCTTTTGGCTGTCCTGATAAAGGTGAGACGAGCTGCCGGCCTTGAAGTTTTGAGGTCGGGTCCGGGCCGGCCTCGACATTTTCTTCGGTTCGCGCCGGCACATCCGGCGCATGTTTCGGATTCGAACCGGAAGTGGCCGGCCTTGAGCTTTTCTGGTCGATGGCCTTTTTGATGGCCGATTCGAAAGGTTGCGCATCCTTTGCGGAGCAAGACTTTAGTAGAGAACCGCCCTCCGGATCAGCTGGGGCTGCGGAGGGTTGCGAGATAAGCGGGACCATAGGGTTTAATTTGCGGTGGCCGCCGCGGCATTGGCGGGAGGCAGGACTGAACGCAGCCGTTCAGTCAATTCCGCGGCGCGCTTTGCCTCGGTTTTGCCCATTTTACTCAGGGTATCGAGGATAGAACTGGCGGCCTCGGGCTTGAGCATAAAAAGGACGCCGACCGTTTGGTCTTCCGGCATTTCGTTGAGCATTGCCGCAGCGCCTTCCGGCGACATGGAAGCGATGATTTTGGTCTGGCGCTTGAGATTATCGAGCTGCTGCTCCTTGATGCGGACCACATTCTTGTCGAAATCGGCCTGGAGCTGGTGGACGGTCTGAGTCACGGTCAGGATCTCCTGGCGCTCGGCTTCGAGGCGCTTTTGCAGTTCTTGCAGTTGCTGCGCCCGTTGAGCCACCGCCTCGCGCTCGCGCTTGAGTTCTTCTACCCATTGCTCGAACTCCGGATTTCGGAAGTTCCACGACGGCTCATTGCTGGCCGAGGTGGTGGATTCCTCGACCGCAATTGCGGCAGTCTCAAACCTGCCCGGCCGCAGCAGAGCCGCAGTCGTTGCAAGGTAAATCAGCCCGCCGGCCAGGCCGACGGTCCATGAAGATTTCAGAATTCGGCTCATAACCGTTCCGCGCCCGGGCTGGCAAGCACCCGCGGAGAGGCGGCAGGATTAGCGAGTCGCAGGGCCAGTTCGTCCATTGTCTTCTGTTCAGCGGCCTGGGCCTGCCTGTTGTAAGCGGCGCGGCGGCGGTCGTGGAGACGGTCCATCGCCTCGCGTTCGCGCGTGGTCAGCATGAGTTCTTTCCAAACGGCGTCGACAGCATGGCGCGCGATTTCGAGCGCGGCGGCACGCTCTTTAACCCGTAGTTCCAGGACATTGCACCAGGCGCGCGCGCGCAGCAGTTCACCGCTCTCAACACCCGCCGCGAGCTTGTCGCACAATCCCGTCCAACATTCGGTCAATTCGACACTCGCGCTTTGCACGCGGGCGGCGGCTTCCTCGCAGGCGCGCAGAGTCGCCGCGTATCGTTCGCGCGCCGTTTGTTCGGCTTGTTCCTTGAGCGCGCGAATCGGCTGCAACGAAAATCGGAATGATTTCATAGTTCAGGATCTTTCATGAGTTGATGAGGCGTGCGGGTTGGACCGCCGAACTCGGCTTGGGAGCCGCGGCAACGGGTTTGGCGGAAGGTGAGGCGGCCAAGGTTTCGGCCAACAGGGCCCAGCTGCGCTCGGTTGAAAAACCTTCGTTGATATTTTGCTTCAGGAACTTGTTGAGCGGATCGTGCAGAGCAATGGCTCGATCCATCGACGGGTTGGTGCCGGACGCGTAGGCCCCGATGTTAATCAGATCCTGGCTTTTGCGGTAGATACCCAGGTATTCACGCGCGGCGGCGGTCAACTGCAATTGAGCCGGGGCCAGGAGATCCCGGTTCAAACGACTCACGCTTTCAAGCACATCGATCGCGGGATAGTGGTTTTGAGTCGCCAGTTCCCGGGTCAAAACAACATGGCCATCGAGAATCGAACGAACCGAGTCAGCGATCGGATCATTCATGTCGTCTGCCTCAACCAGGACGGTGAACAGGCCGGTGATCGAACCTTTCTCGCCTGTCCCAGCGCGTTCCAGCAATTGCGGCAGGAGCGAAAAAACCGAGGGGGTGTAACCGCGCGAGGTGGGCGGTTCGCCGACGGCCAGCCCGATCTCGCGCTGAGCCATGGCAAAACGCGTCACCGAATCCATCATCAGGAGCACGTTCTGACCCTGGTCCCGGAAATATTCGGCGATAGCCATCGCCAGGAAGGCGCCTTTCACCCGGTTGAGAGCGGGCTCGTTGGAAGTCGCCACCACCACGACCGATTTTCTTCGGCCGGCGGCGTCAAGGTCGCGTTCCAAAAATTCACGCACTTCGCGACCCCGTTCCCCGATCAGGGCAATCACGTTTACGTCCGCTTCCGCTTGCGACGCCATCATGCCGAGCAAGGTGGATTTGCCGACGCCGCTGCCGGCAAAAATTCCAAGGCGCTGTCCTCGTCCGCATGGGGCGAAGGTATCGAGGGCTTTGATCCCCGTGCGGAAAACCTGTGCGATGCGCTGTCGTTTCAAGGGGTGAGGAGGGGGTGATGTCAGGCTGACACTATGGTCGGCGACCAAGGATCCCAATCCATCAATCGGGCGGCCCAGGCCATCGATAACACGGCCCTTGAGAACGTGGCCGACAGCGGCACGAAGCGGTTTGCCCGTGGCGGTTACTTCGCTGCCCGGGTGCAAACCGTGAACCTCACCGAGAGGCATCAAAAGCAAGTGATGGTTTCTGAAACCAACCACCTCGGCGAGGGTCACTTCGTCCCGTTCGGCTGAGTGGATGTGGCAAACCTCGCCCAGGGAGGCGGCCGGGCCTTCCGACTCGATCACTAATCCGATAATTTGAACGACGCGCCCGCACACTTCGGTTACGCGGGCCTGTCGGACGCGTTGCAGCGCCGTCTCGAGCCGACCGGTGGGCAATGTGCCGGTTGAATTCATGCGCAAACGCTTTCAGCCAGTTGCTGCAGCTTGGTTTCACGCTGGGCATCAATGACGCCAAACCGAGTCTGGATGACGCATCCCCCGCGAGTCACCTCCGACGAGGCGACGAATCGCAGCGGGCCTTTGTCCGGCAGCCCGTTCAGCAGCGCGGCATCGTTGTTGCGCAGTAAAGCCAGGTCGTCGGCATTGACCTGCACCAGTATTTCAGCGGTGTCCTCGGCCTGCCGGAGAGCTTCACGAATGACCTCTTCAACCAGCCGCACGTCGATGGGCAGATCTGCCACAACCCGCCTGGCCGCTTCGAGCGCGAGTGTGATTAACGCGGCTTCACTCTCGTGAATGACCTGGGGAACCGCGCTTTGGAGAGCATTCAAAATGCCGCGTTGCAACTCGGCGATTTCCGAGCGCTGTTGAATCAGCTGCCGGTTCAAGGCGGCCTGGCCATCGCGGTGGCCCCGTTGATATGCGAATTCCTCACGGGCGCGCAGGATCTGCTCCCAGCTTTCCAGCGGAGCTTCGGCCAGCAGACAGACATTGCTTAACGGCCGGTCAAAATGGATTGTCTCAGACCAGCTCATATTCGTTCGCCTGGGCGGAATCCAGTTCGATTTCACCTTCCGCTTCGAGCTTGCGGACAACGTCAATGATTCGGAACTGCGCGGCTTCGACTTCGCGCAATTTGACGTGGCCGAGGAAGGCCAATTCTTCCTGCACGGTTTCGGCGGCGCGCCGCGAGATGGCCGACAGGAGGAGTTTGCGCAGCGGTTCGCTGGCTTTTTTGAGAGCGAGCGTGAGATCGCGCATATCGGTCTCGCGCATGATTCGCTGGATGGTGGTGCCGTCGAGGCGCAGCAAATCTTCGAACGTGAACATCTTTTTGCGAATGGCCTGGCAGAGCTCCGGGTTGCGCTCTTCGAGCGAAGTCAGCAGCGTGCGACTGAGAGTCTTGTCGATGGCGTTGAGCAGGTCTGCCGCGGTTGTGACACCGCCGGTCTGAGTAAGCGCCCTGGTTTGCTTGACGCCCATTTTGGCGTTGAGAACGTCGACCACCTTCTCAGCGACCTCGACCGGGGTTGGGGCCAGGGTGGCAAGGCGTTCGACCACCTGGTCGCGTTGCTCCGGCCTGAGCATCCCCATCAGCTGGGCCGCCTTTTCGGGCGCAAGATAGCTGATAACAAAGGCCACGGTTTGGGGTTGTTCCTCACGAATGAGATTCAGGATGTGGCGCGGGTCCATTTCCGCGATGGCTTGCATCGCTCCGCTGGAGGCGCGCATGGTGACGACCCGCCCCAGGACGTCGCTGGCTTTAAAACTGCCGAGCGCCTTTTCCAGGGTGCTGCGGGCAAAGTCCAGCCCGGCTGAAACACCCGTGCTGGCGGCAATGGCGACTTCGGAAAATTCCCGAAGAATTTCCTCCTGCTGCTCACTGGTAATCAAAGTCGCGCGGGTCATTTCCCGGGCGATGGCTTCCACTTCGCGCGCCTCGAAACGTTTGAGCATGAGCGCGGCGCTTTCGGGCCCCAGCATGACCAGCAACGCCGCGAGCTTTTGTGTTTTGTTGAGCGCGCCACTTTCGGAGGCCGCGCCGTCCAGTGATGTTTCAGTATCGTCCGACATGGCCTTAAGGGTTGGCGCCCCGGCCCTTGTCCATCCATTCGCGAATGGCCTGGGTCATATTGGCCGGGTTTTCTTTAATCAAACGGTTCAAAACGTCGACACTGACAATGCCCGGCCCGGCGTCACCCCAGGGGCCTCCTGCGCCGTGACCATTGCCCGCCGCCGCGGCTTTCTGGGCCGCCATCAAACGGCCTACCGGCACTCCCAGCTGAATCTCCGGCACCGGCGTCTTCTTAAACACACGCAATAAAATCAGCAGCGCAACAAGGGCCAAACCGGGATAAAGCGCCCCGCGCGCGATTCCCCACCACAGATCGTGTTTCTGTTGTTGATCAAACTCGCGCGACACGCTCGCCGCGAGCTGATCATTAAAGGGCATTTCTTCCAGGGTAATCGTGTCTCCCCTGGGATTATCCGCGCCGGTCTGAATCCCAACCGAACTGGCCACAATTCGGCGCAGTTTTTCCAACTCCTCGGGCGAGCGATTCACCACTTTCCGGTCCGCGCCGGAGCCCTCAAACTGGGCGGCAACAGTGACAGCGGCTGAAAGCCGCTTGATCCCGCCCGCAGCCTGCATGGTGCTGCTGGTCGATTTGCCGATCTCGTATTGAACCGTGGTTACGGCTTTCTTGTTCTTGGTCGAGTTCAGTGGGCTCGTGGCCCCGGATGCGGAGGCGTTGGTATCGGCCGTGGTATTCGCGGCTATGCCGACGGGTGTCGTCGGCGTCGAAGTCGTTGCATCGGTATTTTCGTCGGTCTTGGTTTGGCTGCGAAGCACCTGACCTTCGGGGTCGAACTTTTCTTCCGAGCGCGTTGTGGTGTCGTAATTGATTTCGGCGGAAACGCGGACGATTGCCTGGCCCGGTCCGAGAACTTTTTCGAGCATGTCCTGGCCTTTTTTGGCGAGGTACTGCTCGAGATTTCTTCGCGCGGCCAGTTGCGTGCTGGTCAGGCCGCTGAGGGAATCATTGTCCGAATTCTCCGAAAGGACATTGCCCAGGTTGTCGATCACCGTCACGTGGTTGGCTTTGAGGCCTTCGACGGAGTTGGCCACCAAAAAGCGAATCGAATTGATCGATTGAGGCTGAAGCTGGGAATTGCCCCGGACGCGAACAAAAACCGAGGCGGTTGCGTATTTATCTTTGTCGAGCAACAGCCGGTTCTCCGGAAGAACGATCATGACTCGCGCGGACTCCACCTCATCCAGCTGGCTGATGGTCCTGGCCAGTTCTCCCTGGACAGCCCGGACATAATTGGCTCGCTGCACAAAATCAGAAATCCCGAAGTTGGGCTTGTCGAAGATTTCGAACCCGACCCCTTCGCCGCGCGGGATGCCACGCCCGGCCAATTGCATTCTCATGAGGTGGACTTTATCGGCAGGAACGAGAATAGAGCTGCCGCCGGAACCGACTTTGTAAGGAACTTTCGCGTCGTCCAGTGCGGCGATTACCTTGGCAGCTTCGCCGTCCGAGAGCCTTCCGTAAAGGAGGCTATAATCAGCGCGCGAGGACCAGAAGGCGAGCGACCCCAGTCCGCCAAGAAGGACAATAGTCGCGCAGATCACACTCAATCGCTGGGCACCTCCCAGCTGATTCCAAATGTCGCGCAATTGCGCGCCGAGCTTTGACAGATTTTGGTTCATTCAAAATGGGCAGCATCAGACCTGCATGCGCATGAGTTCCTGGTAGGAATCAAGCAGTTTGTTGCGCACTTCGACCATCAACTGGAAAGAGATGTTGGCTTCCTCCATGGCAATGACGGCCTGGTGGAGTGAAACATTATGGCCGCTCTGAAGAGCAGCCACCGCGTCGTTGGCCGCACCCTGGCTGGCGCTGACTTCCTGGACCATCCTGCCCAGCACGTTTGAGAAGGATTCGCCGGCAGGCTGCGCCGGGTTGGTTTCGGCAATACCGGTTGAAGGCTGTAACCGCTGAATTTCAGGCAACGCCTCCGCCCCGACCTCGGCCGGGGGCCGGATCGCGTATTGGGAGATGAGGGGGGGTATGCCGATTGCCAGGGACATGAGAGCTCAACGTTAATGCTTGCCGATGGAAAGTGTCTGGAGGGCCATGGCGCGCGAGTTCTTCACGACCGCCAGGTTCGCCTCGAAAGCCCGCGAAGCTGCAATCATGTCGGCCATTTCCTCGTTCACATTGATGTTGGGCATGGCCACCATGCCGTTGGCATCCGCGTCCGGGTGACCTGGCTCGTAGGCGAGGATGGGAGCACGGTTATCTTTTTCTATGCGCGCGACTTTGAGGGTGGGAACCGAAGAATGCGCTTCCCCGCCAAGGGCCTGTTGCAATGCAGATTCGAACACGACGACCTGTCGTTGGTACGGTTTGCCGTCGGGTCCGCGTGTGGTGTGCGAGTTGGCGATATTCTCCGAAATGACATCGAGCCGAGTGCGTTCGGCGTCGAGTGCGGCCGTAGTGCTTTGAATGCCGGTAAGAATTTGAACCATAAAAATCAGCCTGGTTTGGAGGTGATAGCCATGCGCAGCCGAAGGAGCATGTTGGAGACGAGCTGGGTCTCGAGACTGTGAGCCAATGCGTTCTGATTCAGTTGCGCCATCTCTTTTTCGAGACTGACAGTGTTGCCGTCACGGCCATTGGGCATGGCGGTGGGGTCGGGTGCCAGGGAAGGTTGTAAGGCGGCAATCTGTTTTGGATCCCGGCTGGCACAGGCGCGGTCCAACTCATTTTCGAAGGAGGTGGAAAGGTCGAGCCGCTTGTATCCCGGTGTTTCGAGATTTGCGATATTGCTGGCGATTGCTTCCTGGCGAAGAGCAACCGCATCAAGGGTCTTCTTGGCGGCCAGGTAGTTCGGCTCGTTAAACAGTGCTTCGACCATACACAATTTTCCGAGCCCTGCTGAGCACCAGGGATGCCATCGGCAAAAATTGCGGTAAAACCAGGGGTTTTTGGGTGTCCGCTTGAAGGAAGAGGAAAAGTTTACCCCTGCCGACCTATGGACTAGGCAAGAGTTATCGCGAGCCCTTCAACAGAAAGCGGGGGGGAAGAACCGTCGATTCAGGGTGGCGCGAGCAAGGGGCAAGTCGTCCAGCAGCGGCTTATTCAGGCTTTTCGGCGGCCTCGTTCTCGTCGAAATCACCGCCCGGTTGTGAGCCGTTGTATTCGTGGAGCTTGTTGCGCAACGTACGAATGCTCACTCCGAGAACTTTCGCGGCCTGGGTCCGATTGCCTTTGCACTGTTCGAGGGTCAGCAGGATGTGGCGTTTTTCGATCTCGGCCAGGGTTGTGGGCGGGTTTGACGCGCCTGACGCTTGCGGAGCCGATGAGGGGCCGGCCACAGTCGCTTCAGGGGAAGGCTGCTTGCTCAGGCCCAGCTGTTCCGGTTCGATAACGCCGCTTTCATTGGCAAGAATCACGGCTCTTTCAACCACGTTCTGCAATTCCCGAACGTTGCCCGGCCAGTTGTGAGCAGTGAGCAGCTTTAGAGCTTCTTCGGAAAAGCCCCGGACGTGAACGCCGTGCTTTCGCGAGAAACGCCTCATGAAATCTTCCGCCAGGAAGGGTACATCCTCGCGCCGCTCCCGCAGCGGCGGCACATGAATGGGAACGACGTTGAGCCGGAAAAACAAGTCCTGCCGGAATTCTTTTTTGTCTACGCTCTGCTCAAGGTTGCGATTGGTTGTAGCAATGACCCGCACATCGACCTTGATGGTGCGGTTGCCCCCTACTCTTTCCAACTCGCGCTCCTGGAGAACTCTCAACAATTTGGCCTGGACCGTGGGTGAAATCTCGCTGATTTCATCCAGTAGAATCGTGCCGCCGTGGGCCAATTCGAACCTGCCTTCGCGTTTATTTAACGCGCCGGTAAATGCGCCTTTCTCGTGCCCGAAAAACTCGCTTTCAATCAGGTTCTCTGGAATTGCCGCACAATTCAGTTTAATGAAGGGGGCGCTTGCGCGTGGGCTTTCTCGATAAAGAGCTCGGGCCACCAGTTCCTTGCCGGTGCCGCTTTCGCCTTGAATCAACACGGTGGCTTGGGTTCGCGCCACCTTGCGGATGAGTTGGCGCAGCTCATTCATTGCGGCGCTTTGCCCAAGCAGTTCCTGGCTGGTTTCCTCGTTGTCCCGGCTTAGGTATTGGTTGACCTTGAGGATCTGGGTGAATTCTTCGGCTTTTCTGAGAGTGACCTCGATTTGCTCGTTTGAGAAGGGCTTGATTAAGTAATCAAACGCCCCGTTTTTCATGCATTCGACAGCCGATTCGACGCTGCCGAAGCCTGTGGTGACAACGGCCAAGGGACGTTGCGGACGGGATTGAAGCAGTTTTAGAAGGTCGGTGCCATCGCCGTCGGGGAGCCGAACATCAAGGAAGATGACGTCGAAATTGTCCTTGGCGAGGCATTCCTGGGCGGCGGCAATTGTTCCGACCGAGGCCACATCGTAGCGGCGTCGGCGAAGGCAATTTTCGAGGTTTTTGCGGACAATCTGATCGTCTTCAAGGACGATCACTTTTTCTATGGGCATAGCTCACGAGCGAGCATGGCGCCGATAGACATCCGCAACGCAATGAGGCTGCTGAACGGCTGTGGAAGGCAACTGGCGCGCCGGCACAAGCCCGTGCCGCAGAAGCGCCTGTTGATTCTCCCGGTCCAGCAACAACACTTTCATGAGCAAGCTTTGTACGGACTGAAACAGCGCCTTTACATCGGGGCAATCCGCGCGCTCCGCAGGGCTGGCTTGCTGCCATCGGTGACGCCACTTTCGCAGCGCCATTAAGGACTCTTCCAATCGAGGCAGCAAGTTCTTTCTGTTCTGGTAAAACTCAAACGGCGCATAGCCACAGTCTGCTGTTAGCGCCTGGTTTTCTCTGGTCGTGAGCGCCATCACCTCTTCGCATAACCGTTGGTATGCTTCCAGATCGCGGGCGAACTCGGTCCTGGCTTCGGCGTCCATCACTTTCGGACCTCCGGGGTAGCGATGTTGGCCATCGAAGTGCGCGTTTCGGCCTTTGCCTGCCACTGCACAAAGTCGGCGCGCCACCGTGCCATTTCCAGCAGAGCCTTCGTTCCCGGGGGCGCATTGGTAGAAAGCTCGGATTCATGCTTCAAAATGGCCTGGTAATTTTCGAGGGCTTTTACCGGCTGGGCCAAATGCTCGTAGGTAAGGCCGATTTGATAACTGACCGGCATTTGCCAGGCCGGTTGCGGATCCAACTGCGCCAGGGCAAGGTAGACGCTCAGAGCTCGAACATAGTCACCTTCGCGGTACAGTTGATTCCCAATTTCGTTGCCTGCTTGTTGTTGCCAATAGGCCCACAATTCCGGGTGTTCCTTGGTGCGTTCCTTTTGCTCTTTCAATAAAGAAAGCACTTGCTGAAGGGCCTCCCCGTTGCGTCCCATGCGTTTGAGCGCAAGGGTGAGGTGAAATCGCACCTCGGGTTGCACGGTTGCATCGGGATAGAGCGTCAGAAACTCCTGGCCATTGGCCACGGTCTCGTCATTGCGCTCGAGGGCCGAAAGGCAGCAGATCAGTCGGTATTGGGCATTGATCCGGTCGAGAGCGGGGTTGGCCTGCTTAAGCAGGCGCGAGAAGAAGTCCGCAGCTTCGGCGTATTTGCCCTCTTTGAAGTGCGTCTCAGCGATCTCAGTTTGAGCTGAAAGGACGAGGCGCTGATAATATTCCAGCTTATCGTTTTTCAACACAAGAGAACTAGTCATGACCGAATAAAACTTCGCTAACGCGAGGTTGTTCAAACCCATGTCGCGGAAGATTTGGCCCTGACGTAAAAGGATCTCCGGCACCAGCATATCACCCGGCCAACGGCTGAGGTATTGGGCATAGATTTGTTGAGCCCGCGGCAGGTCTCCCGCATCTCTGGTAGCCATGGCCAATTCGAGCATGGCTTGCTGCTTAAGCGGTTCCGGACCGTTGCTGTTCAATAATTCCACCAGAACCGGCTCGGCCTGTTGTGGCAAGCGGATGTGGCGGTAATGGCGAGCCAACTCCAACTGTTTGCGGCATTGCTGGTCCAGCTCGGACGCCGACAACTGCTCGGACGGCATTCGTTCCGCGCTGAGCGGGTTTTCAGTGGTGAGGTTTGTTTTTGCGGCTGGATCGAGCGTGGGAGCTGCAGATGACACCTCATTCGTGCCTTGGATGGCTGGTGTTTTGCTCGCATCCACGATGTCGCCGTACCCGGGGAAGGTGAGGGCAATCCAGGCATATGCGAGAGCCAGTTTCAACCCAGGGCCGGTCTTGCGAGGATTCCTCACCGGGGTGTTCGGGTTGAGTTGACGCGGGTTCATCATGTGAGTTTCGATGCGGGCTGCGCACTCAGACTCATCGAACCCTGTAGATGGCTTCGCTCGAAGGCTTGACCGGCGGCAAGGGCGGGTTGAACTGGATCTCAGCCCCATTCACAGAATTGGTCGAGTACCGCGAGGCGTTATCGACGGTGGATTTAAAGTAATCAGCAAGCATCTGAGGGGTAACGTTCAGCAAGTTGCTTGCCGAAAAGGTGTTTGTATCAACTCCCGGCGGCGGGATGACACCCGGTTGAGCAATTCCCGCCGTGTCGGAGGGTGCGTTGTTAGTCGAATAAGCCGAGCTCGACGAGTTAATGGACTCGGAATTGGTGTCAGTTCCAGCTGGCGGCGGCATTGCAACCGCGTTGCCCGCGGTTGAGTTTGTTCGGGAAAGTGGGACAGGCCAGGAAAACTGGCCTTTTGGCTGGGTTGAGACCTCGAATCGCAAAGGTGGGGGGCCGAGCCTGGCGAGGTAACCTTCCGAGCCCGATAACAGGGGAGCCCAAAAGCACGCAACAGCGATGAGAAGGGTCGTAGTCCAGGCAAAGATTTTGCCTGAGCCAGGATTTCTAAGATGCTGCGGTTGCAGCGGTTTCCGGGTTAAAGGCCGGTTGCCCAATACCGGAGATCGCTTTTTTGCGGGTTCCATCCTGCTGATTATCGGCAAAAGGCCCGCGCACTTGAGATTTGCTTTTGCGCTTAAGTTCCAAGGCTTTGTAACCGATATAAAATCAGACTTTTACAGTGACTTAAAGAATGCAAGTGCTGGCCCACACGAGTTTGAAGAAGCTGGATCCAAAAGCGATCCAGGCAAAGGTCACCTCCTGCCCCGCCCTGCCCTCGCTAGGGAGCATCAGCAAAGCACTTCAAGACTTGCTCTTCGCTGAACAGCGGTTTTCAACGCAGATTTCCGAAGTCATTCGGCGCGATCCCAGCCTGACGGCGCGCTTGCTCAGACTGGTTAACTCGGTCTACTACGGCCTGAGCTCGCCAGTGAACAACATTGAAGAAGCTGTTTTTTACCTCGGGGTCCGCCAGATCCGCCAACTGACGATGGTGACTCCGGTGATCGAAGACTTCCAAAGGCTGACTCACCAGTGCGCCTTTCCCTGGCGGGAGTTTTGGCAGCATTGCATCGGCACGGCGATTATCACCCGGGAAATCATCGGGTCGGTGCAGGCACCCAATGACGAATCGGACTATGTCGCGGGCCTTGTCCACGACGTGGGTAAAATCATCATGGCGTGGTCGTTCCCGGAGCATTTCTCGGAGATCCACCGGCAAGCCAGCGCCGGCCTGCAGGACCTGGTCGCAATTGAGACGGAGATCCTCGGACTCGACCACGGCGAGGTGGGCGCGATTTACCTCGAACACCATCATTTGCCCGAGGTGATGATTCAATCGGCCCGGTTCCATCATCAGCCGGAGAATGCCCCGGAAAATCGTGGTCTCGTGGCGTCCGTTCAAATCGCGGATCTGCTGCTGCGCAATGCGAAAATCGGTTGCAGCGGAAACTTCGTGGAAGTCACGCGCGACCAATGCATGGCCGCTTCGGGCTGGCATGTGCTGTTTCCGAAGCCGGGCCAGGCCGAACACGCCATCGCCCGGGCTTCACTCGACCGCAGCCTCGAACGCCTCCCCAGCGTGCTCGAGGGGTTGGTCTAGGTTATTAGATTACCCGGCTCAGGTTTGCAGCGCCGATAACTTGCTGCCCGGCACTCCGCCCCTAATGGGACCGGAGGGTGAGCAGCAAATCCTTGCTTTCGACGGTTTCGTTCAGGCCCACGTGGATCTCTTCAACGACACCGTCATTGGGCGCTGAAACTGTTGTTTGCATTTTCATCGCCTCGATCATGAGCAGCTTGTCGCCCTTCGCCACTTTGTGACCGACGCTGACCGCAATGGAGGCAATCAACCCGGGGATCGGCGCGGCAACTTGCAGCGGGTTTTTCAGGTCGGCTTTGGGACGCAGCTTCGCCTTTGGCGCCAGTTGTTTATCGGCCACGAATGTCTCCCGAGTCATCCCGTTGAGCTCGACTGTGACCGTGCGACGGCCGTCTTTTTCGGCCTCGCTAACATTGACCAGGCGAATGATCAGAGTTTTGCCCGTTTCAATCGTGACGCTGATTTCCTGGCGATTCTGCAACCCGTAAAAGAAAGCCGGTGTCGGCAACACACTCAGGTCGCTGTAATCCTGGCGGACTTTCTCAAAATTCGCGAATACGTCCGGGTACATCAGGTGGGAGTAGAGGTCGTCCTCGGAGGCGGGGCGCTTGAGCTTTGCGGAGAGTTCCTCCCGGAGCTTATCCAGATCCACGGGTTCGAGCTCGGCTTCGTTTGCGGCGAGCCCTTTGCGGGTCGCGCGCTCAAATCGGGCTTTGGCTTCTTTGAATTTCTTTTCACCGAGAACGACACGCCAGATGGGTTCGGGCCAGCCGCCATCGGGCCAGCCGAGGTCGCCGTTGAACATTCCGATAACGCTTTCCGGGAACGGGGTGACTCCAGGCTCGAGGTTCAGCACGTCGTCCGGATGAATGCCGCGGCTGAACAGAAACAGCGCCATGTCGCCAACGACTTTTGAAGAAGGCGTAACCTTTACAATATCGCCGAACAGCTGATTGACCTGGGAATAAAGACGCGCAATCTCGGGCCAACGATGCGAGACGCCCATGCTGGCAGCCTGTTCGCGAAGGTTGGTATACTGGCCGCCGGGCATCTCATGCAGATAGACCTCGGCGCTGCCGGTGCGCGGCGCGATGTCGAAAGGCACGTAATATTCGCGGACCCTCTGCCAGTAATCGGAAAACTCGTTGAGCGTGTCCAAGTCGATCCCGGTGTCGCGAGGCGTGTGCTGGAGCGCGGCGACAATGGAATTGAGATTGGGCTGGCTGGTGCTGCCGGACATGGACGCGATGGCGAGATCCACCACGTTGGCGCCGGCCTCGGCGGCTCGCAAGACACTGGCCGCGCTGATCCCGCTGGTGTCGTGAGTGTGGAAATGGATGGGCAACCCGAGCTCCTCTTTGAGCGCTTGAACCAGTTTCTTGGCGGCAGCCGGACGGCACAAACCAGCCATGTCTTTGATGGCAATGACATGCGCCCCCATTTTTTCAAGCTCACGCGCCAGCTTCAGGTAATATTTCAAAGAGAACTTGTCTCTTTTTTCGTCGAGAATATTGCCGGTGTAGCAAATGGCCGCTTCGCACACCGCGCGTGTTTCGCGCACCGCTTCCATCGCGACCCGCAAGTTCGGCAGGTAGTTGAGCGAATCAAAAATCCGAAAAATATCCATGCCCGATTCGGCGGCATGCTTGACGAAACCAGCCACGACATTGCTTGGGTAATTCGAGTAACCGACGGCGTTGGATCCTCGGAACAGCATCTGGAAGCAAACATTGGGAATCGCGGCGCGCAACTGGCGCAAACGTTCCCATGGATCTTCGAGCAAGAACCGCATCGCGGTGTCGAAGGTCGCGCCGCCCCACATTTCCAGCGAAAACAACCCGGTCTCGAGCGAGCCCAACCTGTGCGCCAGCGGCCCGGCGCAGGCAAGCATATCGTAGGTGCGCACGCGGGTTGCCATCAGGGACTGGTGCGCATCGCGGAAGGTGGTGTCCGTGATGAGCAACCGCTTTTGTTTCATGGTCCACTCCGCGAATTTGGAGGGCCCAATTTCCAGCAGCAGATCTCGAGTGCCCCTGGGCAGCGGCGCCTGGCGATTGCATACAGGCGGTTTGGAAACGTCGAACGGTTTTGGGGGCTTGTAGCCCTTGGCTTGGGGGTTGCCGTTGACGATCACATTTCCCAAAAAGTTCAGCAGTTTCGTCGCCCGATCCCGCCGCGGCCTGAAGGCGCAAAGCTCCGGCGTGTTGTCCACCAGGGTCGTCGTCGCCCGGCCCGCCGCAAACACCGGGTGGTTGATGACGTTTTCCAAAAAGGGAATGTTGGTCTTCAACCCCCGGATCCGGAATTCACGCAATGCCCGATCCATGCGGTGGCGCGTTAGCTCCCACGAATCGGCGGAAGCCACGACCTTGACCAGCAGCGAGTCGTAGAACGGAGTGATTACCGCCCCGGCATAACCCATTCCGCCGTCGAGGCGAATCCCAAAGCCGCCGGTCGATCGATACGCGAGAATCTTGCCGTAATCCGGCATGAACTTGTTTTCGGGGTCCTCGGTCGTCAGCCGGCATTGAATCGCGTAACCGTTCCGCGGGACTTTGTCCTGGTGCGGCATCCCGACCTGCGCGCTGTGAAGCGGGTAACCTTGCGCAATTAGAATTTGCGCCCGGACGAGGTCCTGGCCGGTAATCACTTCGGTGACGGTGTGCTCGACCTGGATGCGGGGGTTCATCTCGATGAAAAACCACTCGTGAGTGTCCAGGTCGTAAAGGAACTCGATGGTGCCCGCGTTGTCGTACTTGATTGCGCGAGCCATGCGCACGGCCGCATCGCACAACTCGCGAATCACCGCTTCAGGAAGCCCGTAGCTGGGCGCCACCTCAACAACTTTCTGGTGACGTCGCTGAATGGAGCAGTCGCGCTCGTGCAAATGAATGACGTTGCCATGCTGATCCCCGACAATCTGCACCTCGATGTGCTTGGCGTGTGGAATATACTTTTCCAGGAACACCGCTGAATTGCCGAAGGCGCGCTCAGCTTCCGTTTGGGCTTCGTCGAGCAGCCGGGTGATATCGGTTGCCTTGTGGACGACGCGCATGCCGCGGCCGCCGCCGCCGAAAGCCGCCTTGATAATGAGCGGGAACCCAAGTTGCCGCGCCACCTTGAGCGCCTCTTCACGGTCGCTCAGCGGTTCTTCCGTGCCCGGCAGCGTGGGCACCTGGATGCGTTTGGCAAGGGTGCGTGCCGCGGTCTTGTCGCCCATCAACTCCAGCAACTCGGGCCGTGGCCCCACGAAAAGAATACCGGCCTCCTCGCAAGCCTTCGCGAACTGCGGGTTCTCGCTCAGAAATCCGTACCCGGGATGGATGGCTTGCACGCCCGCTTCTTTTGCGATGGCGACGATACCTTCAATATCCAGGTAGGCGGCAACCGGCCCTTTCCCGGCGCCGACCTGGTAAGCCTCGTCGGCCTTGAACCGGTGGATGCTGAAGCGGTCTTCTTGCGCGTAGATGGCAACCGTCGTTAAACCGAGGTCGGTGGCGGCGCGGAAAATGCGGATGGCAATTTCCGAGCGGTTGGCGGCCATGAGTTTGGTGAAAAGCCGCGGCGGCTTCGGGATGTGCGCTTCCTGAGCTTGAGCTGGTGCCATAAATGGAGGGCGATTATACGGATCATGAACAAAACTGCAAAATTGCAATTTGGCACCAGGCCGCGAACTGCTACTCTATGGGCAACGCCCTCTATGAAGAACCAAAAACAGTTCCGTATTCTGACCAGTTTCCCGCTTGGGTTCGTGATTTTGGCCGTTGGTATCATTGGCGGCAGGCATTCAATGGCCCAGGGGCTCGATCTCCCGGAGGTTCGAGGAGTCGAATTGCAGCCCCTGGCGGCGCAGGTCAAACGCGTGGTCGAAGCCTTGGAATTGGCGGGCGCCCCGCTTTCAGCCGAGGAGCGCAAAGCGCTGAACGAAGCGATGGATGCCAGCGACGCTGCCGCCGGTTGCAAAGCCATTCAGCAAATTCTGGATCAGCATTGCCTCGTCGGTGTGACAATCAACCCGGAAATGCGTGTTAAAGCCGCGCAGGGACCGGCCAAGCCGGAACTCCTGGCCGACGGCTGGCGGACCTTCTTGATTAAAGTCCAAAACGACGCCGGCGCAACCGCTGAACTGCGCCTGGTTAGTCCACAAGCCCAATCCGTTCACGATTCCCCGTGGCAACAAAGCGCGTCTGACAAGTATTACCGCAAAAACGACAAGGCCGGCCAACAGCTGCCGCAAAACCAGCGCTGGCTGGACCTGGACCTCTTCACGCGACAACCCTTGCGCAAGGACCTGAGCGGGCTGGGTCTTGAGTACAGGATTGCGTCATTCTACAGCAAAGACGCCGGCCAGCGTGAAGCAAAGCTCGTGTTCGATGTGGGCCAGGGCACGCAGGACCTGGGGTTCCGCAGCGAGGTGGATATCCTGTTTCATGGCGCCCCGGCGCATGAAGTAAAGTTTCACGTGCTGGATGAGAACGGGGAAGCGACCACCGCTATGTTCATCATTCGAGATCCACAGCGGCGCGTCTATCCATCGCAGGCCAAACGCCTGGCGCCCGATTTTGCGTTCCATCCCCAGGTATATCGCGCCGATGGCGAGTCCGTGCGCCTGCCCGAAGGCCGGTTCGACGTCGAATTCACCCGTGGCCCGGAATACGTGGTCCAACATCAAGACCTGCAAGTCACCGCTTCCGGCCAGGATGCGACTTTCAAGCTGCGTCGATGGATTGATCCCTCAAAGCTCGGCTGGTGGTCGGGTGACCACCATATCCATGCCGCCGGCTGCGCCCATTATACCCAACCAACCGAAGGGGTCCTGGCCGCCGACATGTACCGGCATTGCCAGGGTGAAGATCTGAAAATTGGCTGCAATCTCACCTGGGGACCGTGTTTCGATTTTCAAAAGCAGTTTTTCACAGGCGCGGACGATCGCGTCTCAAAATATCCTTACTTGCTTCACTACGATATCGAGGTATCCGGGTTCGGCTCGCACCAATCGGGACACCTGGTGCTGCTGCGTTTGAAGGATGAAATCTATCCCGGCGGCGATTCCGACAAACATTGGCCGACGCTTTGCCTAAACACGCTGCGCTGGGCTAAAAAACAGGGCGCCGTTTGCGGGCCGGCGCACTCCGGATGGGGTTTGGAAGTGGAAACGTCAGAACTGCCTAATTTTGTGGTGCCGCCCTACAGTGGCATTGGCGCAAATGAATACATTGTGGATGTGACTCACAACGTGCCAGGGCCCGATGGCAAGCCGGTGCCGGCCGTGGATTTCCTTTCCATGGTCGACACTCCCAGCGTTTGGGAACTCAACATGTGGTATCACACTTTGAATGTGGGCTTCCGGACCCGGATCAGTGGTGAAACGGATTTTCCATGCATTTATGGAGAACGCGTCGGGCTGGGGCGCTCTTATGTGCGGCTGAAGGACAAGTTGACTTACGAAGCCTGGTGCGAAGGCATCCGGCACGGCCGCAATTACGTCGGGGACGGACGAAGTCATCTGTTTGATTTCAAAGTCAATGGCGTGCTGATGGGGGAAGAGGAGAGTGAATTGCGCTTGGACCATCCCGGCAAAGTGCGTGTTACGGCAACCGTGGCGGCGTTGCTGGATGAGGAGCCGCATCCGGAGGTGGGTCACAAGCCTTACACGGATAAGCCCTACTGGGACATTGAACGGGCGCGCATCGGCGAGTCGCGGCAGGTGCCCGTCGAATTGATCGTGAATGGATACTCCGTGGCGCGCAAGACGATCGAAGCCGACGGCACCATGCAGCCGATCGCGTTCGACGCGCAGTTGGACCAAAGCAGCTGGCTCGCCTTGCGTATCTTGCCTTCCTCGCATACAAACCCGATTTTTGTGTTGGTCGACCAAAAACCCATCCGGGCTTCACGTCGGAGCGCGCAATGGTGCCTGGACGGAGTTGACCGCTGCTGGCACCAAAAGGAGCGCTTTATCAAAGCCGATGAAATGGCCGACGCCAAAGCGGCGTACGAACACGCGCGGCAAACCTACCGTATGTTACTGAGCCAATGCGCTGCATCGGAGCGATAAGCGATCGGAAATGTTGCACTGAGATTGCCGAAGGGGCGTGTTCAGCCGAGCTTTAAATTTCATTTCAATTTTTTCATCTGGATGCTAGTACAAAGCACCTCATTTTTGAGGGAAGTTGAGGGGCGAGTGGCGAAATGGCAGACGCGCGTGGCTTAGGACCACGTGGGGAAACCCTTGCAGGTTCAAGTCCTGTCTCGCCCACCATTTTTTTCTAGGGAAATTGAGAAGTTTCTTGATGTACTGACATGTTGCTGACAGAATTGGCCGCATGGAAGGTAATTCTACTGTCGATGGCAACCGCGGGCCCGCTAAAAAGGGCTCGGAACGCTCAGAATTCATAAGTAATCCCGCATGCAAGGAGGTGGTTGTGCAAGTTACGGGAATGACCACGGCCCGGGATGTCGGCGGGGTGACAGGCACGGCAACGGCGGACCAGGTGCTGACAGAGGGTGTCAGCGCGGACGGTGGCGCGGTTGGCGCCGGGAACGGCGGGATCGTGACGGCGAAGTTGAAGCAGGTCAAAACGAAGGTCACGGAGCGGCCGGGAAAGGATGGGGGGCCTTCGAGCTGGCTGGTGGGTGTAGGGTCGGCGCAGGTGAAGGTTTATTGCACGCCACACATGGGTCGGGAGTTGTATACGATTTCTTTCTGGGTGGATGGGAAGCGGGTGCGCAGGGTGTTTCCCACGGTGGAAAAAGCAATAGCGGAGGCAAAGGAGGCAGGCAAAAGGCTCAATAGCGGTGAAGTGTCGGTGGCGCAGTTCAGCAGCGCAGATTGGGCGGCGTTTGCACGGGCTCGGGAGTTGTTGCGGCCGTCGGGTGTAGCGCTGGAGACGGCGGCAGCGGAGTACGCTTCGGCGTTTTCCAAGTTGAAGGGGCGGGCTTCGCTGGATGCGGCGGTGGAGTTTTATTTAAGGCGGCATCCGATCGATATGCAAGTGAAGCGGGTTGCCGAGGTGGTATCGGAGTGTTTAGAAGCGAAACGGCAGGACCGGCTGAGCGCCCGATACGTGAGGCAATTCAGCTATGACCTGGCCCAGTTCAGCAAACGGTTCAGGGGGTTTATCGGGGATGTTTCGGGATCGGCCATTGATGCGTGGTTGCGGTCGCTGGATGTGTCGCCGCGAACGCGGAATAATTTGAGGACGTCGGTTGGGACATTGTTCAGTTTCGCCAAGGCGAAGCGGTATGTGGACAAGGATCATGACGAGCTGGATGCTGTTGGGCTGGCGAAGGAATCTGAAGGGGAAATCGGGATTTTCCGGCCGGCGGAGTTGCAGGAGATGCTGGCGGTGGCGCGGCCGGAGTTGATGCCGTTTCTTGTGCTGTCGGCGTTCGCAGGGATAAGGCACGCTGAAATCCAGCGCCTGGACTGGCAGGATATCCGGATGAAGGCGGGGATTATTGAGATTCGGGCGGCGAAGGCCAAGACAGCGAGCCGGCGGACGGTTCCGATAGTGCCGACTTTGAAGAAGTGGCTGAAGGTGCTGGCAGACCGCCGCCATGCGGACGGGTCCTTCCGGACGGGCACCATTGAGAGCGGGCCGGTGTGTGAGTTCGGGAATTTGACGGAGCAGTTTGAGATTTTGGTGAATGCGGTGAAC
>DATGLT010000109.1:0-14426 GCA_035294005.1 Verrucomicrobiia bacterium
CTTCTGAATGAACGCCATTAACGAGCGACTCCTGCACCTGGAATCGAAAGCTACGCCTGTCGTCATTGGCCTGATCGGGGTGGGGCAAATGGGCCAGGAGATCCTCTGCCAGGTCCAGCTCATGAAAGGTGTGCGCATCCCGATTGTGGTGGACGTCACCTTTGAACGCGCCGAGTTGGCCTGTCACATGGCCGGAATTGCGGCCAACGATTATGCCCGGGTTGAAACTCCTGAAGCCGCGGAAGCCGCGATAAACAGCGGAAAACTTGCGCTGGCAGTCGATTGGAAAATCGTGTCCCGGTTACGCGGTGTGCAGGCGGTGATTGATGCCACCGGCCATCCCGAGCTTGGCGTTTCGATCGCGCTCGAGGCGATCGCGGCCAAAAAGCACATCGTCATGATGAATGTCGAGTGCGACGTCACGGTCGGGCCAATTTTGAACCGTCTGGCGCGAGAGGCAGGGGTCGTTTACACCCTGGCGGCCGGTGATGAACCCGCGGCTATCATCGAACTTTATCGCTTTGCTACCGCCCTTGGGTTTGAAATCGTCGCCGTTGGCAAAGGGAAGAATAATCCCTTGGACATTACCGCGACTCCGGAGTCGCTTGCAACCAGGGCCCGGGAACGCGACATGAGCGCGCGAATGTTATGCGAGTTTGTCGACGGGTCGAAAACCGCCGTGGAAATGTGCAGCGTCGCCAATGCCACTGGCCTGGTGCCGGATATCCGGGGAATGCATGGCGCGAAGGCCACGCGCGAGACATTACACCAGGTGTTTTGTCCCAAGACACAGGGCGGAGTTCTGAATCGTTCCGGCGTCGTTGAGTTCGCGATCGGAGTTCATCCAGGGGTGTTTCTGGTCTTCACGACTGACCAGCCGCGGTTGAGGCACGGCCTGATCCAGCGCGATATGGGGACCGGCCCGAATTACCTGCTATTCCGTCCGTATCATCTGTGCAGCATCGAAGTCCCTCTCACTGTCGCGCAAGCCGTCATTTACGGCGAATCGAGTGGCCACCCTCTGCCGAACCCGGTGGCGGAGTGTATTGCCGTGGCCAAGCGGGCTCTGAAACCGGGGGAAATGCTGGATTGTATTGGCGAGCATTGTTATCGCGGATCCATCGACAGTGTCGAAGTGGCTCGCCGCGAGAACCTGCTGCCCCTCGGCTTGGCGAAGGGGTGTGTCCTGGCTCGGGAAGTGCCTCCCGGAGAGCCAATCCGTTACGACGACCTGGCCGAAATTCCCGATACCCCGCTGGTGCGTCTGCGTCGCAAGCAGGACAAGCTTTGAAACCACCGAGGCATAGGAATGAACCTCATCGGACTGGACATAGGCACTACCAACTGCAAAGCGGTCATTTTTGATTCGAATGCCCGAGTCGCGGGGCAAGCCTCGTGCGAATACGATGTCGTCTGCGATGCGCCTGGCAAAGCGGAACAGGACGCCGAAGTCGTATGGTCCACCGCCAGGCGCGTGCTGGCTGAGGCGATTAGCCGCAGCGGGATTAAAGAAGCCGGCGCTTTAAGTGTGTCGGTGCAAGGCGACGCCATTATCCCCGTAGACGGCCAGTTCCGTGCGCTGCATCCGGCCATTCTGGGAATGGACTGTCGCTCTCATTCGCAAGCTGAGCGTTGCGCCAACCTGTTTGGAGCTTTCGAACTGTTTCAGCGCACGGGGATGCGGCCCCACGCGATGAACTCTCTGACCAAGGTCCTGCTGTTAAGAGAGATTGCCCCGAAGTCATTCAAGAGCGCTGCAAAGATAGTGACCTACGGCGAGTTTATCTTGCGCAAACTGGGCGGCGAACCGTTGATCGACTACACCATGGCGTCGCGGACGATGGCGTTCGATCTGCACAAAACAGCGTGGGATTCGGCTTTGCTCGACCAGCTGGATCTCTCGTCAGATTTGTGGTGCCAGGCAGTGCCTTCGGGCACCGTGGCTGGTCAGTTGGACAAGGAACTGGCGAGCGAGTTTCGTTTGAGCGGCCGGACGCTGCTCATCACCGGCGGCCACGATCAAACGTGTGCTGCTGTGGGCAGCGGCGCAATTCAGGAAGGAATCGGGGTCATTTCGACTGGGACCGCTGAAGTACTGGCCAGTGCGATTGAGCAACCGAGGCTTTCCCGGCTGATGTTCGATAGTCACTATCCCTGCTACTATCACGTGCGCCAGGGCCAGTATTTTACCTTTTCATTGAACCATACTGCCGGCCTGCTGTTGCGCTGGTGGAGAGACAATTTCGGACAGGAGGAAGTTCGGCTGGCGGCCGAGGTGGGATCAACCGCTTATGCACTGATGGACAAACGCATGCCTGAGGCGCCATCGCCTGTCATGATTCTGCCGCACTTTAACGGCAGCGGCACACCCGACTGCGACTTAAGATCCAAAGGCGCGATCGTAGGGCTCACCCTCGCCACGAACCGCCACGACATCTTCAAGGCGATCCTGGAAAGCCTGTGCTTTGAACTGCGGATAAACACGGAACGTATGGCCGCCTGCGGCATCGCGATGGGTGAGTTGCGTGCCGCAGGCGGCGGGGCGGGCTCCAGTCGTTGGCTCCAACTCAAGGCCGACATTCTCCAGCGGCCGCTGAGACCGCTGCGTTGCAAGGAAGCTGCCTGCCTGGGAGCGGCACTGATCGCCGGCGTGGGCGCCGGCCATTGGAGCAACCTCGAAGAAGCCGCCACAACCGCGGTCGCGTTATCGGAAGAATGCGTTCCGCGGCCGGACTACGCCGCCGCGTATGCGGAACGCTTTGACGCTTACCGCCGCCTCTATCCCGCCCTGCGCGATTTTAATCATCAAACATGAATTCTGATTCTACCACTATCGTCAGGCACTCTGAAAAAGTTCCCCACCGCTGCTTAATCCGGTTGCGCGGCATTTATCACTCTCTAAAGACCGCGGAGCGCAAAGCCGCCGACTATTTACTCGCGTCGCCGGCCAACGTGCAAGGTTCGGGAGTTGTAGAATTTGCGGAGCGGGCCGGTTGCAGCGAAGCAACTGTAGTTCGCCTGGCCCAGCGCCTGGGTTACGACGGCTATCCGTCGTTGCGCAATGACTTCGGCTCACCCGAGGCCGAGGTCCCATATCGAGATATTTCTGCCGATGACAAACCTGACACGGTCTTGAGCAAGGTTTTCGAAAACTCCGTTCAGGCTTTGCAGGACACGCTGGCGTCATTGGATCGAGCGCAATACCGCATGTCGGTCGACGCGTTGCTATCGGCCCGGAGTTTGGCTTTTTTTGGATTGGGCAACGCGGCCGTGGTCGCGCGCGAAGCCTACCACAAGTTCCTGAGAATCGGAGTTCCCTGCCATACATCCGAGGACGCGGATTTGCAGCTGATTATTCTCAGCAATCATTTGAGCCGGGGGGATTTGATGATCGCGATCTCCTATTCCGGTGAAAGTAAACCCATCCTCACGTCCATGCGCGCCGCGCAGGCGCGGGGCATTCGCGTTTTGGCCATTACGAACTTCCCGCGATCCTCCCTGGCCAAATCGGCGGATTTGGTGCTTTTAACGGCCGTTTTCCACGAACACATCAATGGAGAAATCGGTTCCGAACGCCTGGCTCAACTCGCCGTGCTTGAAAGTCTCTATGTGAATTATCTGCTTCGAAGCGGGCCTGCGATCAGGAAGGCGCTGGGCGCCGCAAACGAGGTGGTGGGCCTCAACAAAAACCGCCAGATAGACATGCTCCTGTCGTGAGAACGCCAAACCAATTTTCAAAGGCGTTGTTAAGGTGCTTCACCGTGAGATTGCAGCGAGCCGGCAAAGCCTTCGCACAATGAACATCGTTAAGCTAGTCCTGTCCGCGGCGGTGGTCAGTTTCTGCCTGGGAAGCCAGGCGCAGAGCCGCGACTGGCGAAACGGTATTTGGCACGATCCGCAGGTGCGCTACCTGCTGGCAGATATGTGTCTCGGCGGGAACCTCGACATGTACCGCGGCTACGCCCGGGACCTCGACCCTGATTCGCGCGAAGCCATCCGCCTTTGGGATACGGGCGTGCGCGTCCTGAACACGAATGAAATCCAGCGCTGCTGGGTCACCAATCATTTTGGCAAAAATGGAGCGGTCTTGCGCATCGTGAACCGCGGCTCACAACGCACGATCAGCGGTGCTGAATTGGCGTTGTCGAACGATGGGCAATTCTCTCAATCCGAGATGCGATTGGTGTTGCTGGATTTGTCGCTTGGCCGGCAGGCGGCATTTTTTGAGGAGCGGGCACAAACTGAACCGGCGGTTGCCGAAGCGTTGCGCCGATGGACCAATGGCTGCCGAGTCCTGAACGCCTCCTGGTTCTCCGCGCAGGAAGGTGGCGCAAAGCCTCGACAACTGCGGTTCAAGTCGTCTTGCCTGCCCGCGGACGCAGCGCTGGTGCGGCTGAACTCGGACCTCCCTTACTCGGAAGTCAACGTGCGTTATTTCTTAACCGATATGTATCTCGGCGGGTCGCGCAACTTTTATTTGGGAGCTGCCGAAAGCGCGCACGAAATGGCCTGCAAGGAGGCTGTCGAGCGCTATGACTCGGGAGTGAAGGTCGTCAACCTGGACGACTTTGAACGCAAGCAGGTCGATGGCCAGACCTTAATCACGCGAAAAGCTGATAATCAGAGGATCAGCGGGACTGAAGTCCGCCTCTCGACCGATTGAAACGGATGAACCCTGGTCTTTCATTTTTCCTCCCGTGGCTGCGCTTGGTCTGTTTGAGCCGGGGAAAGTCTACCGAGCCATGAAGATTCTTATCATTGGCGGCACCGGCAACATCAGCACGCCGTTGACCAAAATGCTCCTCGAGCAGGGTCACGACCTGACACTGTTCAAGCGGGAAGCAAAGGTGCCGGAATGGCTGGGTGCCGCGCATATCATCCCGGGCGACCGCTGCAGGCGCGACGAGTTTCGCCGCAAGCTAAGCGGGCCAGAGACCTTTGATTGCGTAATTGACATGATTTGTTACGAACCGGAGGACGCCCTGTGCGATATCGAACTGTTCCGGGGCCGCACCGGGCAATTCATTTTCTGCAGCACCGTGGATGTGTATACCAAGACTCCCGCCAGTTACCCGGTGACTGAGCAGAACGGGGTCATTGGGGCTCTTCCCAGCTTTCCGTACGCGTACAAAAAGGTTCTCTGTGAACGAGCGATGTGGGAAGCGCACCGGCGTGGCGATTTTGCGCTTACGCTCATCCGCCCGGCTTTTACTTACAACGAAACGTGGAGCCCCGGGATACACTCGTTCGGCGGCCAGCGCTACCACCTGGATCGCATTCGCCGAGGCAAACCGATTATTCTTCACGGTGACGGAACATCGGTTTGGGTCGCAACCTATCGCGATGATGTCGCGCGGGCTTTCGTTGGAGCAGTTGGGAACCGCAAGACTTTTGGGGAGGATTATAATCTCTCGGGGGACGAGTGGATGACGCACAATCACATCTGGCGGACGATCGCCAGGGTAATGGGCGCGCCGGAACCGGATTTCGTTTATATCCCCACGGATGTCCTTGCTCGAATCGCCCCGCAATATGCCGAATGGTGCCGCGAGAACTTCAGGCACAACAACATCTTTGACACTTCCAAAGCCAAACGTGACCTCGGGTACCGCTACACCGTTCGTTTCGAAGAGGGTGTGCGCAAGTGCGTGGATTACCTGTCGCGCAACAACCTAATCGAAGATTGCGACGCCTATCCCTTTTACGACCGCATTGTTGAGGCCTGGCGCAATCACACGGGCAGGCTGATTGAAGAAATCATGAAGGACGAAGCCCCGAAGCCCGGAAGAGGTGCTCATGAGAAATGACCAACGAGCGAGGTCGGTTGCTGAACACCGAACGGCAGATGCTGCTCGATCCTCATTGGACATTAATCATTCCTCCCGCACCCTGCTTTACACCGTCTACTTCATCTACTTTTTTTGCGGCATGGCCTTGTGCTTCGAAGGGGCCTTTAATCCCGAACTCAAGGAATTTTACCACCTGGATTATCAGCAACAGCAATACACGATGTTTGCCAAGAATATACCGTTTGCGCTGGCCATCGTGATCGGAGTGTTCATTCCGCGATTGGGTTACAAAAATTGCTTGACCATCGCCATGGCGCTGTTCGCGGCGGGAACGTTGTTGCTGATCCCCGCGCTCCAAAGCGGACATTATGCATTGGTCCTGGGCGCGTTCTTCATCATCGGGCTTGGCTTTAACTTCGAACTCGTGGCGGGCAATCCTCTGCTGTCCGGTTTGGGGCCGCCGGAGAGCAGCGCAAGCCGATTAAACCTGGGCAACGCACTGGGCGCGATCGCCCAGATCATCGCGCCATTTATACTCACCCTGATCATTCCCGCAACGACTGTCACCGTGGCCGGGAAGTTGCCGTACATGAAAGGATTGTTCCTCGCACTCGGCGGAATGCTCCTGGTGACGATGTTGACGACCATGATCGCTCGGGGCGTGGACATCACGGCCAGCCTGGCTGCTCACGAGACTACCCCAACCGCGAGCGAACCGGACCGAACGATTTGGCTGCGGCCACGAGTCGTATTCGGGTTCGCTACAATTTTCCTCGTGCTTGGGGCTGAAGCTGGTTTGTTCGGGCTGTTCCGCAATTTTGTCGAAGATCCCGCCGTGGCAGGAAAGTCGTCGCGTTCATCGCAGCAGTTGTTCACGGTCTACTTTGCCGTGTTCGCCCTCGGCCGGTTGGCAGGTTCGTGGACCCAGAAGCGAGTGAGACCCGCCTTCACCCTGGCGATCCATTCCGCAGCTGCCCTCGCGTTGGTCGGCGTGCTGATGGTCTCCAAAGGCAACATGGCAATTGGCTCGTTGATGCTGCTGGGCTTCTTCGTCTCGATTTTCTTTCCTACGCTCTACTCTCTGGCCATCGAAGGCTTGGGCTCCCAAACCGCAAAAGCCTCCGGCCTGCTCACCATGGGCTTCCTCGGCTGCGCTTTTCTCCCGGTGCTCCAGGGCAGACTTGCCGACTCAATCGGGCTTCAGCGCTCGTTTGGTCTTTGCTTCATTCCTTACCTCCTGGCGCTGTGCTACGCGCTCTCAGTAATCAAGAGCGCAAGGAATGCTCAAAGAATCGGGGCGCAAGGCCAATTGGCGACTAACCCAGCGGGATAGCTCAATGAAACGCCTTCTTGTTTCACAAAACCGGCGCTTCCTCGTTCGCGAGGATGGGACGCCGTTTTTCTGGCTGGGAGACACGGCCTGGGAAATTTTTCATCGTGCCAGCATTGAGGAAGCGGAGTTGTACCTAAAACGGCGGCGGCTCCAGGGTTTCAACGTGGTCCATGGCGTCGCCCTGGCTGAATTCGACGGGCTGCATACGCCCAATGTCTACGGTGATTGTCCGTTGGTGAAGGATGACCCGCTCCAACCCAACGAGGCGTACTTCCGGCACGTCGACCGGGTGATTGAAATTGCCGCGCAAAATGACATCTGGGTTGGCTTATTGCCTACCTGGGGCGACAAACTGGAACTGCTGGCCCACGGCAAAGGACCCGTCATTTTCAACCCCCAAAACGCGCGAACGTATGGTGAATGGATCGGGAGACGTTACCGCCAGACCTGGAATATCATCTGGATTAACGGTGGCGATCGCCAGGGCGGGGGAGCGAATCGCCCGATTTGGGAAGCGCTGGCTGAGGGGATCAAGTGTGCCGACCCCAACCACCTGATGACGTTCCATCCTCTGGGCGGCGGCGGAGGGCACAGCTCTTCCGAGTGGTTTCACGAATCGGATTGGCTCGATTTTAACCTCGCGCAATCCGGGCATGAGCGGAAACACCTGGCGAACTACGGCATCATCGAGCGCGATTACAAACGGGTCCCAACCAAACCCTGTCTGGATGGCGAACCTCGTTACGAGGATCATCCCGTTGCCTGGAAGCCGCAGGAATTTGGCTGGTTCGACGATTATGATGTGCGGCAGGCGGCGTACTGGGCTGTGTTTGCGGGTGCCTTCGGCCACAGTTACGGGTGTCACCCCGTTTGGCAATTCCTGGATCACCGTTACCCGCCCATTGGCCTTGCGCGCCGTTATTGGAAAGAGGCTTTGGAGTTGCCCGGAGCCGGCCAATTGAAGCACCTGCGCAACCTCATTGAATCGCGCCACCTGCTTTCACGTGTGCCCGACCAGGCGCTGGTCGTGAATCAATTGGACGACGGGGCTCATTGCCAGGCCTGCCGCGGAACAGGGTACGCGTTCGTGTACCTGCCGCAAGGTGGCAAGGTCGAGGTGAACCTCGAGATCCTGGGCGAACGAATGTTGCGGGCCTGTTGGTTTGATCCACGAACCGGCCAGACCCGGCTGTGCCGTGAGCTTCCCGGCCGCGGCACGGCGCAATTCGAAGCTCCGTTCGCCGGGCCGTGCAGCGATTGGGTGCTTGTGCTCGACAGCCAATCCCAAAATCTTCCGCTACCCGGCGCCGTCTCAAACGTCCCTCACTCCAAGCAAAACCAGTCCACCATTCCATGAAACTTGCCCTGAACACCTACGTTTACGAAGTCGCCAAATGGCCGATTGAAAAGACCCTCAAGAGCACTCACCGAATGGGATTCAAATACACCGAGTACGCGGCGTGCGGCTCCGGTGACCCGACGAAAATGAGCGCCAGGAAGCGCCGCGACATTGTCAAAATGCATCAGGATCTTGGCCTGGTTAGCTCGCAGATGCTCCTGGCCGAGGTCGAACACATGGCTTGTCCCAACGCCCGGATCCGCCAGCAGGTGCTCGACTACATGAAACGCTGCTCCGAATTTCAACTCGAACTGGGCGGCCGGCAGGTCCTGGTATGCTGGGGATGCGGTGTGCACCTGGCTGAAATGCTTCCCGAGATGGCCTGGCTGAACTCAATTGAGTCCATCCGGAAACTGGCGCAATGGGGCCTGAAACAAGGCCTGCTGGTTGATTTGGAAATCGAGCCGCACATTTACTTCATCCTGAACAGCACCGATAAAGCGGCCCGAATGGTTGAGGATATTGGCTTGCCCAACGTTTTTCCCAACCTCGACATTGGACATTTCACGATCAATCGCGAAGGACCGAACCGGCTGGAGAAGATAAAGAGCAGGATCATTCACATCCACTTGAGCGAGACCCAGGGCTACGACCATACCAACAGCATTATTGGCACTGGCACGGTCGACTTCGCCTCGTATGTGCGCAAGGCCGTCGAGTTGGGCATTGAAGAGAACTGCCGGCGAGTGGACGAGCCCTGCGTTGCCGGCATCGAAATGGGCGAACCGCATTACCCGGTGGATAATCCAGATCGATGGGTGAAAGAGAGCTTGGAATACCTCGCGAAGAAACTTCCTGAGCTCACGCGCTGAGCAAACAGCGAACCAATGTCAACCTCGACTCTCGACCGTCGACTCTCGACACCCCCTTTAGCCATTACCCATTATGAAAACCTCTCAACTTACCTTTGCTGTTATCGTGGGCACGCGCGGCTGCTTTTCAGCCGAATTGGCCCGCAACGGGCGCGCACAATTGCTGGAACAAATCGCAAGTGCCGGCCACCGCAGCCTCATCCTGCCCGCGGCTGAAACTCCCACCGGCGCGATCGAAACCGTTGCCGATGCGCGGAAGTGCGCCGATTTTTTCAACCAACATCGGAATGAAATCGACGGCGTCATCATTTGCCTGCCCAATTTTGGCGATGAACTGGGCATCGTAAATACCTTGAACTGGGCCCGGCTCGGCGTGCCCATCCTCGTCCAGGCGTGCGACGATGAGTTGGACAAGCTCGACACCGCCCACCGGCGCGATTCCTTCTGCGGAAAAATCTCGGTGTGCAACAATCTTCGGCAGTACGGTATTCGGTGGACTGACACGTCGACGCACACCGTCTCTCTGGAGAGCCCCGCATTTAGTGAGGATTTGAAGTTTTTTGCCGCGGTCTGCCGCGTGACCAACGGTCTGCGCAACGCGCGGATAGGTGCGATTGGGGCCCGGCCCGCCGCATTTCAAACCATGCGGGCCAGTGAAAAGCTGTTGCAAGCTTCCGGTGTGACCGTCGTGCCTGTCGATTTGTCTGAAATTATCGCCGCGGCAAATCGGATGGATGTGGGTTCGGAGCGGGCCCGTAAGAAACTCGAGGAGATCAAGGGATACGGCACGGTGTCACCGGGCATTAAGAATCTGGAAAGCAAGTTCGACAAGCATCTGAGGCTGTTCCTGGCAGCGGAGGACTGGATGCAGGCCAATGCAATCGACGCTGCCGGTTTTCAGTGCTGGACCTCAATCCAACAGAACTACGGCTGCGCCACTTGCCTCACCATGAGCATGATGAGCGATCAACTGATCCCTTGCGCGTGCGAGGTGGACATTTGCGGCGTCACCGCGATGTACGCGCTGGTTCTGGCAACCGGCAATCCCGCCGCCATTGTCGATTGGAATAACAACTATGCGCAAGACCGTAACAAATGCGTCGCGCAACATTGCGGAAATTATCCGAAAGGTTTCGTGGGAAGACCGGTTCAAATTTCCAACCTCAGCGTGCTCGGCAGCGTTTTGGGCGAGGAACGTTGTTTTGGTGGAATCGATGCCAAAGTCGCTCCCGGCCCAATGACCTACCTGCGCTTCTCGACGGATGACGTCAATGGCCGGGTCCGTGGCTATGTCGGCGAAGGCGAGTTTACTGACGACCCGTTCAACATGCTCGGCTCCATTGCGGTGTGCCAGGTCCCAAACCTTCAAACCCTGATGAAGTTCATTTGTAAGCAAGGTTTCGAACATCACGTGTCTATGGTGCGCTCGCATTGCGCGAGCGTGATCAACGAAGCAGCCGGCACTTATCTCGGATGGGACATGCACGTCCACGAATGAGCGTTGCGCCACCCCAGCCTCTGCTTGAAGCGCGCGGGATCGAAAAGTCCTTTTCCGGAGTCCGAGCCCTCCACGGCGTTCACCTCCAGGTTCGTCAAGGAGAGATTCACGCTGTGCTCGGGGAAAACGGAGCCGGAAAAAGCACTTTGATGCACATCTTGGCCGGCATTTTTCCACCTGACGAAGGCGAGATCCACCTTCAGGGACAGCCGGCGCGTTTTTCAAATCCTCTGGAGGCCCAACGGGCCGGGATTTCGATGGTGTTCCAGGAACGCAGCCTGGCCGGGCCGCTGAGCGTAGCTGAAAACATTTTTTTTGGCCGGCAACCCACAAGAAAATGCGGGGTCATCGATCGCGAGGCCATGCACAGGAGTTCGCAAGAGATCCTGCAGGAGTTAGGCATGGAAATGAGGGTCGATGCTCTGGTGGAAAATCTTTCACCCGCCGAACAACAGATGGTTGAAATTGCCAAGGCGCTTTCTCTCAATGCCCGTTTGCTGGTGTTGGACGAGCCTACCGCGGCGCTCAACAAATCTGAAACGGTTGCCTTATTCAAGGTGATGAAACGCCTGGCCTCGCGAGGGGTTGCCATCATCTACATTTCCCATCTTTTGCCGGAGATTTACGAAATTTGCGACCGAGTGACTGTCCTTCGGGACGGCGGATACCAAGGTTCCTTCGAGCTGAAGGATATTTCCGAGGATGCGCTGATCAATCGCATGGTGGGACGGCCGCTGGCAGAGCTGGCCAGGAGGCCAAACGCGGGTTTGGCGAAATCCGCGCCTGCGCTCGAAGTTCGCGGGTTAAATGACAGATTGCTGCTTCGGGATATCAGCTTCACGGCGCATGCCGGGCAGGTCACCGCGATTGCAGGCCTGGCAGGCTCAGGGCGAACGGAACTGGCGTTGTGTATTTTCGGGGCTCGCCGGATTACTTCAGGCCAGGTTCTGGTAAATGGACGCCCCTTGAGCATCCGTTCTCCCAAGGACGCGATCGATGCCGGCATTGGATACCTGACCGAGGACCGAAAGGAGATGGGCGTCTTCCTACAAATGGACGCCGTTGAGAATGCCGCCGCGGCGGCCCTGGACCAGTTCGGTTCGTGGTGGATGGATGATCGCAAGCTCGAGCAAGAGACATTGGGCATTGCGCGGCGGCTCAGGTTCAACGGCCGCAGCACCCAGGCCGTGGAACAACTGAGCGGTGGCAATCAGCAAAAAGTGATGCTCGCGCGCTGGCTGTTGCGGCGGCCATCGATTTTGGTTGTGGATGAGCCGACCCGAGGAATCGACATCGGCGCCAAGAGGGAGGTCTACGAACTATTGTCAGGGTTGGCCGCCGAAGGCACGTGCATTGTCCTGATTTCATCAGAATTGCCGGAGATTCTTACGTTGGCTGATCGGATACTCGTCTTGCGCGGGGGGCGGATCGCGGGTGAGGTTACGCGCTCCGAAGCCACGCAGGAGAACATCTTGCGAATGGCGGCGTTGGGCGTGGAATCGCGACAGGCGACCACGGAAAAACTGCGAGGAGCGCAATGCCGGATGTGAGTGACAAAGTAATTAACCCGGTCAGCCGCCAGCCAGGCAACCCGTCCGTTCCTGGCTCATCGTTGTCTTTTCGTCATTCGTCATTTCCGCTCACACGCGAAACAATCCTGTTAGCTTTGACTGTGTTGGCGGCGGCAACCGCGAGTTTTGCTTTCCCGCGTTCGTTCCCGACGTGGCCCAACTTAACCGCGTTGCTGCGGAACATGGCATTGGACGGAGTAATGGCCTGCGGGATGATGGTGCTGATGGTGGGTGGTTTATTTGATCTGTCGATCGGCTCGATGTTTTCCATGGCGGGTGTGCTGACGGCATGGATGCTCGGCGTTTTGCCGGGTGGTGTCGCCGTCGCGGCGGGACTTGGCATCGCCGCTTTGGGCGGTGCGTTGAACGGCTGGATTGTCGCCAAGGTGAAAGTGAACGCGTTGATCGCCACACTCGGAACGATGCAGATTTTCAGGGGCGTAGCGGTCCTGGTGGGTGGACCGGGAATTTCGAGTCTATCCGCAGGTTTTGGCCGGATCGGCCAGACGGAGTGGCTTGGATTGCAATCTCCAATCTGGTTGCTGGTCGGCGTCTCCATTGCGGGCCAGTTTCTGTTGGCCAAGACACGTTTTTTCCGGCGTTACTACTATATCGGCGCCAATCCCAAAGCCGCGCTCCTTTCCGGTATCCGTGTCGAGCAGATGCAGGTGTTCGCGTTTGTTCTCATGGGTTTGCTGGCAGGCCTGGCCGGGATTGTTTTTGCCGCCCGGGTCGGCACCGCCACTTCGACCGCCGGGGACGGGGCGGAATTGCGCATCATCACCGCGGTGATTTTGGGTGGCGCCTCGCTGAGTGGTGGACGGGGAACCATTTGGGGAGCGCTCGCTGGAGTGCTCTTCATTGCTCTGATCAACAACATCATGATTTTTGCGCGCCTTTCCCCGGAATGGCAGAGCATCGTCATCGGCTGTGTGTTGGTCCTCGCAGTAGGGCTGGATCGGTTGTGGGCCCCGAAAAGATAACAGTCTCCGGATGACCCGGACTCAGATTCAAACTTATATGAAATCGTGCAACTCAGTTTCGCCGCGGCGCAGCTGGCTGAAGAACATGGCATTGGCCGGGAGCGCTTCATGGATTGCCGGTTGCCAAAAGGAGAATGGTTCCTTAGCTCCATCAGCCAATTCGAACTCCAAACCGAATTATTCGGATGAGGAATACGTTTGGATTTCGCCACACGCAAACTTGCCGCTCTACAAGGCGCACGACCACCCTGCCTTGGAACTCGCGGGTAAAGAACTCGGGGTAAAGGTTACCATTACCGGTCCCAGCACCCTGGACATGGCGTTGTTCGTGAGCATGCTGGAAACGACAATCGCTCGCCGGCCTGCCGGGATGCTGATCAGCGCTTGGGACCCGTCCGTCGTAGTGGCTCCCATCGCAAAGGCTATCGAAACTCAGGTGCCCGTCGTGACCGTGGATGTGGATGCACCCAACAGCAAACGGTTGACATTTGTGGGCACAAACTGGTTCGACCTGGGCGTACGACAGGGAGAAGCGATGGTTAAAGGCCTTGGCGGCAGAAAAGGCAAAGTCGCTCTCCTGGGACTCACGGAACAATACATTGACCAGCAGGCATTCGCGGGCTTTCGTCAGGTCGTTGAAAAGGCAGGGCTGACGGCCATGGAACCGCAGCACGACCGCGGGGATTCGGCAGTCGCCGCGCGCGTGGCCAGCACCATAATCCAAGCCACTCCCGACCTTGTGGGAATGGCAGGTTTCGATTCTGAAAGCGGCCCCGGGATTGGCCTCGCCGTCAAAGAAGCCAACAAGGTTGGGCAAATCATTGTCACCTGTGTGGATGCCGAACCTGTTCACCTGAAACTGATCCAGGAAGGCGTGGTCACCGCTGCCATCGGGCAAAAGCGCGAACTCTTCACC
Source organism: Verrucomicrobiia bacterium (assembly GCA_035294005.1). Classification (GTDB taxonomy): domain Bacteria; phylum Verrucomicrobiota; class Verrucomicrobiia; order Limisphaerales; family UBA8199; genus JANXQE01. The sequence continues at coordinate 14,302 of DATGLT010000109.1, forward strand.
TACTTGGGTCTGCGAACACTCTTTGACCTGAATCACTCGCCTCTCAAATTCACCAGCAACGACCGCAAGGCAAGCGTCTATCCTGCTCCCGATGTAATCAATACCGGCAGTTACACGGTCACACG
>DATGLT010000110.1:0-19848 GCA_035294005.1 Verrucomicrobiia bacterium
ACCAAGGCTCGATTGCCGGAGTGAAGTTTGACGTTCACCTGGCGCATGATCACGAGCACGCGGCAAGTTCGGATCCTGGTCATGTCCACGATCATGATCACGAGCATAGCCATGGTCACGAACACTCCCACTCGCACTCTCATTCTCATTCACACGGGCATGAACACACGCATTCGGACCATGAGCATTCGCATGACGAGCACCATCATCATCACGAAGGACAAAGAACCTTCGCGCAAATCAGGACGTTGATTCAGAACAGCGCGCTTTCCGAATGGGTAAAAGAGAAATCCGTGTCGGTTTTCCAACGCGTAGCGGTGGCCGAAGGTAAAATTCATGGATTGCCGCCCGAGCAGGTTCACTTTCATGAGGTTGGCGCGGTGGATTCAATCGTCGACATTGTCGGCGCCTGTATTGCCCTGGAACTCCTTGGAAAACCGCGCGTGGTGTCCAGTCGCGTCATCGATGGGAATGGATGGGTGGATTGCGCGCATGGCCGGTTCCCCGTTCCCACTCCTGCGACGCTGGCGATTCTCAGCGCACGGCAGGTTCCCGTCACCCAATGCAACGAACCGCATGAATTGGTCACTCCGACCGGAGCGGCGATTGTCGCCGAATTTGCAGAATCCTTCGGCTTTATGTCGGGTTTGACTCCCATCAAGATCGGGTTCGGGCTGGGAACACGCACAAACAAAACACGGCCGAATGTGCTTCGGGTGATTTGGGGCAATTCGGATGATGCAAGCGGCGACCACGACTGGGAACTCGATACCGTGGCGGTCCTGGAAACCAACATCGATGACATGAACTGCGAGTTGCTGGGCGGGTTCGTGGAAATCGCCCTGGCCCAGGGTGCCCTGGACGTGTTCCACACGCCGGTGCAGATGAAAAAGAATCGGCCCGGGGTGCTCCTCACAGTTTTGTGCGGCGAACCGGACGCCGACCGGTTCACTGCGCTGATTCTTGAGCACACGTCCAGCTTTGGTGTGCGCCGCCATTCGGCGGAACGCCGCAAATTGCGCCGTGAAATAGTGGAGGTTAAAACGGTCCACGGAACCGTGACGGTCAAACTTGGCAAACTGGACGGGCGAGTCGTGCAGGCGGCGCCTGAATTTGAGTCCTGCAGGAAAGTAGCCGCCGCAGCCAACCTGCCTCTTAAGACGATCTACGAAGCCGCTGCGCGGGCGGTGCCCCGAAATGATTGACACCGAGCTGCTCAAGGTGCTGTGCTGCCCCGAAACACGCCAACCGGTGCGCCCGGCGGATGCGGCCATTGTTCAGCAGCTCAACGCGAATATAGCCGCCGGGACTTTGAAAGACAGAACAGGCCGCGCTGTTTCCGCCGCGCTTTCCGGTGGGCTCATCCGAGCCGACGGCAAGATTCTCTACCCCGTGCGCGGGGATATTCCCGTGATGCTGGTAGAAGAGGGAATTCCCCTGCAGTAAGGCTACTTTTCGGGCAACAAAACAACGTAGGTCGGCAGTCCCATCACCCCGAATTGATTAAGCACTTCGCGGGCGGGTGATTCGTTGGGCTTTTCGGCCTCGTATCGCACCACGACAAACTGGTTTAGGCGCTCCTTCACTTCGGGTGCGGGGAACACAGTCGAATCCATGGCCAGGCAGTTCTTGCACCAACTGGCGGCGAAATCGATGAGCACCGGTTTCCCTTCTTTCTTTGCCTGTTGAAGCGCGGCTTCGAGCGCTGCGTTCGGAGCACTCACGCCACTCTGACCGCTCGCGTTCGTGCGCGACGCCCTCAGCTGGGAATCGGTTCTGAAGGCATTCACGCCCAGGTGGCCGTAATAGGCGGCAAACAGCAGAATCATCACACCGAACCCGTACTTAACCCACTTCATCCATTTTCCCGGTTTGGGAAGGAAACTCAGGCCCGCACCGGCGAACGGCCACGGCAGCGCCATCCCCAGCCCAAGCAGGAAAGGCAACATCAGTCCGGCAACGACACCTTTGCCGTACATTTGCGCGGCCATGAGCAAAACCGAAATGACGACCGGGGCAACGCACGCGCCGGCCAGCAGCGCCGCCATCGCTCCCATACTCAAGGCCAATACAAACTGCCCGCCTTGCGACGGACCAGACCCGCCCATCCGGCCTTGAAACCGTGAGAAGTCGACATTTATAAGATCAAACATTGCCAGCGCCATGACCAGAAACACCACGGCGATACTGAAATTGAACCAGGCCGAGGAGTTTAGCGTGCCGAACTTCGATCCGGTCAGCACCACGACCAATCCCAAAACACCGTAGACCAGCGCCATGCCCAGCCCATAGGTCCCGCCCAACGCAAACCCACGCCGGCGTGAACTGGCCCGGGCGCCCGCACCGATAATCGCCAGGTTGATTGGAATCAAAGGCAGCACGCACGGAGTCAGGTTCAACCCCGCTCCGCCCAGAAGAATCAACAAAATCGAAAACAGCGGGCCCACTTGCTTGAATTTCTCAAGCGCGTCCCCCGGAACGGCCTGTCCGCTCCTGCTTTGTTCGAGGAAAGTCAAAAAGGTTTGTTTCGGCACGTAACCTGTCTGCCGTCCGCCGAGCTTGAAACCGTTGGTGCCGATTTGAGCGGCGGCGCCGGCTGCGGCCACATCGGAATCCGAATCCGCTTTCTTTTCGATCTGCTCAACGATTCCCGCGGAAGTAACACTAAACCGATGTCTCTCGGGGAAGTAACAGGCGGCGTTGCTGCAACCCTGGAATTTCACCAGGAGAGGGCTTGGGAATGGCGGATCGATCTTTAGCGTAGCCGAAAAGGCGTGGTCGTATACAAGCTTTTGCTGGCCGCTGACCGCGTCCAGGTGCATCACGGGGTCGGGGATGAGCGCCGGTTTGATTTCTTGATCATCGCGGCCGATGAAAGACAATCGCTCGGCATAAAGCACGTGGTCGGGTGGCACCCGGAAATCGAAGGTGGCCCAGGCCACGTCGTTGCTCATGCTCAAAGTGGCATTCAGGGCAAACGGGCTGCTCGGGGTTTGGGACTGGCCGGCCTGGCAAAACAACACGGCCGACGCCAGGAGGGCAAAACTCCATAATCGGTATTGAATCGGTTTCATGGCGCCACCTCAGTTGCAGCCGCAGCCACCGCCGCCAACGCCGCGTCCGCCCGACGCCTGCTCGCGCGAGAAGAAAATGTGCTCGTCCTGCGCGGTCCCAAGCGGATCGCGATCGGCTCTCATGGTTACATCCGCCAGCGTTGCTCTCTGCCACGGTTTTACGTTCTGACAACCCGCGCAAAGCCCGACTGCAAGCGCAGCCGCAACTCGCCAAAATATTGCCCTTTTCATAAACCCCTTACTTTAACAAGGATTCAATTTCCTCTTCGTATTTCTTTTTGGTTTCAGCCCCGCGAAAACCTGTGTGAGCAAAACGAACCTTGCCGTCTTTATCGATCAGAAAGGAACTGGGCATGGTGGCAATCCCGGCTTTCTCCACCAGTTTTTGGCCGCCGTCCCGCACAACCGTGAAGGTTGCGGCATTCTTTTTCAGGAACGCCTCCATGTCCGACCGGTTCTCATCCACATTGACGGCAATGATAACCAGGCCTTTGTCCGCATAGCGCTTGTGCAAGTCTTCCATCGCTGGAAACGACTGTTTGCAGGGTTCGCACCAGGAAGCCCAGAAGTCGACCATGACAACCTTGCCCTTGGTTGAATCGGGCAGTTTGCCTTCGAGTTTGAACCCGGCCAGGTCGGGAAACGAGTCGCCCGTTTTGATGCCGGCAAACGCCGGCACAGCCCAGGCCAGGGCTATCGCCGCGATCAGGGTTGGAGCCAGACACCGGCCGAAACGGTCTTTATGAGGTTGTGTATGCATGGAATCCCTTAGTTTGAAAACGGGTGTTTTCAGTCGTGATACAGCCTTCCGCGCCCGGACAGAGGCTGATCAGGTCCGTTCCTTCTTTAGGACCGAGGATGCAAACTGAAGTGGAAAGAATGCCGGCGACTGTGCAGTGGGGGGCGATGACCGAGGCCGACAGGATGCCGTTGTTGACGGGATAGCCGGAGCGCGGGTCGAGAATGTGACCGTAGCGCCGACCCTCATGCACAAAATGTCTCAGGTAGTCGCCCGAGGTGGCCACTGCGTGAGCTTTGACCGCGACGCCAGTCCAGACGTGTCCCGGGTTTTTGGGGTCTTCCAGGCCGATATGCCAGGCGCCGCGCTCGGGAGGTTCGCCATGCACTCGGACATCCGCGCCAAAATCCACCAGCACGTTTTGAACGCCGCGTTGCACCACAAGGTTCACGACGCGGTCTACCGCGTATTCCTTCCCGATGCCGCCTAGATCCAGGCACATGCCTTCTCGAGGCAGAAAAATTGCCCCGGGCCGGCGCTGGATTTTGCGCCAGCCGACCAATTCCCGGGCGCGTTCGATCTGTTCACTTCCCGGGATCACCGGGGGATTGGCTTTCCAATTCCAGAGCCGGATCAGCGGCGTCGAGGTGGGATCGAACACACCTCGCGTGAAAAAAATCATTTCCTGGCAAAGATTGAACAGCGCGTCGGTTTCGGGATCGACATCGACCCAGTGTTTGCCCGCGGCGGCATTGATCCGGCCGATCAAACTGTCCGGAATGAACCGGGAATAACGCGCCTCGAACCAGGCGATCCATTGCAGCACTTCATTCTGGACGTCACGCGCCAGCTTCGCATCGGTAGTGCGGTAATGGACGCGGCAAATTGTGTTCATGGCGTGGAACGACAATTTGTAAAAATCGCCCGTCAGCGAGGATTGGGCCGAGCGTTTGACTCGCTCGTAAACAACCGCATTTGAATCAGGCATGGTTAGAACCATACTCTGGCTCCGACGGTAACGACATTCGCTTTTGGATAGGCGCTTTGGGAGGTGACGCCGTCCAGGCCACGCATGTCGTAACGTTTATACGCCAGGTCCAACGTAAGCCATTCTGTGATCCGGGCGCTGGCTTCAATGCCGAAGGTGAATGTTTCCATCTTCGACAGACGATAATCCGCGGAATAATAGGCGGGGGCAGCCGCCGGGTTGATTGAAGGATCCCCCGGGAATTGGGTGGCATAAAAGTCGGCTGCCGATTGCCGGTAATAACGGAACACCGGCGAGATCAGGAACATCTTGCCAATCTTCTGGTGCCAACTGAGGCCGAAGGTGTGCGCCAGGACGCCATAGCTGTCGTCATAGACGCGGTAAGAGCCCTCAAGGCCGCCTTTCAAAGGGGTAATGTATTGAAGGAGCGAGACGTACCCGATGTAGGAATGCTTGAAATAAGGCCTGTGTTCTTCGAACAGCGCGGGATTGTTCAAATCGGCTTGGGGATAATCGCTGAAAAGCACGCCTCGATACGGGTCATCCTCGTACCCGTGGCTGTTCCGGTAAGTGAAATTGGCCGTCAAAACTGTTTTCGGAGTCAGGAGTTGGTTGACCCCAACCAGAAAGTCGTCGGTGTTCTTGTCCTGCTTCTTAACAATGTAAGTGAAAGGCGTGGCCAGGATGGTGTCGAAATCATGGGACCATCCGAAGTTCAGCGTGGTATTCTTCCCATTGAGATCGACGGAGTAGTTGAGGGCCGCGCCGTACGAGATGTAATCGCTTTCCTGGCTGTAGGCGAACTGCGGAGTGATGTGGTGGATCCCAAAGGTCATTTCCGCGCTGATGTTGCCGGCGTAGCGCTTGTCGTGCATGTGGACCAGCGGGACGGTCGAATTGTACGGCCCCGGCGGCGGGAAGGGCGTCTTGATGTCAGTCGCGGGAGGGGCGCCGGTGGGGGTCGCGCCCGAAATCGAATCGTAAACCGCCTCGCCAATGACCGAGAGCCACGGCAACGGCTTTACTTCGAACAAGCCCGATTGAGTGTCCACCGCCATCCGATTGCCGTCCTCGCGATAGTTCTCGTAGCGGTAGTCGACGTGGTCCTCGGCCAGGGCGCGGTTGAGTTGCAGCAGATAAAGGGCGACTGCCAGGCCCAGGGCAGCTGCTTTGGGAGACCTGGGCTCGGCAAGGGCGCCGATTTTGGGCGACAAATCGCCCTCCGGTTGCCGCGTGTCAATCGGGGTCATAGGTGGTTGTTGTCAGGTTCGGGTTCCGAGCTGAAAACAGCGATGCTCGCTAAGGACTTAAGGTCGCCCGATAGAACTTCGCCGGCGCCACTGAATTGGAGTCGGTAAAGTGGACGGTGCCCGTTGCTGAGAAGTTGGTGCCGAGCTTCGACCACACAGAGAAATTGGTAGAGCTCCACAGCACGTAGTTGGTCTGCGAAGGCCCTGTTATGTCAAAGGAGAACGCGTTATTGGCGGAGTTGATATTAACGAGCTTCAACGGGCCTGCAGTGGAAGTTTGCACCGTCAAATGCGCGGCGGCGCTGGTAACGACACCCACGGCATTGCTGACGGTGACGATGTAGTCGCCCTGGTTCGAAGTCTGGGCGTTGGTGATGGTCAGGCTCGAAGTGGTTGCGCCGGCAATGGCGCCGCCATTGAATTGCCACGCGTAGCTTAACGGCGCTGAACCGGCCGCAACAACGCTGAAGCTGGCGCTGGCGCCGTTGGTAACGGTCAAAGCTTTGGGCGCGGTGACGATGGACGGCGGCAAAAGGACGGTGAGGCTCGCCACGATACTGGTGATTGAGCCGGCCGAGTTGGTAACGACGACGCTGTAGTTTCCGGCGTCGTTGGTTGTGGCGGCCGCGATGGTGTAAGCCGAGTTGGTAGCCGTCGCGATCGCTGCACCTGCTTTTTGCCATTGGTAGCTCAGGGGAGCTGTGCCGCCGGCGGTTACTGAGAAAGTGGCCGACGCCCCGTTGCTCACGATAAGGCTCAAGGGCGGTGTTATGATCGAAGGTCCAACCGCCGCTGAATTGACGGTCAATGTCGCGGAGGCAGTCGCCGAACCCGCGGAATTGGTTACGGTGACCGTATAGGTTCCCGAACTGGTGGTTTGGACATTGGTCAACAGGAGACTGCTGGAGGTGGCTCCAGCGATGGCGTTATTGTTGAACTTCCAAGCGTAGCTCAGTGGCGCAGTGCCGGTGGCGATTGTAGTAAAGGTGACGTTTGCGCCCGCAGTAACGGTTTGATTGCTTGGAGGTCCCGTTATATGAGGCGGAGAGGTGGTTCCTCCCGTAATGCTAATCGTAATGGATTTATTCGTGACCTGCGGCGAAAGCGAGTTTCCCGCATAGAGAGTTACGGGGTAGGTGCCGGCCACGGTGGGGGTGCCGGTTATGAATCCGTTTCCGGCGCCATCGGCGCCGCCGACGTTGGTATTCATCGTTAGCCCGGGTGGAAGGGTATCATAGTTATACCAGCCCGCCTGGTGCCCTGTAGTGGCCACAAAGCTGACCATGATTCTGTACAAAAACGGTTGGCCGACCGTGCCCGTGGCGGTGGATGTCACAGGACCGGCCTGTACACCGTTTGTAACCTGGGTCCATGCGGCCACTCCGGTGATCGAGGCGGACGCGCCTGAAACAGCGTGGTAACTGCCAAGCAATGCGACTGCGCCCCCAAGCCATCTCATGATGACCGCAAAACCGGTAGGCGCTGACGCCTGGTCCACAACGGCTACACGGCACAGGGGAAGAATCTGGAGAACAGCTGCCAAAGCTACAGCTGGGATTTTTCGGATGTTCATACTGTTAGGTGGTTTTTAATAGGTTATTGCCCCGAGTCTAAGGCACACGCCGCAGTCTGTAATACTGCGGGCCTGGTAAGACATAGACCTGCACGGTGTTGGTATAACCGTCCGAGGAGACCGGGTCGATGTCCGGTTGCCACGCGTACGGCTGCGTCCAGTCTCCTGTTGTTTCCAGGATCGATGGGACGTTGTCCACGGGCCAGGTCAGGTTCATGCTCCACGCTTGGGGCGTCAAAGTCAGCATCAATGGCGGGCCCAAGGTCGGGCTGATGGTAACAAGACCGGTGACGGTTTGGCTTGTCGCGCCGGCAGAGACTTTGAGCGTCCAGTTGTAGTTCGATGCTTTCGGATAAACGTGCGAAACATTGGTGCCCGAGCCGTGCGCGGTTCCGTCGCCGAAGTCCCAGTCGTACGAAATCGAGCTGGAGCATTGGCTCAAGGTGGCCAGGGCAGTGAAAGGAACGGGTGAATTCGGGAAGGCCGCCGTGGGAGCGAGCACACTGGCGCTTAACACGCATTGGCCGGACGTGGACGTCAGGGCAACCGTTCCCACGCTGGAGGAATTGGCTGCATTGTCCCACACAGTGTAAGTGAACGAGTCATTTCCCACAAACGTCGGATCGGGATAGTAGGTGGCGATGTTGTTATTGAGGGCGACCAGGCCGTGGGCAGGCTGGGTGACGAGTCTGAACGTGACCGCCCCGCCGTTGAAAGCCGAGCCCGCGAGAGTCACAGGGACGGGCACTCCTGCCGTTGTGCTGGCCGACGCGTTGCTCACGGTCGGGAAAGGATTTGCCATGCCGCCGTCAGTCCCGTTAGGGCCATTGTGGCAACTGTAACAGCCGATCTGGAACCCGTGCCAGAACGAAACGCTCGTGTCGCCGTTGTAACTACGGCTGCCCTGCGCCCATGACAAAGCGGTTCCGCGGTAGTCTGCGCCGTGGCAGGCCTGGCATTGAGACCGGCTGCCATGGTCATGGCTGGCGGCCCACATTGCGTCCACCGGATGCATACCATGGGGGCCGTTGGTTCGAGTCGTGAACGTGCTCAAGTGGCAGGCGGTGCATTCGGTGAGCACACCCGCGCCGGCCGGCGTCTTGAGAGCAGCGCTTTGGACGTTGTCATTCGCCTGGTAACTCGTTACTTCGGCGTGAGAGGGTCCGTGGCAAGCGGAACACTTCAAACCTCCATGCTCATAAGAAAGGTGAAAGAGTGACAATCCATTCGACGGTGTGTTCATCACCGTTGCAAAGGTTAAATCCGCAGCCTGCCGGGGAAGGCCATTGGTTTCGAAGGCGGTCGTGAAGCGCAGCGATCCCTTGTTTTGAGTCGCAGTCCCAGTGTGGCAACTCTGACAGAGCGGTTCATCCAGCCAACCCTGCCGGCCCGTTGCCCCCAATGCCGTGATGGTTCCGTGGCAACTTTGGCACTGCAGTCCCAACGTGCCGTTCGGGTTCACCGGGTTGTGATGGACTCCTCGAACACGGCGGTTTTCGGGGCCGGTATGGCAAAGCAAGCACGCCGCGCTGTTTGTCATATCGGAAAGAGCCTGGCCAGACGCCGGGTCGAAAGAAAATGAATGCTTGGCGTGCATCAGTTGGGTCAAGGGGAACACGTTGGTCGCACCTGTCCCTGGCAAGGCATTGGAGGCGTGGCATTTGACGCACAGCACCGGTTGCCCGTATTTGGTGGCGCTGGCGTACAATCCCTCAGAGCTGTACCCGACCTGGGCCAGGGCGGTGCTGAACACCGCTGTCCCTAGAAAATAATCGTCATGACTGCGCAGGATATTCAGCTTGTAGTCTTTTGCCGGGTCCACGTTCCAAACCCAGCCCTTGGGCGGGCGCGCGGCCGCTTGGGAACCGGATGCGTGACACGTTGCGCAATGCATTTCATCCGAAACCGGCAGCGCTATATCCGTCGTAGCCAGGACATTGTTACCGCTGTCTCGGGCCGTCAGCCGCATCATCGGGTAATAATTCTTGTGCCCGGCATCGTCGTATGGGGTTATCGGAATCCCTTGGGCGCTAAACCATTTCTGCGCGGGATCAAAGACCATCGCCTGCGGCGTATTGTTTGCGCCCGGCATTCCGAAGCCCGAAAGGCCCTGGTCGGGTCCAACGGCCTTTCCGAATAGAGCCGGCGCATACTTGTAGAAATTCCCTTTACCCTGCGAAGTAGTATTGATCGAGCCGCTGGCGTCCGCAATCGCCTGGTAAGTGACGGTGATCCCCGCGGGGTTGGTGACTAACAATCCACCCACAATAAGCTGGGCGTGGATTGTGTTGTACGGTGGCGAAATCGAAAAAACGGAAAAATCCCCGCCATCAATTTCGTGTAAACCTGTTTCACTCCAGCCTAAAAGCGTGTTGGCAGCCGCATTTAGCGACCCCGACAACCCCGCCGAAAGTAAAAACAGAACAACAACTGGCTGTACTCGTGCCCTCATGAACCGGCCTTCTACGTTCATTCAATTACCCTACTGTTTGCGCCGCGCGACCCAATAGCATCGCTCGTACCATGTCAGATCCGGTCGCTGTGACCGTCTATTTTATCAAGGCATAGCCGTACAGTTCCGTCCGGAACTGCCGAATAAAACGCCTCGGCGAACATGCATTGTGACTGATAATCATAGACCCACAGCTCTCCGAATGGAACTAGGAGTTTCCTCGGGCTGCTGATTTGCCTGATACTGCGACACCACCATTGTCTCATTTTCATGCTGCCCAGAATCGGGACAATTTCTGTCTGAGTGTCACTTAAAGTATACATTAGTACATTATGAACTGCTCTCTGGAAACGCAAGCAAGACTTGTTAACGAGAGCCGCGAACCAGCATCGGGAGGGGCCAACAAACAAAACACATTTTTGTCCAACGAGAAGTTTCGTTTTTGCCCACGCAACCAATTCACCGTATTCTTTTCAAATGGAAAGTAGCAAAGAAGCAGGGAAGATTTCCTTTGGGACGCGACTTGCGCTTGGATTAAAGCTGATGTTTAGCAGCGAATTCGCTCAAAAGGTGAACAAGGCGCTGGAATCGTTGGATTCGGCGCCCGTCGAGATGCCGCCGGAAAAACAGCATGCGTCCGGGCTGTTCCTGTTGGGTGCTTTGCAGCGGGAAGGAAGATTGGTGGATTTTTTGCAACAGGACGTTGCGGCCTTTTCGGATGAACAGGTTGGGGCCGCTGCGCGCGTTGTGCATGGGGGTTCCCGCAAAGTTCTGCAGCAATACTTCAAGCTCGAACCGGTCGCAACTCAGGCCGAAGGTTCCGAAGTAACTATGCCTAAAGGATTTGATTCGCTGCGGTGGCGCCCAACCGGGAATGTTGCCGGGGACCCTCCGTTTCGTGGCGTTTTACGCCATCACGGGTGGGTTGCCAGCCAAGTACGAATGCCTGTTGTATCTGAAAAGCTGGATTATCGAGTCATCGCTCCCGCAGAGGTGGAACTCGCCTGACCGGGCGCGGCACAACAGACCCTGATTTTTGTATGCCCCATTACGCCATCGGCATCGATCTTGGCACCACCAACTGCGCGCTTTCCTATTACGACTTGGAAAGCGGAAAACCGCGGGATTGGCGCCAGAGCATTCTCCCGATACCCCAATTGACGGCAGCCGGCGCGATCGAGGAACGCCCATTATTGCCTTCGTTCCTGTATCTTCCCAACGATTCAGAATTTCCCGACGACGCCCTGGCCCTGCCGTGGGACAAGAAGTCCGCGATCGTTATTGGCGAGCTTGCCCGCGGACACGGCACCAAGGTCCCGGCCCGGCTTGTCTCGTCGGCCAAGAGCTGGCTTTGTCATCCGGGAGTCGACCGGAGCGCGGACTTGCTTCCGTGGCAAGCACCTGCGGACGTGAAACGAGTGTCTCCGGTCGGCGCCTCAGCGCGGTATCTTCAACACCTTGCCTCGGCGTGGGACGAAAAATTTGCGCGAACCAAAGCCACTGGCGATCGCGCGGCTGCGGAGCAGGAAATCGTGCTGACGGTGCCGGCTTCGTTTGACGCCGCGGCTCGGGACTTAACCTTGCGCGCCGCTTCCGAGGCGGGGCTCAGCAACGTGATTCTGCTCGAGGAACCGCAAGCGGCCCTTTACGCGTGGCTCGAAGCGGCTGGCGACGGATTCCGCAAGCAAGTTAAGCCGGGCGACGCGATCCTCGTGGTCGATGTGGGTGGGGGTACCACCGATTTTTCTTTAATCGCCGTTACTGAAAAAGAGGGCGAGGTCCAGTTGACGCGCATTGCCGTGGGTGACCACATCCTGCTCGGCGGTGACAACATGGACCTGGCGCTTGCACATGTACTGAACCAGGAATTGCAAGGAGCCGGCAAAAAGCTCGACGCCTGGCAATTTGTTTCCCTGACATACGGGTGCCGTCAGGCCAAGGAACTGCTTTACTCCGACAGCAAGCTTAAGAAAGCGCCGATTTCAATCCCAAGCCGCGGGTCGAGTCTGATAGGCGGAACGATTAAGACCGAGTTGACTCGGGAGGAATTGGCCCGGGTTTTGACCGACGGCTTTATGCCGCGGGTTCCCGTGACTGCCGAGGCTCAGACCTCCCGCCGTGTCGGTTTGACGCAAATGGCTTTGCCCTACGCTCAGGACCCGGCCATTACTCGTCACCTGGCGGCATTCTTGAGCAGGCAAAGACGAGCTCTTTCCTCCGCTCCCGATGTTTCGATTCAGGTTCAGGGGAAGAGCTTTATCCACCCGACGGCGGTTCTGTTCAACGGCGGGGCGTTTAAAGCGGCACCATTGAAAGAACGGATACTCGAGGTGTTAAACAGCTGGCTGGAAGCCGAGGGCGGAAACCCGGTTTCCGAACTGGCCGGCGCCGATTTGGATCTAGCGGTCGCCCGCGGGGCCGCTTACTACGGCTGGGTCCGCCACGGGCACGGCATTCGGATCCGCGGCGGGACGGCGCGAGCCTATTATGTGGGAGTAGAGTCTCCGATGCCGGCTGTGCCCGGATTCGAGCCGCCGGTCAAGGCCTTGTGTGTCGCGCCCTTTGGGATGGAGGAAGGCACCCAGGCCGATGTGCCGCCGCAGGAGTTCGCCCTGGTTACCGGCGAGCCTACCCGCTTCAGGTTTTTTGCTTCTTCGGTCAGGCGCGAAGATAAAGTGGGCCAAATGCTGGAGAACGCGGTTCAAAACGAGGAACTCGAAGAATTGGCGCCAATCGAAACCACTCTTGCCTCGGAGAAAGATGCGTCACACCGGCTAATCCCGGTAAATGTTCAAGCTGCGGTTACGGAAGTCGGAACTCTCGAGGTTCGTTGTCTTGAAAAGGCAGGCGCCGGTCGTTGGAAGCTGGAACTCAATGTGCGCATGAAAGCCGACGAGGCGGCACCGTAGCGCCGCTTCGACAGAGACGCCGCATTGACGCGCTATTTTGCGAGCGTCAGTGCCCGAAGCGCGGATTGGTAGTCGTTAAGCGTTTCTTGAAAGGAGGTTACCGTCATTTTCAAGTCGCGCAGCAGGCCATCCTGGATTCCATAGATCCAACTGTGCACAGACAGTTCCTGGCCTCTTTCCCACGCATCCCGAGCAATAGTAGTTTGGCACACGTTGAGAGCCTGCTCGATCACGTTGAGCTCACATAGCCGATCGGCCGCTTCCGTTTCCGATCCAATGCCTGCCAGGAGCGCGTTGTGTTTCTCCCGAACGTCCTGCACGTGGCGGAGCCAGTTGTCGCTCAACCCGATGCGGTCTCGACGAAACGCCGCTCTTACGCCGCTGCAGCCGTAATGCCCGCATACAATGACGTGGCGGACTTTTAAAATGTCCACCGCGAATTGCATTACCGAGAGGCAGTTCAGATCCGTATGCACGACCAGGTTGGCGATGTTGCGGTGGACGAACAGTTCTCCCGGTAACAGTCCCACGATCTGGTTGGCAGGCACCCGGCTGTCCGAGCATCCAATCCAAAGGTAACTCGGCGATTGCTGCCGTGACAGGTTTACAAAAAACTCCGGGTCCTGTTTTCGAATCGCTTCGGCCCAGGCCCGGTTCTGATCAAACAAATGCCGTAATGTCTTCAAAATTAGAGCGCTACACCGGCCCATACAAAGTACGTCCCGGAACTCCTGCGCGGCTTAAGTTTGGCGGCGAACAGTCGGGGTCGTCAAACGGAATTCCGGCCGCGAACCTGCTGGTTTCCGCGCGACGAAATCCAGGGCGCCTTGTTCTTCTGTGCGTCTCAAATGTTGTGACGCCGTCCATTAGAAGTTACAATTCTGTCATACCATGGTCGCCTCGACGAAATCTGCGGCACAAGTTCGGTGCCTTGCCGGCGAACGGCAGTTCCAGGTTACGTCGAGAAAAATCCGTCGCAGCGTCCAGAGCGATACGGGGTTTACTCTGATCGAGCTGCTGGTCGTCATTGCGATCATAGCCATTCTGGCGGCGCTTTTGCTGCCTTCCCTTTCCAAGGCCAGGACCAAAGGACAAGGCATCAACTGCTTAAGCAATCTGAAGCAACTTACGACGGCCTGGTGGCTCTATGCCGATGACAACCAGGAGAAAATCCCCGGCCCGGACAATTGGGTTTCGGGATGGCTGGATTTTAACGGCTCAAATCCTGACAACACCAACGTTCTTTACCTCGTCGACGCGCGTTACGCCCAGTTGGCCCCGTATACCAGGACGCCAGGTGTTTATAAATGCCCCGCGGACCAGAGCGCCGTAACGATTGGGTCGCGCCGATATGCGCGCGTGCGCAGTATCTCAATGAGTACCACACTTGGGGACGATAGCCTGGGAGCCAGTTATCGGTGGTGGACCGGGTCGCCGCCTTATCGCAGGTACCTTAAAAGGACTGAAATGACCGTGCCCGCCCCAAGCCGATTATGGGTTTTTGTGGATGAGCATCCCGACAGCATCAACAACGGCGACATGGCCGTGAAGTGCGACGCCACCGGCGCTGACGCGCAGTTTGTTGACTACCCCGCCAGCTATCACAATGGCGCTTGCGGATTTTCCTTCGCGGACAGCCATGCGGAGATCAAGAAATGGCTCGACCCCCGGACCAAGGTCCCCGTGACGTACACCGGCAACATCGCCGGGCGGGCCTCACCGAACAATCGAGACATCGCGTGGATGCAGGAACGAACCAGCGCCCGCTAATGAGCCTGGCCAGCCCTGCGCTGCCGCCAATCAAGCCATGAGACACAGTTGCTTGGGCGTCAGCAGCCACTCAAGCCGCGCGCATTGGCCCGGCCGCAGTTCTTCGACCGTAATGCTGCACAGCCCGGCTTTCTTCATGGTCACGGCTACCTCGATGTCCCCCGAGATAAGCAATGAAACCAGTTCGCTCAGGTAGGGCTCGTGGCCGACGATCAGCACGTTCTTGGCTTTGGGTTTCCGCTCGTTGACCTCTTCGATGAGCTTTTTAAGGCTGCCGCTCGGGGTCAGGGCGTCGGTAAGTTCAAGTTTTTTGCCGCAACCCAGGTAATCCGCGACAATCCGGGCGGTTTGTCGCGCCCTTAGATAAGGACTGGAAAGAATGCAGTCAAAGGACAACGAGAGCTTCTTCATCGCTTTGGCGATTTTTCGAAGTTTACGTTCGCCTTTACCCGTCAGAGGCCGCTCCGAATCTTTATGAAAGCCTTCCGAGCCCGGTTCGACCGCCAGTCCATGCCGCAGAATATAGATGTTCATGTTTGTTTGAGATGAGAAGCAGCCGGTTTGATCATCCGGCTTGCACCCGGACCCTCATGAGCGCATCCGGGATTTGGGCGGCTCGAATTCGCGGAGCTGATCCGCCGCCCGAGTGTATCGCCGAATGAGTTCGTCGCGCCTGCGCAACAGTTGATTTCCAAGTTTGACCGAGACCTGTTCTTTGGGTTTCCGCTTTTGAATGAACTTCTGAAATGTCTTTCGAAGCACTTCGGCGTCCTGGATGTCGCCCATGAGGCTTTGGTAATCGTGCATGGCCTGAAGGAACGGCTGATCGGCCCAGGGCACGTGGGGCGCGAGCCCTTCAACCATGTAACGGTAGCGCTTAAATGCGATGCGGGTGCAATGGATGGTCCGCGGTTTCCTTGGGTCAATCCGGGCCTTGCGCGAGGCAACAGTGGTAAATGCGCGCAGGAGAGCGTTCGAGAGCAGCACGTTGGCCTGGGCCGGCCCGGAATCTTTGAGCCAGGCTTGCACATCCTTTCTACTATCGGAAACCAGTTTCGACAGGCGTTTTTGCCCGAGGTGTTTGGCGCGTTTGCAGGTCCACCGGCGCAGGTGACGCTCGCGTTGTTTCAGATACTTGTGGAAACGGCCCGCTTCGGGCGCGCCTTTTCGGATTTTTCCAACCGCGTCCAGTTGCACTTGCGCGTCACGCAGATCGTCGAAGGTGTCCAGGTGGCATTTCAGGTCGTGCTCGATTCTCGCCAGGCGCTTTTTTGCCACAAACGGCCTGAGAAGGTCCAGGACCGATAACACGCGCCTGGCTTCCACGCGTGCGTCATGGATCGACCTGGCCGACACTTTCCGCCTGCTCCTGCGCAGTTGCTTTCGGTAACACTTCCACCGGCGCTTCAGCAATTGCGACAATGCGCTCACCGCATCCGCCGAAAGGGCAATGGTGTTCTTTGCCGCGGATGCCGGGGCGGTGGCGGGTTTCGCATTTTCCTGATGAGCCATGAGAGAACCGGCTTGCCGTTTGAAGCCAGCCTGAGGGCGAGAATGCCAAACCGTGGCGCACCGGTCAAATGCATGGAAGACAATGCCCGGAGACTTTTAAAATCAGCGGTGGCTACCCGGGCATTCGATGAGGGAACGAGTTGTGAGCAAGTTGCCGCGTGTCGTGTGTCGCTGTTTTGTTTTCACGAAATCCTAATGAGCAACCGCCAGTAAATCCGAAATGCCCACATTGCAAACCGGGTTGTCATCACGTTGACTGGCGGCGGTCTGGCCCAATCGCGAGGCCATCAATGCTCCCAGACCAAACTCAAGCCCTGCAATGACAACTATGAGCAAGCCCAGGAACATAATTCTGATTTTGACGACCCGACGAGCTGATGGGTTTGTTTTCATGGCTGCACTTTACGGCTCCCTCATGCTCTGGTGTTAATCGAAAAACTAAAACTGGCCATCGAACAAAGTGATGGCCAAAGCCGAGACAGGAATTCACCAGGTTCGCCAGCCCACTCATTCCAAATCGCACCCACGGCCGGCCAAGGCGCAATTGGAAGCAGCGAGACGCAATCGACAAGCCAACCGGAGCGGCGTAGTGAAGAACCCCCATGAGCTTTTTGCGAACATTGTTTAGCCCCAATAGAGGGAAAGGATAAGGCGTTGAAGGCTTGGTTTTCGGTGGAGGCCGAAACGCCTTGAAGAGCAATGCGACGTGACCCTGACTATTTAGACAAATGACAACCGACAGCACCCTCTCCTCGGGGAGGTTACGGTGGGGGTTTCTAGGGCGCAACCAAGGCACGGTAAAACCGGCGGTCCACGCCCCCCACCGAATTATCGCTAAACACCTGGGAAGCGGTGGCCTGCATCTGCGTCGCAAGCGGCGCCCAAGTCGCGAAGTCCCGGGTAGTCTGAATAATGTAGCTCCGTCCGGCTTCGCCGTTTACCGTGAACCGGATGGCGCCAGGAAGCGGCTGCAGGTTGCTCAGCAGCGGGTGCGCCGGCGGCGCCGACGCCACATCGCCGTGGAGGCGCGCCACGTAGCCTTGCATGTTCCCGTGGGCGTCGGTGATAATGAAAGGTCCCGCGAGGATGACATCGCCGCTGGACTGCAAACCCACGGCCAAGACTCCATTGTTTGGCAAATCAGGGACGAAGCCTTTGTCCAGCGTGCCGTCGGCATTCAACCGGGCAAAGCTCGGCTGACCCACCCCGCCTATGGAGGTAAAGCTCCCGCCGATAAACACCTTGCCATTGGACTGCTGCGCAAGAGCGAACACAGAGGTGTAGGCGAGGTAATCTACGCTCGTGGCGAAGCTGGGATCCACTACCCCGTTCGTCTGCAATCGCGCGATGGCAAACAGGTTCGCCGAGTTTATGTTCGTAAATCCGCCGCCGGCCAGGACCTTCCCATCCGGTTGAAGCAGCAACGCGTTTACCACATCACTGGCACCAACGCCGACGTTGTAACTCACGTCCACGGCGCCATTGGTGCCGTTCAGGCGAGCGATGCGAGGCTGGCTCGCCCCGTTAAAATGTGTGAAGCGTCCACCGATAATGACGCTGCCATCGCGCTGCAGCGCCAGGCAATCGACCTCGGCGTCGGCTCCCATGCCGCTAACGAAATTCGTATCCAGGTTGCCGCTAGTGTCCAGCCGCGCCACGCGGCCTCGGCTCTTGCCATGAACCGTCGAAAAGCTCCCGCCGAGCAGGATGCTCCCATCAGGTTGGACGACAATAGTTTTGACTGTGCCATCCGCACCGGTGCCTGGATTGAAACTCAGGTCGAGGCTGCCGTCGGCATTCAATCTCGCCACGCCTGTGCGGTTCGTTCCGTTGACGCTGGTGAAACTCCCGCCGATGAGGACCTTCCCATCAGCCGGTTGCACCGCGATCGCGTTCACCGAGCCGAACCCGCCGCTGATTCCCTTGCCGGGATCAAACCCGGCGTCCACGCTCCCATCGGGGTTTAGTCGCGCGATCCCATTGCGAGAAAAGCCGCTCACGTTGGTAAATGAGCCGCCAAACAAAACTCGATCGTTCGTTTGCAGTAACATCGTGTTGAGGTTGACGAACGGATAACCGGTGATCACGGGAGCGAAATTAGTGTCCAAGGTTCCGGGTTGCGCGGCCAGCCCGCCAGCTCCGCCACCGCACCAGGCCAATAGCAATATAGGAGCAAAGGCAAGCCGAGGGGGCAGTAAGGACCGCCGTCCAAGGAAGTCAATCGTGAGAGTACGCATAATGCATTACCGATCCGAAAGGCTTGATTCTCGTTTTTGGGCTGAGTTTCAGAATACTAATCCAATAAAGTAGAAAATTCAATATCATTTGCCGCTGTGTCGTGGGACGCTGTCCCCCCAACCCCCTGGGATTTTTCGCTTGCTGCTGATTCCGGCAATGGCTAGCCGGGCCGGCTTTCGGCAGCCCGACCCTCCGTTTATCAGCCTTCAGACGGCGCTCAGGTTGCGTCCCCGCAGAGCCTCGCACCACGACATATTCATCACCTGCCCTCGGTCGCTCGGTTGCCCGTCATGGCAGTCGGAAGGGATTTGTCGATTTCAGCGGGGGGCGATAATGCCAAGAACGTCCAGCAGTGACGCACCTGTAAATTCGTGGAAGGAACGCGCGCGGAGGCCTTTAGTCCGCAGCCGTTTTTCGGGCGCTCGAAAAGGGCGAGGTGACTAGTTTGACGCGCGGGAATTTAGATTTGCCATCGACGGATTTGACCGTCTCCTGGGCGGTGGCCAGCCCGCGAGAAACGAATTCGAACTGGCTGCGGCGGTGTGGCTCTTTTCCGGAGGGCCGAGCCTGCTCGTAATGTCCGTCGCTATGGAGAAAGCGGGCCTTGGTATTGTCGCCTAGCGAGACTGCGAGGATTTCATTAATGAGCCGCTCTCGAAGCACGCCATCTTCGACCGGGAACGCCAGTTCGATTCGACGGAAAAAGTTGCGCGGGAGCCAATCGGCGCTGGCAACAAAGACCTTGGGCTGGCAGGCGTTCTCGAAATAATAGACGCGGCTATGCTCAAGAAAACGGTCAACGATGCTCCGGACCTTGATGTTTTCACTGAGTCCTTTAACGCCGGGCCTGAGGCAGCAGATACCGCGCACGATCAAATCGATTTCAACTCCCGCCTGTGAGGCTGCGTAAAGCGCCTCGATCACTTGTCTCTCGGCAAGGGAATTGAGCTTGGCAATGATTTTGGCCGGGAGACCCCTGCGGGCGTGCTCGGTTTCGCGCCCGATGAGTTGCAGCAACCTGTCGTGAAGCTCGAACGGCGCGACCAGCAGCTTTCGCAATGGCTGGAACTGGCAGATGCCAGTCAAGAGGTTGAAAAAGGTTGTGATGTCTTCTCCAAAATCAGGTTTGCAGGTCAGCAGGCCGATATCGGTATAGAGCTTGGCGGTGGCGGGATTATAATTCCCGGTGGCGAGGTGAACGTATCGGCGAATTTGGTGGCCCTCGCGTCGCACAACCAGGCAGCTCTTTGCGTGAATTTTGTAACCGACCAGCCCGTAGACCACGTGGACACCGGATTCCTCTAGGTGCCGCGCCCATTGAATGTTGTTGGCTTCGTCAAACC
>DATGLT010000111.1:0-8093 GCA_035294005.1 Verrucomicrobiia bacterium
GAGAGGGATTGTTTGGGTGGGGCTCGGTCTGTTTGTGTTTGGGCTGGCGTCGCTGTTTTATCCGCCGCTCAAGTTAATCATCGGGAGTGTGACGACCAGCGCCGCGATGGTGCTTGGCGGTGTGGCGCTGATGGTGTTGCCGTCGCTGATTGTGGGGAATGAGCTGTTGATTTTGGGCGCGGTGGGTTTGGCGGTGGGCGGGTGGTTCCTGGCGCATCGGCATGGGCAGCTGAGAGGCGTGGTTGGTGGGAGTAGCGGTGTTCCCGGTGACTCAGTAGCAACAAGCGGAGAGAAAAACTGCTGACAAAACGCTGACAGGAAACATGCATGACCGTGCATTTTGGTTCATCATCGCAAAAAGCGCGAAGTGCATTCTAGGCCGGTTTTACCGAGTCCTGATGCATGTTGGCGAAAACAGGCGAAAGTCGAATCCCGGTTCAAGTCCTGTCTCGCCCACCATTTTTTTAGGGAAATTGAGAGACGGCGGCAATGTTGTCCGGATTTCCCATAATTGGGACGAATAGCCCGAAATAGCGCGTGTTTCAGCCACTTACGTAAAAAACAGCCAGCGATTCTGTCCGGTTTTATTGTGTGTTGTCCGGTTTCCGAGTTCCAAACGTAAGTCATTGATGCCAAACATTTGGAACAGCGATCCGGACAGAATCACCGCCGCTCTGGAGGGGTGGAACCTGGAACCTGTTTTTAACGTTATCGGGTTAAGTGTAAGGAATGCCGACAGTGCAATTTTCCAGGTCGTTTTAGTTGGCGGAAACGGGCTTTCAGCCGTCGTTCAGGGAAGTTAAACGAAGGGGTTAGAAAGAAATCCGGAGACCGCCCCCCACAAAATGCGACGGTACTGGGGGCCTTCTTCGCGTAACCCGTGGGAGCCCCAAAACTTTTGCAACAGTTGCAAATCTTTCCGGGGCACTAAAAAACGCCAGGTCCCAAAAAAGGCCCCGGCGTTTTTTTGATAGGTCGCGCTGTCCCTTTTTAAAAAGGTTTCAGCCCCTTAACGCGGCTTGAGCGCGTTTTGCAGGTCAAAACCAGCTGTTGAAGAGTAGTGGGGTGTCCGGTTTCTTCCGCTTTTTCAACTTCCTCCAGGCCGCGGCCGCGATCTTCAACCAGTTCAGCAATAGCCATAGTCTCGGCCATCCGAAGCTCGGGCTCGCCCGCCAGCGTTTTCTGAATCTGCAGGATCTCTTCCCGAAAATGACAAAGCACAGAGCAGATGTGATGGAGAAGCCTGGTGTCGTCGTATGCCATGAGCCCAGAGAATCCGTGCAGTTCCAAAAGCATTGGCTCCCGTCTACGCCCCTCCTTTTCATCTTCAATCCCTGGAGCTGCGCGCAACCCGTGATAGAGAGCACGGCGGGCAACAGCCTTCGCGGCCGTAATAGCCTCGGCCAGTCCGATAGCCCAGAACCGATTATCATTTGAAGCTGCGGCGTCAACAACGGTACTCAGGGTCGACTCGTTGTCCACCACAACCAGGCTGATGAAATCAAGCAACTGAGCATCCGAACGCTCCGGAAACCAAATTCCAGTCGGTTCAAAATCCACAGGATTGTTGAGTTTCCTCTGGCGCATCCGTTGATATTTTTCAATCTCGGCTTGGGTCCATTTGCGTTCCGGAGCGCGGCCGCCAGTGAAATCAACTAGCCGAGGCGTTTGGGAGACGGCCCCTTCCATGGTGCCCTTTGGAAGTTGCGATACACCGTTTTTTGCGCTACTATTTAAGAAGATTCGCCCTTTGGTTTTCATATGAACTTTTGATTTCCGGAGGATGGGTCTTAGCCCTGGCCGTGGTGACGCACGGCCGGGGATTTATTTTTGGTGACGCTCTTGCTGGTCGACCCAGTCCAGCAGTTTGAGCGTGGTTTCGCCGCCTGGCTCTCTTTCACCAGACAGCCATTGTGAAACATTCGCGAGAGGAACCCCCATTACTTTGGCGAGCTTGGATTTCATTCCACGCTCGGCTGTAGCCCTATTAAGCCGCCACAGCAGATTCTTCATTGGTGACTTCACATCGGCATTGTTATCGGATGCGGTAATTTCGTCAATGCCGAAGTTTTCACTCTCTTGCCAATCATCGTCGGGTTCTTGGGGAAACTGGGATTCCGTCAGGAATTCACTGATAGAAACGTGCAGGGATTTAATGAACGACCATCGCATAGAACGGTCCATCGATTCGAATTTTGTTTTTATTCTTTCCTGAACCGACAGAAGCAGATCGCGCGTCTCTTTCTCGCTTGGCAAAGCCGGCGGTGGTTTGCTGGCAATTGCAATAGCCTGCTGCAACATCTCCCTCTCCGATTCTGAGAACATCGGGCGCAGGTGCTCTTTCCAGACTTCGGAAAAAAGCGCTTCAGACTGCAGAATCGACCGTTTTTCACGAGGAATTTTGCAGTAATGGAGTTTTGGCGATGTTCCTTCAGCCAACCATCCCCAACGAACATTAAATGTAGACGCGAACTTCTCAGCAAACCCAAACCGGATGGGAACTCGGGCATGTTCATAAGACGCCAAGCGCGTGCTGTCGATCCCTAGCCTTTTAGCCGCGACGGTTTGGGAAAGTTGCAAAACTTCCCTCCGAAAGTTTCGCACCCGAGCGCAAATAATTCTCTCGCTTTCGGGTAAAGGCGTCTTTCGCGGCATCGTCGACCGCAATGGTATCGACCTGGCGAAAACTCAGAAAGATCGTTGTTGCGTTGTCGGATTCATGGAACTATGCTCCCGCCGAACATGACAAATATCATAGTGCGGAACATCAAGAAGAGAGCATCGAAGCCATGAACAATAGATATCCATCCCAGCTGGACCGGAGCCAGGCGGCCCAGGCCAGGGCATTGCTTGCAGTGCTGGGGTGGTCACATAACGATCTGGCTCGAAAAACGGGCCTGAAACGAGCAACCGTAACAAATATTCTGACTCTTCAATACCCTGCATGGCAGGGCAAGGCAGCGATAAACCGTGCTTTGGGGAGGAATATTTTCACAAAGACCGGCGCCGAGGTGGTCCAGGGCAAAAGCAGCCGGCGCACATCAAAATCCAAACACACATCACCATGAAACTACGTTCGTTATTAGAAAACCGGCCGCGGCTGCTGTCCGAGATTGAAGCGGCCAAGCAGTTAAAGGAAATCT
The DNA here is from genome assembly GCA_035294005.1 of Verrucomicrobiia bacterium. GTDB lineage: Bacteria > Verrucomicrobiota > Verrucomicrobiia > Limisphaerales > UBA8199 > JANXQE01. The sequence goes on from DATGLT010000111.1 coordinate 3,144, forward strand.
CTACTCAACAAGTGAGCGCCGCTGTCAGGAGCGGCAACGTCGAAAAGGAGCTCGATAAGTTAGGGAAAATCGCCACTCGCTCAGGTCTCATTCCAGAGCGCCTGGCTCAATTAAACCTGGAGCTAACAACTGTTGAGGAGGAGATTAGCGACCAGCTGCGGGACGATGTCCGCAGGTGGAACAGCTTTGTTAAGAACAAAGCGGATGCTACCTTCGATCGGTTCATCGTGGCCGTTAATCCGTTTTTTGGAGGCGTTGAAAAGGAGCGGCTCACCAGGCGAGATTTCGCGCGTCAGCACATCCCCGCAGTTTCCGAAACACAACGGGCTTTCTTCGAGCTGGGGGACTATCGGCGCATTCGTGCCGAACAACGGATCGCGCTGGCGCAGCGGTTTCTTTCCCACTGCCAAGAGCAGTGCAGATTGTTCGGATGGGATGAGCGTGAAGCGGAGAGCTTTGTAGAGCAGCGGCCGGCCGCATCAGAGGCAACATTGAAGAAAATCAAGGTTCGCGTGCTAAACGACGTAACGCTCCCCGCTCTGAACCTAAAGAATACGAAGAAGGCGCCAAAGATGAGTCTCGCCTCTCTTGGGGAATATCCTGATCGGCTACTCCAGGCCGGTGAGGAGCTTGAGATTGAAGAGGCTCAATACAACGCGCTGGCGCGATTTTTCGAAAAGCTTTGAATTTCGCCCGCATATGAAGATCCGCGTCAAAACTATCTACCCGTTCGCCCAGTTTCTGTTCGAGAAAGCAGAAACTGCCGGCAACCACGGCCAACAAGATGACTTCATGGAGTGGGGCAATCGCCAGATCGCTTCCGGCCTTGGCCAGCGTGATGAAATTGACCTCCCTGTGCAATTTCATTCGGTCTGGCGTGAGTTCATGAGGACAGATCACTACACGCTCGATGACGTGGTAATGGAAACCAGCCAATGGGCCGATCGAAGCAAACGATCGTTCGATCTTTCTTCCCCGAGTTCAACGAAGTCAATGACCCCGCTTGAGGTTTACGAGACGTTGATCGCCGCATTAGACAAGCTCCGCTCCGAGGGGAAACTGACTCCCGAGCAATACGACGCTCAAAAAGACGGGCTCGATCGGGCGTACGGCCAAACCACCAAACAGCCAATTATGAAATCTGCATCATTCCTCACTCAATTTGAAAATCTCACCGGGACCACAAAAGGAGTTTTCGATAGACTCGAACTCTCACGACGAAGCGGCGATTTTAATCAGGTGCGCCGCGCCTCGCTTTCTGCGATGGCCATGGCACGCGGCGTCGATCCTGTAGCGGCGATCCTTGCAGATCCTGAGAAAGCGGAGATTATCAAAGCGCTGGCCCGCCGCATCACGACAAATCATCGGGAACCAGGCATTCCGCATGGCATGGAGAAGGCCTTTACTGTTGGCGTCGCGCCTGGCGACAGCGGCCTTGGAACCGGATTGGTCATAGCGAAAGACGTGTCCGAGTATATCCTGTACGCCAGCTACGATTACTCGGCCTACAAATTCGCTGCCGCCGTCCGCGTTCTGCGCGGGATCACGATGGGGTATGCGAAGATCACCCAACCGGCCAGCGCTGTGTTTATCACCCCGTCTGCGCAGGGAAACACGCAACTGCCGGCTGACACCAGCATTAGCGGCGCCCAGGTCACCGAATTGTCGAACACCATCGCCTGTCTTGTTGAGGTCTCAATGGAACTTGTTCAGGACGGCAAAGTCACTTTCGAAGAAGCCCTGTTACGGGCAATGATCGAGGGGCACGGCCGGGCTGTTGATTATGCGCTGTTCCAAGGCAATGGGGTAAATGATCAGACAAACGGCGCCCAGGTCGGCATTTTCCAGAATCCGAATGTGGCAAGCTCTATGGCTGTGGCGAACAGCATTGCCGGCCTTACCCGTGCCGACTTCATTGGGGTTATTGCCGCCGTCGCACCCTCTGCCCTGACTCGCAATCCGCGCTGGACTATTTCGCCGGCATTTCTGCCAAAGCTGATGATGTTGAGGGATGGGCAGGGGCCAAAATATTTACTGAAAACGCCTGCTGAAACCGAAGGGGAATTTGAACTTGTCGGCTTTCCCGTTACGTGGGCCATTCAGGCCCCTGGTATTGATGCTCCCGGTCAGAAAATCGCGTCTTTTGGCGCGCCGGAGGGCTACCTGGTAGCGCTGCATGAGGACATCGAAATCATGGCTTCTGATGTTAGCCAGATTGCCAAGAACGTTCGCCAGGTGCGGCTCATCAATCGCGGTCGCATTGATGCGAGGGAAACCACGTGGTTTGCCACCCTGCAGCTGTCCATCCCATAAGATTTACCATCGGATGATTTCGTCAGAGTACACACCAAATGTGAAACCGCCAAGGCGGCTATTGGTCCCGCTGGTGTCGCCTTGGCCAGGCAGCGGGCACAAATGGTGTTCCTGACGAGGCTATCGAAAGCACATTGGCTTTGATGGGTTTGCCCCGCCAATGCAAAGCACCAACGAGAATCGCGGAACCGATCTGGCCCCAGCTGCTTGCAGTTGTGGCGATCCTGGCGCAATAACTGCGGGCTCCACCAGGTCGGCGCAGACCGTTTCCAGTCGAAAAGACGGCCGACTCAGCAGACTGCAGCGCATCTTCAATTGGGTTGAAGACCAGGTTAAGGCAGGGGTACCGGTACGCCGCGCGATTCGGGCTGTTCCGGTGCGGTGGACCCTCAGGCGTTACCGCGAAGGAAAGCCCATTCGGTTTTCCCGTTCCAGGCTGGCTGGCTTGTATTACGCCTGGCGGCGAGACGGGGACAACGCTCTCATTCTCCACTACTATAAGAAGCATTCCAAAGCTTCCGGAGCCCTACTGGCTGAATTCGTGAGCCAGTGTCAGGCCGATGGAATATTCTCAATGGAAGCGGCACATCGCCGGCTTAGCACAACTTTAAGCGTCCACCCCTTCTATCGTGCGTTGTCGCGTACGCAGCGGTTGGAGATCCGCAAATTTCACAAGGCCAGGCTCCAAATAAAAGCAAAGGGCGGGCGGCTTCGTCGATTGCTCAGCACGCTGGAGGATGGGCGATGACAAAAGGGAAACTGTTTCCGATTTGCCCATCATCACCAGGCGGACCGGGTAATTTCCAGAAGGTCACTTTTCGACGTCCCCTGCTTTGCGCGTCCACGGTTCTCTCCCTGATTCCCGTAAGCCGCCAGGAGGATGTCATTGCCCTTATCGAGGACGGATCCCTGGCTTGGGCTTGGAATATTGGCTTGAGCCCGCGAAACCGGGAGGTTCGAGTATTGGCAGAGTCGGTTAACGCTTTTTTGGCCGGTGAGCCCGGCCCGTTCGCCTCTTCCGACGAAGATGAATTCAACCGCGTTCTGCCGTTGATTTTCCCGGAAGACGGCCCGGAAATCACGGCCGCAAAAATCGCTCGTTCTTTCAACACAGGGACGGATCACATTATAAGTCTAGGACGGGCTGGGGAAATCCGGTTTGTAAAAGGCACCCCGCATGGTCCGGGCCCGTTGGGATCCCCGAGGTTCGAGTTTGCCAGCGTGGTCAATTTCATTCGCGATCGGAGGTTACTGTGAATTCCCCTAAAACGCTTCAGGACACCCAATCCGGTCGATTGGCCGAACCCCTCTATTTTGCCCCAGGACGATTTGGGGGGTGTCTAGGTAGCAGGAAGCGACCAAACAGGGTTGTTCAGAGCTGTAATGCAAGCTTCAGAGCATTCCTGAAAGGAGTCTTGAGCGCCACAAACGGCATTTTTGAAAGGTTGGGTGTTTCGAATGGCTGATCGGGAATTTAAGATCCTTATTACGGGGGACGCGGCCGGCATTAAGAGCGCCAGCCAGGAGGGTGGAGCGGCCCTCGGTGAGATGGGCAAGGCTGGCGCGCAGGCGCATCAGGAGATTGCCAAAGGCGCGGGGGAAAGCGGGCTTAAGCATTCAGAGCTGAGGCAGATCGTCAAGGGTCTGCGGATGGAATTTCCGGAGCTGTACCACATCGCGCACATGGCGCTGCATCCGCTGACGTTGGTCGTGGCCGGCATCACGGCGGCTTTCGCGCTTTGGAATTACCGGATGAAGGAATTGACCGCGCTTTTTGGAAATGTCGAACTTCCCGATATCACTCCAACCAAAGTAGGCCACGTCAATGCGGCGGCCGAAGCTTGGAAGAACTACGGGGAACAGATCAGGAAAGCTGCCGAGGCATACGAGTCGGTCGACGCGGCCGCCGACCGGCATGCCAAAAAAATGACCGAAGAGACCGAGCGTCAGAAAAAGCTTTTGGATGCGAACAAAGGACTTGAGCTGGCTCAACTTGAGGGCGCTAAGGGGTCAATGTCGGAAGGCGAGTATGAATCCAAGCGGCTGCAGATAGAGAACCGCTACGCGGCGGCTGGCCTGAAAATCGACGAATCATCTCAGAAGAACGCGCTGAATGAAAAGGCCCGGCGCGGAGCCAACCTCCAACTGGACGCGCAACTGAAAGCTGCCGCAGCTGGGCGCATAAAGGTCGGGAGCGCTGAGGATGATAATCAAACCGAGGAAGATCTGAAGCGGCGCGCCGAGGCTGCAAGGAAGGAAATCGATGAGCGCAACAAGATGATTGATGAACTTGACGCGTACCAGAGCGGTCAGATGGGGCCTTGGGATAGTTCCGTTTTCTCGGCAAAGTACACGGCTGCTTATGGCCTGCTGTCACCTGAGGCTGCAAGGGCGGAGGAGATACAAAAAATCGGCACACAGCAGGTAAATATCGACAGATACTATGACTTCTTGAAGAAGCGGCGGGGTCGCGATGAACAGCGAGCGCGACGGTCAGAGCTTTACGGTGAGGCCGCGAAGGAAATGTCAGAAGCGGGCCAGATCAGTTCCGAGCTGCCGGGGGACGTTGCCTCCACGAATGCGGATATCGGGACAAATAGGGAAGTTGGAAGGATTAACACCTTAACCAGGACGGTA